>JBPYFB010000193.1:0-4652 GCA_051986465.1 Rugosimonospora sp.
AGACGCCGGCGGAGAACGAGACCGCCCTGCGCGGCAGCACGGTCACGCTGACCGTCACCCGCGCCCAGCAGCAGCCGCCGACGACCCCACCAACGGGCCTCCCGAGCTTCCCGCCCAATAACTGACGGCCCATCGGCGAAGACCCCCGCACGCGTGCGGGGGTCTTGTCGTATGTGGGGAGGCCGGGGGAACTGAGCCCGGACATGAGGGAGGGCTTCCGCCGCTCGGGGGCAACGGCGGAAGCCCTCACTGGTGGAATCAGTTCCGCGTTCCTTGGCGTTACACGTGAGAGGTGCAATCTTTAGGGCCTCTTTTCGCCGCGAGGCTCCGGCCTGCGGTTCTCACGCAGCGTATGCGAGCCAATTCGCAAGAAGGTCGTGTCCGCCCTCGCTGAGCACCGACTCAGGATGGAACTGGACGCCCTCGGCCGGCGCCGTACGATGCCGGATCCCCATGATCACGCCGTCGGGCGTACGGGCGGTGACGGCGAGGTCGGCCGGGACGCTCTCCGGGGTCAGCGCGAGCGAGTGGTACCTCGTCGCCGTGAACGGCTCCGGCAGGCCGCGGAACACGCCCGCGCCGTCGTGGTGGATCTCGCTCGGGTAGCCGTGTACGAGCTCGGGGGCGCGCCGGACGGTACCTCCGAACGCGGTGGCGATGACCTGGTGGCCGAGGCAGACGCCGAGGACGGGACGGCGGGCCGCCGCGGCGATGTCGAGGCAGACGCCGGTGTCCTCGGGACGTCCGGGTCCGGGGCTGAGGAGCACACCGTCGAAGGCGTCGACGTCGCCGGGCGAGGTCTCGGCCCGGTCGCGTACGACACAGTCGGCGCCGAGTTCGCGTAGGTACGACACGATCGTGTGGACGAAGCTGTCCTGGTTGTCCACGACGAGGACGCGCCGGACGCGTGGCATGCCGTACGCGGTGGGCATCAGGGTCTCGCCGGAGCCGAGGTGCCAGGGGTGCCGGAGTTGCCAGGAGTGTCGCCTTCGACCGTGCCGTGGTCGAACTGGAGCTTGGGCTCGATCCAGGGGAAGACGAGATACCAGAGCAGCACGCCTACGACGACGACCCCGGCGAGGGCGAGGCCCAGGCGTTCCAGCGTCCCGCCCGGCAGGTGGCGCCAGAGCCACGCGTACATCAGGTGTTCGCCTCCTTCGCCCGCGGCGTCGTCGAGACGAGCTGCCCGAAGATGATGAGCCGCTGCGCCGCGGAGTACTTCGGGTTGCAGGTCGTCAGCGTGATCAGGCGCTTGGTGGGGTTGGCCTTCGGATGTTCGGGCACCGGCGCGGCGATGGAGATGTCGCTGGGCTGGACGACCTTCTTGGCGGTGACCTTGTAGACGAACTGGCTCGCCCGGGTGTCGATGAGGATCTTGTCGCCGTAGCGGAGCTCGCCGATCCGGTTGAAGGGCGCGAGGTACGTCGTGCGGTGTCCGGAGACGACGAAGTTGCCGACCTGACCGGGCATCGCGGTGCCCGGGTAGTGGCCGGGGCCCTTGCGAAGGTCGGCGACCGAGACGCCCTCGACGATGACGTAGTGGAACTTGCCGCCGAGCCGGGGGATGCGGATCAGCGCGACGCCGTGGCCGAGGCGTACGCGCTCGGTGGTGACCTTGCCGGCGCCGGAGTTCCAGGAACGGGTCAGCTCGTCGCTCAGCCTGTGCTGCTGCGCCTGGGTGTACGCGCCGGTGCCCCACAGCTCGTACGCGACGAAGAGCAGCAGGACCAGGCCGGCGGTGATGCACAGCTCGCCGATGCTACGGATTAGCGTCCGCACCGTCTGGCTCCGTCGTGGGCTTCGTGGCGTACTTCGGCGTCGCGTTGCCGGTGTAGGCGGGCAACGTCGTCTTCTGGAGGGTCTTCACCTGGTAACCGAGTCCGTATTCATCGACGTACTGTCGGTAGATCCCGATCTCTGGCGAGGCGTCGAGCGCCGCGCGCAACCGCTCGGGCACGCCCGTGGCGGTGATCAGGAACGGCGGCGAGTAGACGACTCCTTGCAGGATGAGGGTATTGCCTACGCAGCGGACGGCGCTGGTCGAGATCAGGCGTTGGTCCATTATTTGCATGCCGGTGGCGCCGCCGGCCCACAGCGCGTTGACCACCGCCTGGACGTCCTGCTGGTGCACGACGAGATCGTCGGGGCTGGTGTGGTCGGGCACGTGCCGGTCGTGCGGGGCGTCGTCGAGGGAGACGACGACCGCCCGGCCGGTGACGGGGGTGAACCCGGAGGCGGCGGCGAGCCGGTCGGCCTCCTGCTGCGCGGCGCGTACGCGAGCGTCCGTACGGCACGCCTGCCGGCCGAGGGCGTCGACCTGCCTGTGCAGCCGGCGGTAGGTGTCCTGCGAGCGCTGGTAGTCGCGCTGCTCCTGGGAGATCAGCTCGGTCACCTTCGTCCGGCTGCCGCCGCGCAGGTCGGTGCCGTGCGCCGTGCTCGCGCTGGCGGCGAAAAGAGTGCCGCTGAAGAGCGTGATGACCGGGATGACATGCCGCCAGCGAAGCGCCCTTGACCTACCGTGACCGGGATTTGCCGCCACCGCCACCCCCCATCGCCGCCGATATGGTCGTACGCTGCTCACCAGCGACTACGCTAACCGACAAACTGACCCATGCGCGGGCCCGGCGTAAGGCCGCCGCTCGCCCCGAGGAGAGACCCACCGTGCCCAAGTCGAAGGTACGCAAGAAGGCCGTTTACACCCCGCCGCAGCGGTCGCAGAAGGTCGCGGTCAGCCCGCGGTGGCTCGTTCCGACCATGGTGGGCTGCTGGCTGCTGGGCCTGGCCTGGATCGCCGTCTACTACGTGACGGCGAGTACCAGCACGAACGTTCCGGTGATGAGCAGCCTGAGCAACTGGAACCTGCTGATCGGCTTCGGTGTGATCGTGATCGGCGTGATCCTCTCGACGCACTGGCGTTGACCGCGTCGTCCACCCGACGCCGCGTGTTTTCCACAGGAGTCCACGACACGATGTGGGGCGGTGGCCGCCGTACGGGCCGCTGCCCCTGAGTCGCCGGATTCGGGCGGGATTTCTCGCCGATCTCCCGGCGGCCGGGACAAAGCGCCGCTATGCTGGCCAACACATCACGCACCGGTTCCCGGATCTGGGACGGTGACGGCGTGGCGGCCCTCCGATGGGCCATGAGCAACTGCGACGAAGACCTGAAGTTCCCTGGTGGCCCGGTGCCGCTCCACAGGGTTTTCCACATGCTGTGGATTATCCTGTGGGTTCTGCATGCCCTTATCCACATGCTGAGGCGGGGCTGAGCGCCCATGGTGACCTGGCGGCGTAAGCGCGGGGGTCGATCGGCCGGCCGGACCCGGATCGGCGGCGACTCCGACCAGGCGGGCACGCCCATCCACCGGGGCAGCTCCGGCCAGGTGGTGATCGGCGGGAACGTCTCCGGGCAGGTGGTCATCGGCGACAACAACGTCGTCGCCACGCTGAGCTCGACCGTCGTCAACCACTTCGCCGGCCCCGAACCGGAGATCACCCGGTTATCCCCAGGCCCCCTCGCACTGGGCCCCGGACCCGCGCCCGCCGGCCGCGACACGCTGACGGACGAGATCGCCGGCCTTCTCGCCAAGGGCGTCACCGTCCAGGTGTACGGGCCCGCGGGCATCGGCAAGAGCACCCTCCTGCGGGCCGTCGCCCGCCGGCTCGGCGAGGACCGGCCGGCCGGTCGCCTCGACGCCTGGCACGGCTCCCTCGACGACCTCTGCCAGGACCTGTTCGACGCGTTCCACGACACCGGCGGATACCGTCCACCCGACGCCCGGCGGCGCAGGCTCATGGCCGAGGTCGAGGCGACCGTCGTCCTCGACCACGTCGGGCTGCCGGAGGCCGAGCTCGGCCGCCTCCTGGACTACGCGCCCCGCTGCGTGTTCCTGATCGGCTCGCGCGTACGCACCCTGTGGGGACGCGGGCGCGCCGTCGAACTCACCCCGCTCGACGAGGACGGCGCGAGCGAGCTCATCGCCGGCGAACTGGACCGGGACGTGCGCGAGGACGAGGCTCCGGTCGTGGCCACGGCCCTGCGGGAGGCCGGCGGCTTCCCCGCCCGGCTCCTGCGCTGCGGCGCCTACCTGCGTGAGGTCGACCTCAAGGGCGCCGCGGAGGCGACCGGCCACGGGCTCGACGCGGACGCCCAGACGGCACTCCTCCTCTCCCGCGCGACCGAGCCGGCCCGCCGGGTGCTCGCCGTGCTGGCCGGGCTGCCCGACGTCGCGGTCCCGGCCGGCCTGCTGCCGGCCCTCGCCGGGATCGACGTGGACGCGGCCGTCCTCGACGAGCTACGGCGGTCGCGGCTGGCCGTCGTCGACGAGGACCGCTTCCGCGTCCTGCCGGACGTCGCGGCGGTCGTCCCCCGCGAGGTCGGCGAGGGGCTCACCGCACAGGACGTGCCGGTCGCGACGCGGCGGCTCGCCTCCTGGGCCGGCGACGCGGAACCCGCGGCCGTCGCCGCCCAGGCCGCGCTCCTCACGCGCGTCCTCGAACTCTCGATCGAGCACGAGGCGTACGCCGACGCCCGCGCGCTGGCCCGTACGGCGAGCCGGCGACTCGCCCTGTCCAGGCGCCTCGACGCCTGGGCGCTCGTGCTGATGCTCGGCCTGCGGGCCGCGCGGGCCGCGGGCGACGCCGACGACGAGACG
>JBPYFB010000194.1:0-2683 GCA_051986465.1 Rugosimonospora sp.
CGACCGGTCCTGGTACAACCGGGCCGGGGTGGAGCGCGTCATGGGGTACTGCAACCGTGCCGAGTACCTGGAGTTCATGCGCCAGGCGCCGGAGCTGGAGCGGATGCTCGTGCGTTCCGGTACCCACCTGGTCAAGTTCTGGTTCTCGGTGTCCCGGCGCGAGCAGCAGACCCGCTTCATCATCCGGCAGGTGGACCCGGTGCGGCAGTGGAAGCTGTCCCCGACCGACCTGGCGTCGCTGGACCGGTGGGACGACTACACGGAGGCGAAGGAGGCGATGTTCTTCTACACGGATACCGCCGACGCCCCGTGGACGGTGATCAAGAGCAACGACAAGAAGCGGGCCCGGCTGCAGGCCATGCGGTACCTGCTCAACCGGTTCCCGTACGACGGAAAGGACGTGGAGGTCGTGGCCACGCCCGATCCGTTGATCGTCGGCCGCGCCTCCCAGCTGTTCGAGGAGGACGAGCGGCCGACCCGCCAGTTCCCGCAGCTATAGCCCGTGCCGGGCCAGGTCGGCGGTGACCGACGAGTTGGGGCGGCGGACATCCACCGCGATGCGCATGTCGGGTCCGGTGTCCCGGGCCGCGACCAGCGCGCCGATCGCCGTCGCGTCCAGCGTGGCGGCGTCGGTCAGGTCAACCACGAGCCGGCGTGGACGCCGGCGCATCAGCGCCTCGACGAGCACGCTTCGCAATTGACCTGTGTCGCTTTCTCCGATATTGCCGCGTAGCACGATAACTGTCGTATTTGGATATATCCGGGTTATGACTGCCGGTGCTGTCACGATCGCCTCCGTGGGGGGCCCGGCGGCTGACACTCACAGACTAAAGAATCGATCAGGCTCCGGTCGAGGTCCCAGTCGGATCGGAAGGGTTGTACTCAAGGGTGACTGCGTGGGTGGGCGCCGGCCGCTCGACGTCGAGGAGGGCCACCGGAGCGCGTCCGACCTGGTCAGGATCTGACGCGGTGCGGGCGAGCAACCGACCCAGTCCGGTACGGGTGGCTACGACCAGAATTCGGTCGGTCCGTACCAGCTTGCGGCCGCCGGGTGGTGCCCAGAGCGTCTGCTCGCCCCGGCCGGTACGCACCGCCAGTAGCCGGGCCACCTCCGGCTCGTCGACCGCGGTCACCAGAGCACCCTCCAGCGGGGAGCCGGCGCCGATCGGCAGCTCCGCGACGAGCAGCACGTGCCGGCGCACCGGAATGGTGTCCAGCACCGCCCGCCCCATCATCGCGGCGGCGAACGTCGGCGCGGCCAGGTACGAGACGCTGCGCGAACTGGCCAGGCCGAACGCGCGCTCGACCCGGTTGGCGAAGTCCGCGTCGAACAGGCGCAGGACCACCCGCAGCTGACCGGCGATCGACCGGCCGAGCAGCGCGGTCTGCAGGTTGCGCATGTCGTCCGTGGACAGTACGAGCAGCGTCCGGCAGGTGTGTACCCACGCCGAGCGCAGCACCGCCTCCTGCGTCGGGTCGCCGACGACGACCGGGATGCCCACCTCCCGGGCGGCCGCGACACCCCGGGCCTGGTCGCGGTGGTCGACCGCGACGACGTCGACGCCCGCCTCGTGCAGCCCGAGGAGCACCCGGGTGCCGGTGTTGCCGAGGCCGACCACGACGTAGTGGTCCCGCATCGGCTCGGCCGGGCCGCCACCCGCCCGCGCCAGCCGGGCGCGGACCGCCGCGTCCACAACGGCCGCGGTGAGCACGGGTATCAGCGCGATGCTGAACACGGTGAGCACGGTCTGCAGCACCTGCTCGGCCGCGGACCGGGTCAGGTCCGGGTTGGCGCCGCCCAGCGCGGTGAGGATCGTGACGTACACCGAGCCCCACCAGCCCAGGTGGTCGATGACCTGGAACAGCGCGGCGCTGACGACCAGCAGCGCGAGAACGGCGCCGAGCAGGATCCGCATCCGGCGCACCACCACCACCGACAGCGTGCGCAGCGGGTGGCGGCGGCGCCGCTGGGGTATCGCGACCGGTGGCGGCGCGTCGGCGAGTACCAGGTCGGCGAGGTGCTCGTCCTCGGGCAGCAGTACCGGCTCGTCGTCCTCGCCACCGATCGTCGCCAGGCCGTGCACCACGTCGTCGGCGGGTACCGCCGAGCGGTGCGCGACGACCAGCCGCCGCCCCGCGAGGAGCAGGTGCGTCGGGGCGACGTCGTCGAGCGCGGCGGCGACGAAGCCCGGGGCCGCGATCGCGGACTCCGACAGCACGGCGCAGTCGCGCAACAGGATCCGGGTGCCCTCGGCGAGGCTCTGGTTGAACATCCGGACCACGATGCGCAGCCCGCGATTGATCTCCTGCGCCAGCAGCGCGCCGTCCAGGTTGCCGGCGTCGTCCTGGGCCACCAGCGCGAGCGCGTCGGCCTCGGCCAGGCCGGCCTCGGTGAAGGCCTCGGTGGTCAGCCGCGGTGCCTCGACGATGCGCACGCCGGGGCGCGGCGCACCGCGGGGCAGGATCAGAGTGACCTCCGCGCCGTACCGCGTCACCAGTTCGTCGACGAGGCGGAACGCCAGCGGGTTGTCGCCGCAGACGACGAACCGGGCCATGGCGAGAGTTCATCCCGGTCGGGTATCACCAAGGTGTCTCATAGATGGCCGTGAAGTAAAGAACGGATACCTACACCGCGTCGACGAGGTCCGCCAGGGTGGGGGTGAGGGTGGTTGCCGGCAGCGGC
>JBPYFB010000195.1:0-9847 GCA_051986465.1 Rugosimonospora sp.
CGCTCGGTCCTCGTCGGAGAGGGCGCGCTCCCATTCCTCGATCAGCGCGACATCGGTTTGGCCGACCTGGTTCAGGATCGCCTGTTCTACCCATTGGGACAACGGCTTTCCCTCCCGCTCCGCACCCGCTCTCGCCACCGCGATCGTGGTTTCATCGAGGGTGAGTGATGTCTTCCTGCGCATACCGCCCACTGTACCGCCAGCGCCGCTCACCCTGCGGCATCGGCACGCCGGTTTCTGGCGGCAGATATTCTGCCTGCCGTGGCGGGGGACGATCTGACGACGACATCCAGGGCACCTGACTGATGCGGTCGAGGCTGACCCTGGCGACCCTGAACACTCGGGGCCGACCGGCGGTGGGGTCCCGGCTCGGCGTCCGGTACCGGGCGGCCGCCGAGGCGTTCGACGCCTCTGATGTCGATCTCGTCTGCCTGCAGGAGGTCATCACGTACTACCACCTGCGGCAGATACGCCGGTGGATGCCCTCGTACCGGCACGCGGTCTACCGGCCGGGTCCGGTAGGGCCGGCGGGCGGTGTGGTGACCTTCAGCCGGTTTCCGGTAGCGGGATCGCGCTACCACCGGTTCCCGTACCCGCCCCCGATCCCTGGCGTGACCGGCATGATGCGAGCCAAGGCGCCACTCAAAGGCACTCTGCTGACGCGGCTGGCCCGGCCCCGGTTGTCCGTCGCGAACACGCACCCGGTGGCCAACTACGACGGCGACTGGTCCCCGGCCAACCGCTACTACCTCTTCCACCAAGGGCAGCTGGCTACCCTGGCCCGCCTGGTGCGTGCGGAGCGGCAGCCGACCGTGCTGTGCGGTGACTTCAATGTCGCCGCCGAAAGCCCGCTGCTGGCGGATCTCCGGAACGAGGCCGGCCTGACGGATGCGTTTGCCGGGCGTTGCCCGCCGACGTTCCGGGCGGAGTACCTGCCGCCCGGCCGGGCGGCGCACTGCATCGACTTCATCCTGGTCGCAGGCTCGATCAGCGTCGAATCGACCGACCGGCTGTTCACCGGCCCGACGCCGATGCCCGGCGGGCCGGCGTACGTCTCGGACCACATAGGGCTGCAGGCCCGTTTGATGGTATCCGGCTAGCGGCTCGGTACGACCGTCCTCATTGGACGATGGGGGGCATTGCTATCGTGTACCCCATGCATTTGCGCTCGGCAGGTATCGGCGACGCTGAAGGCATCGCCCGCCTGCACGCCGACAGCTGGCGGCGGCACTACCGCGGCGCGTACTCCGACTCGTTCCTCGACGGCGACATCCTCACCGATCGCCGCTGCGTATGGTCGTCGCGGCTGGCCGCACCGGACGGCAGCGCGACCATCGTCGCCGAGGAGGGCGACCAGATGATCGGCTTCGTGCACGTCGTACTGGACGCGGACGAGCGGTGGGGCAGCCTCGTCGACAACCTGCACGTCGCGCACGACCGCCAGCGCGGCGGCGTCGGCACCGCGCTGCTGCGGCGGGCCACCGATGCCGTTGTCCAGAAGGCGAGCGGCGCGTCGATGTACCTGTGGGTGCTCGAACAGAACACCAGGGCGCAGGCGTTCTACCGGGCGGCCGGCGGTATCTGTGTGGAAAAGGCAGTGGTCGATGCTCCCGGTGGTGTACCGGACCGGCTGCACGGCACGCCCAACAAGCTCCGCGTCGTCTGGCCGAATGGCCCCTGGCGTGTGTCTACATAGGACCATGCCGTCCACAGTGGATCTCTTTGAATTCACCTGATCAGATGATTGTACTTCCAGTGCGCGGGCCGGATCTGCCATGATGCCTGAATGGCTAGCGAGTCGAGGCACATCGTCGAGCAGATAGACCGACCCTCGGCCGAAGTTTATGAATACGCCTCGAATCCGGCGAACCTTCCGCGCTGGGCGTCCGGACTCGGCCGCTCCGTGGAGAACGTTCAGGGCCAGTGGTTCGTCGACACCGCTGGCGGCAAGGTTCGCATCTCCTTCGCCGAGCCAAACAAGTTCGGCGTCCTCGATCACGATGTCACAATGCCTTCAGGTGAGGTCATCTACAACCCGATGCGGGTCATTCCGTTCGGAGACGGATGTGAGATTTTGTTCGTCTTGCGCCGCCGGCCGGAGATGAGCGACGCCGACTTCGAACGGGACGCCGACCTCGTGCGGGCCGATCTCGCTAAGTTGAAGGGGATACTCGAAGGCATCTGATCGTGGCGGACGCGAAACCGATCACATAAACGGTGTCGTTGGGGTGTTTCAGGGCCAGCGCCTCATCCGGCCCGAGCCCGAGCAGGCGCCGCCGCAGCAGCTTGCCGATCATCTCGTGCGCGACGATCGCCGGCCGGCGGGCGCCGTGCCCGGCGATCAGGTCCAGCACCCGATGCGCGCGTACGTCGGCGTCCGCGTAGCTCTCCCCGCCCGGGAATGTCCAGCGGTACTTGTCGCGGGTCCGGCGCTCCAACTCCCCCGGATACCGCGCCTCGATGTCCTCGTCGGACAAACCCGCGAACTGTCCATGGTGGACCTCCGCGAGATCGTCGAGGACGACCGCCGGTACATCCGAAGCAGCCGCGATGACCTTCGCGGTGGACTGGGCCCGGCCCAGCGGGCTGGTGAAGACCGTGTCGATCTCCTGGGCGCGCAGCAGCGCCGCGAGTGCTCGTGCCTGCGCCTGGCCGCGCGGCGTCAGCGACGAGTCGAGCTGGCCCTGCCGCCGCCGCAGGACATTCCACTCGGTCTCGCCGTGCCGGGCGAGGAAGACGCTGTCCATTGCTCAGATCCGCTACTGCTGGTACCCGGCGAGGAAGCGGCCGATGCGCCGGATCGCCGCGTCCAGGTCGTCGACCGGCTGGAGCGTGACCACCCGGAAGTGGTCCGGACGGGGCCAGTTGAAGCCGGTACCGTGCATGACGAGGATCTTCTCGCGGCGCAGCAGGTCCAGTACGAACCGCTCGTCGTCGACGATCGGGTGCAGGTCCGGATCGATGCGCGGGAACGCGTACAGCGCGCCCTTCGGCACGACACAGGAGACGCCGGGGATCGCGTTGAGCAGTTCGACCGCGCGGTTGCGCTGCTCGTGCAGGCGGCCACCGGGCATCACCAGGTCGACGATGTCCTGCCGGCCGCCCAGCGCCGCCTGGATCGCGTGCTGCGCCGGTACGTTGGGGCACAGCCGGAGGTTGGCCAGGGTGTCCAGCCCGTCCAGGTACCCGCGCGCGTGCTGCTGCGGTCCGGAGACCACGAGCCAGCCGGAGCGGAAGCCGGCCACTCGGTACACTTTGGACAGTCCGCCGAGAGTGAGGCAGAACACGTCCGGCGCGAGCGCCGCGATCGAGGTGTGGGTCGCCCCGTCGTACAGGATCCGGTCGTAGATCTCGTCGGAGAGCACCACGAGCTGGTGCCGCCGGGCGAGTTCGGCGATGCCCTGGAGCAGCTCGGGCGGGTACACGGCACCGGTCGGGTTGTTGGGGTTGATGAGCACGATCGCCCGCGTCGAGGTCGTGATGCGCGACGCGATGTCGGCGAGGTCCGGGTACCAGTCGGCCGACTCGTCGCACATGTAGTGCACCGGCCGCCCACCGGCGAGCGTGGCCGCGGCTGTCCAGAGTGGATAGTCGGGCGCCGGGATGAGTACCTCGTCGCCCGGGTTCAGCATCGCCTGCAGCGCCATCACGATCAGCTCGGAGACGCCGTTGCCCAGGTATACGTCCTCGACCGAGACGCCGGTCACACCCCGCGCCTCGTAGTACTGGGTGACCGCGCGCCGGGCGGCGAGCAGCCCCTTGGCGTCGCCGTACCCGTGCGCCGTCGGCAGGTTGCGGATCATGTCCTGCAGCAGCGCGTCGGGCGCCTCGAAGCCGAACGGCGCCGGGTTGCCGATGTGCAGCTTGAGAACGTGATGCCCCTCCTGCTCCAGCTGCTGTGCCTGGCGCAGGACCGGGCCACGGATGTCGTAGTGGATACCGGCGAGCTTCGCGGACTGGTCTAGCTGCATTGCTCGGTTATACCACGAAACTTGGAAAGTCCAAGTAGATTTCTGCTATCGTGCTGGCATGCCCCACCGCAGCTACGACCACTACTGCGCGGTAGCCCGAGCCCTCGACCACCTCGGGGAGCGCTGGGCCCTGCTGATCGTGCGGGAGCTGCTGGGCGGGCCCCGCCGATACAGCGACCTGCTCGCCGACCTGCCGGGCATCAGCACGGACGTGCTGGCGACGCGGCTGCGCGAGCTGGAGGCGGACGGGGTCGTGGTCAGGGCGCAGGGCGGGCCCCGCACATACCAGCTCACCGAGGCGGGCACCGCGGCCGCGCCGGTCCTCGACGCGCTCGCCGACTGGGGCCTTCACCGGCTGGCCACCCGCTCCCCCGGTGACGCCGTGCGCGGGCACTGGCTCGGCGTGCCGCTCGCCCGCAAGCTGAGCCCGCTGGCCGCGAGCGTGGCCGGCACCGTACAGATACACCTCAATGACGCCGTCTTCCACCTGCGGATCGGGCCCGACGGCGTGCACCACCACGACGGCCCGGCGGCCGGGCCCGGCGCGGTGCTCACGCTCAGCCCGGAGACGGCGGCCGCGCTCGCGGCCGGGCGCGTCGGCCTGCGCGACGCGCTGGCCGCCGGCGAGGCCAAGCTGGAGGGTCCGGAAGACCTGACAAAGGCGCTGGTATCCACATAGGTGGGTTTGCGCCACCGGCGTGTCGGGGAACCACGCCGGAATGTCAACCATGACGCACAGCCTCCGCCGCAGCAACGCGCTGGTGGTGCCCACCCGCGCAGGCTTCATAGGGTACGGACTGCTCCATCTTGCCGTCGCGTGGCTCGCCCTGCAGATCGCGCTGGGCCACCCGACCGGGGAGGGCAGCCAGTCCGGCGCCTTCAGCCTGCTGGCCCGCCAACCGCTCGGCCACGCGCTGCTCATCATCATCGCCGTCGGCCTGTTCGCGATGGCCCTGTGGCAACTGCTCGAAGCCGCCGTAGGGCACCGCCAGGACAAGCACCGCACCCTGGAGCGGATCGCCTCGGTCGGCCGAACCGTCATCTACGCCGCGCTCGCGGTCACCGCGCTCAAGGTCGCCAGCGGTGCACCCACCTCCAGCGCCAGCCAGCAGCAGAACGCCACCGCGGGCGTGCTCGCCCACCCCGCCGGCCGCGCGCTGGTCGTGGTCGCCGGGCTCGCCGTGATCGGCATCGGCGTCGGCATGTTCATCTACGGCGCGAAGCGCAGCTTCGAGCGGCGCCTGCGCATCGCGCAGATGAGCCGGCGCGCGCGCCAGACCGCGGTGCGGCTGGGCCAGCTCGGCTACATCGCCAAGGGTGTCGCCTTCGGCATCGTGGGCGTTCTGCTGGCCGGCGCGGCGGTGCGGCACAACGCGGCCCAGTCCCGCGGGCTGGACGCGGCGCTGCGCACGCTTGCCGGCAAGCCGTACGGCGCCGTACTGCTTATCGCGATCGCGGCCGGCTTCGCCGCGTTCGGCGCGTACTGCTTCTTCCAGTCCCGCTACCGCAAGGTCTAGGAACGGACGTTATAGCGATGGTTGCACCGGCGATCGCACTGCGCGACTGGTTCCTCAGCGCCACCGAGCGCGGCAACCCGTACACCGGCATCGATCGGCGCCGGCCGGGTGCCGAGACCGCCTGGAGTACGGGCAACGAGGTACGCCCGCTCATTCACGGCAGCGCGTACTTCGCGTCGCTCGTGGCGGCCGTGAACGACATGCGCCGGGGCGACCTGCTGCTGTTCACGGACTGGCGCGGCGACCCAGACGAGCGCCTTTCCGGCCCGGGTACCGAAGTGTCCACTGTGCTGTGTCAGGCGGCCGAGCGCGGCGTGATCGTGAAGGGGCTCATCTGGCGGTCCCATGTGGACAAGATTCAGTTCAGCGAGGAGGAGAACCGGCACCTGGGCGAGGAGATCGAGGCGGCGGGCGGCGAGTGCGTACTCGACATGCGGGTGCGTACCGCCGGCTCGCACCACCAGAAGATGGTGGTGCTGCGCCACCCCGACCGCCCCGAGCGGGACGTCGCGTACATCGGCGGCATCGACCTGTGCCACGGCCGGCGCGACGACGCGGCGCACCACGGCGACCCGCAGGCCGCGCCGATGCCGGACGTGTACGGGCCGCACCCGCCCTGGCACGACGTACAGCTGGAGATCCGCGGGCCGGCCGTGGGCGACGTCGAGGCGTCCTTCCGGGAACGCTGGGACGACCCGACCCCACTCTCCCGCCACCCGGGGCGCCGCCTCGCCGACCTGGTGCACGGCGACGACACCCGGCCCGACCCGCTGCCGCCGCAACTGCCCGACCCGCCGCCGGCCGGTACCGAGGCGGTACAGGTACTGCGCACCTACCCGTACCGGCGGCACGGGTACCCGTTCGCCCCGGCCGGCGAGCGCAGCGTGGCGCGCGCGTACGCGAAGGCCCTGCGGCAGGCCCGGCACCTCGTCTACCTCGAGGACCAGTACCTGTGGTCGGCGGAGGTCGCCCGGGTCTTCGCGCAGGCGCTGGCGGCCCGGCCCGGCCTGCGCATGATCGCCGTGGTACCGGCCCACCCGGACCAGGGCGGCCGGTTCGCGTGCGCCGCCCAGCTCATCGGCCGCAACGCCGCGTTCTCGCTGCTGCGTGCCGCGGCCGGCGACCGGTTCGCGATGTACGCGCCGGAGAACCACGCCGGGCAGCCGGTCTACGTACACGCGAAGGTCTGCGTCATCGACGACGCGTGGGCCACCGTCGGCTCGGACAACCTGAACATGCGCTCGTGGACGTACGACTCAGAGATCAGCTGCGCGGTCGCCGGCGAACTCCCCGGGCAGCTGCGCCGCGCGTTGACCAGCGAGCACCTCGACGATCCGGCCGGCGTACCGCTCGAGGACACCTTCGACGCGTACGCCCGGTCCGCGGCCGCGCTCGACGCGTGGTACGCGGGCGGCTGCGCGGGTACCCGGCCACCCGGGCGGCTGCGCGAGTACCAGCCGCAGCCGGTACCCCTCCGGCTGCGCGTCGTCGCCGGCACCATGTACCGGCGGCTGTGCGACCCGGATGGCCGGCCGAGGCAGTTGCGCCGCGCCGGAACCTACTGAGGCCGGAGGTTTTCGGATCCGACGAAGGTGAACAGCCGGGTACCCGGGACCAGTGGGCGCGGGTCGCGGCGCAACCGGTGCGCGCCCACGCCGTAGTCGAGCGCGGCGTCGCTGAGGCCGAGCGTCTGGAAGCCCGCCTCGGCGAACCAGGTGTCGATGTGCGGTACCAGATCGGGCGCGTCCCGGTGCCGGGTCCAGACGACGGTGGCGTCCCGGTTGGCCAGCGCCGTGCTCTGCTCGACGGTGTGCCGGATGTCCTCGTCCGTGATGTTGCCGAACAGCCCGCACAGCATCAGGATGTCGGCGGGCGCCGCGTCGGCGTACCCGTCGACGAGACCGGCGTCGGCGACGCGTACCTCCACATTGGAGAGTCCGGCGTCGGCTGCCGACGCTCGCGCCACCTCGGCGTTGCGCTCGTCCAACTCCACGAGGCAGGCGCGCACCTCGCCGCGGCGGGAGTGGCGGGCCAGCACCGGGATCAGGTCACGCCCCTGGCCGGCGACGAGGCTCAGCACGCGTACCGGGCCGGGCGGTGCCTCGTCCAGTCCCTGGCGCACCCAGCCCTGGACCAGTTCCAGGCGCCGGGCCAGCTTCGAGCCCGGCTCGTCGTAATCGGCGTGCCAGTCGTACCAGTCCTGCATGCGTTACCCGCCGAGCGCGGAGAAGACGAGGGTCAGGAAGTCGTGGGTGGCCTCGATGTCCGCGGCCATCGCGAAGGCCACCACGCCGAGCAGCACCACGACCAGGTACGGCCGGCGGCGGGCGGGCGCGTTCTGCAGCGCCACCACCCGGGCGCCCACGCCGGCGTGGTGGTAGCCGAGGGCCGGTGCGGCGCAGGGTGCCGACGCGGCGGCGAGCGCGGCCCGCGCCAGCGACGAGGCGGCCAGGCCCCGGTCACCCACCTCCGCGGCGGCGGCCTCGTCGGCGGCGCGCTCACACAGGTGGGTACCGGCGGAGCGCAGCGGGATCAGCAGCGGGTTGAGCGCGGCGGCGGCCGAGACGATGCCCGAGTGCCAGTGGTGCCCGCCGCGCAGGTGCGCCCGTTCGTGCGCGAACAGCACCCGCCGCTCGGCGGGCGTGAGCGCGGCGAGCATGCCCTGGCTGACGACGACGTGCCCGCCGCTGCCCCCGCCGGGTACGGCGAAGGCCCGCGGCAGCGGGTCGGCGAGCACGATCACCTGGCCGCGGCTGCGCGCGCACGGCTGGCGCAGCTTGTGGTAGAGCCGCATCCGCGACACCACGTTGTATGCCACGTGGAGCAGGCCGAACAGCAGGATCAGGACGGCGGCGCTGGCGACCGAGTCGTTGACCGGGTCGGCGAAGGTACGCCCGCTGACGTCGGGGATCACCTCGTCGAGGAGGGTACCGGCGAGCAGCGCGAGCGACCACGCCGAAGCCAGCGCGGACAGCCCGGCGCCGATCGTGACGGTCCACATGCCGGCCACCGGTTGCAGGTATCGGATCGCTAGCCGGGAACCTCCCGCCGCGAAAAGCAGCGAGCACAGCAGCGGAAGGTAGACGGCTATCCGCATCGACTCACCCTGCGCGCATCTGCTCGCCGCTGCCGCAGCGCCTGGTCGCGGTCACGACCGCTCCTCGCGCAGCGCGGCACGCAGGACCTGCTCGTCGTCGGGATCGAGGGAGGACACGAACCGGTGGAGGATCGCCCTGCGGTCGCCGCTGCGGTCCAGCACCGCGCGCATCTGGCCGGCGGCCCACTCCGCGGCGCCCTGGGCGGGTGCGTACGCGGGGCGACCGTCGACCGTGGTGCGGCGCACCTGACCCTTGTCGCACAGCCGGGTCAGAATCGTGTGCACGGTGTTGTAGGCAAGGCCACCGCCGAGCGTGGCGTGGAGTTGGGCGGGCGTCAGCGGCGTCGCCGAAGCCCAGAGAGTGCCAAGTACTTCGGCCTCCAACTCGCCCGCACCGCGCCGCGTACGCTCGGTCATGCGTGAGAGCCTACCTCCGGAGCGACTCAACTCCATATGGCCGTGATGGGAGCGGCCTGGGCGGCCCGGCCCAGCGGCGCGAGGCCGTACCAGGACTCGATGGTGCGCAGCACGGTGTAGTGATCGACGCGCTGCCCGTAGCTGCCCGGGCGTACCCCGGCGCCGGCGAACAGGGTCAGGATGTGGTTGCCCGGCGCGTTGTCGTCCTCGTCGAAGGTGACGATCAGCAGGCTGTTGTTGTCGCGGGCCCAGCGCACGTACCCGTCGAGGTTGTTGCGGGCCCAGGTGTCCCCTGTGGACACCGGGCAGTTGTGCATGTCGTGGCACAGGTTCGGGATCACGAACGCCACCGTTGGCAGCGTGGCGTAGTCCGTGGGGAACGCGCTGTACGGCTGGTTGGCCGAGGCCGGTACGGTGTCGAAGTCGACCCACGGGTTGTGCTTCGCCGCGTACCCGGCGTGCGAGCAGCCCCGGTACCCGGCGGCCGGCAGGTCCTCGGAGTACCCGGTGAAGCCGCGCCCGGCGGCGATCAACTGCGCGCCCAGGTTGCCCGCGTTGCCCAGGCGGACCGGGCAGTGGTCGTCGGACACCCCGTGCGTCGAGCCGGAGAACAGGGCGAGATAGTTGGGCTGGCTCGGGTGCGCCACGGCGTGCGCGTCGGTGAACACCGCGGAGCCGGCCATCAGCGCGTTGATCCAGGGAGCCCCGGCGGCCCCCGCCACCTGTCCGGACGCCTTGTTCTCCAAGACCACGACCAGCACGTGTGCCGGCGAGTGCCCGCCGGCCGGGGAGGCGCCGGCGGAGGCGGCCCCGGTGCCGCTGGCGGAGGTGGTCGCGGGGGTGGC
>JBPYFB010000196.1:0-5571 GCA_051986465.1 Rugosimonospora sp.
CACCATCAACTTCGACGACCTGCAAGCCGAACGAGGGTATCGGCCGATGGACGCCTACGCGCAGTCGAAGCTGGCCAACATGTTGTTCACCTACGAGTTGCAACGCCGGCTGTCGGCGAGCGGCGCCACCACGATCGCGGTCGCCGCCCATCCCGGTGCGGCCCGCACCGAGCTCATGCGCCACAGCCCTTGGCATTTCCGGCTCGTGGTCAGCCCGCGCACCCGCATGCTGTTCTCCTGGCTGATTCAGGACCAGGCGGCCGGCGCGCTGCCGACCCTGCGCGCCGCCACGGACCCGCAGGCCCGCGGTGGCGAGTACTACGGACCGGACGGGTGGCGGGAGTTCACCGGGCGCCATCCCGTGCTGGTACAGCCCGTGCCCCGCGCCCGCGACGCAGACCTGCAGCGGCGCCTGTGGCACGAGTCGCAGCGGCTGACCGGCGTCGGCTACGAGTTCGCCGCGACCGAGCTCGGCCTGCAGTCCTGAGCGCGGTGCTGCGGCTAGCTCCGGTACTCGGCGATGCGGCCGCCGGCGATCACCATCGCGACCTGGCGGGGGGAGAGGCTGTGCCGGGCCCGGATGGTCCGGTCCCGGGTCGCGTCGTGGACGTCGACGGTGTCGCCCGCGCGCAGCGCCTCGGCGAGCGCGTCGACCCGCAGCCGGTCGCCGACCTGGATCGCCTGGTAATCCTCGGGATCGGTGAACTCCAGCGGCAGCACGCCGAAGTTGGCCAGGTTCTGCCAGTGGATGCGGGCGTAGGAGACCGCGAGGACAAGGCGCAGGCCGAGATGGTGCAGGGCCAGCGCGGCGTGCTCGCGCGAGGAGCCCTGGCCGTAGTTGCGGCCGCCGACAACGGCGTGTGCGGGAGTCTGCCGGGTACGGGCCACGTAATCGGCGTCGACCCGGGAGAAGGCGTACTCGGCGAGTTTGGGGATGTTGCTGCGGTACGGCAGGGCCTGCGCGCCGGCCGGCATGATCTCGTCGGTCGAGACGTCGTCGCCGACCACGATGGCGACGGGCAGCTCCAGCCGCTGCGGCAGCGGTTCGAACTCGGGCAGGGTACCGATGCTGGGCGCCTTTTCCAGCGATACGGTGCGCGCCCGTTGCGGCGGCAGCGGCGGCTCCAGCCCCGCCTTGTCCACTATGGACGGCTGCGGTAGCGCGATCGCCGGGTAGGGCAGGTCGAGCGTGCGCGGGTCGGTGATGGTACCCGTGAGCGCGGCCGCGACGGCGGTCTCCGGCGAGCACAGCCAGACCCGGTCGTCGGCGGTACCGGAGCGGCCGGGGAAGTTGCGCGGGAAGGTACGCAGGCTGTTATGCCCGACCGCCGGTGCCTGGCCCATGCCGATACAGCCCAGGCAGCCGGTCTGGTGCAGCCGGGCGCCGGCCCGGATCAGGTCCAGCGTGGCGCCCATCCCGGTGAGGTCGGCGAGGATCTGCCGGGACGTCGGGTTGATGTCGACCGACACCTGCGGGTGGGTCTGCCGGCCGGCGAGGATCGCGGCGACGACGGCGAAGTCGCGCAGTCCCGGATTGGCCGAGGAGCCCACCACGACCTGGTGTACCGGCTCACCCTCCACATCGGACACCGGTACCACGTCGCCGGGCGAGCGGGGCCTGGCTATCAGCGGTACCAGCGAGCCGAGGTCGATCTCGTCCTCGACGTCGTAGCGCGCGTCCGGATCGGCGGCAAGCGGCGCGTAGTCGCCCTCGCGCCCCTGCGCCGCGAGGTACTCGCGCACCCGGTCGTCGGCGGGGAAGACCGTGGTGGTGGCGCCCAGCTCGGCGCCCATGTTGGCGATGACGTGCCTGTCCATTGCGGACAGTCCGGCCAGCCCGGGCCCGTGGTACTCGATGATGCGGTGCACCCCGCCACCGACACCGTGGCGGCGCAGCATCTCCAGGATCACGTCCTTGGCGCTGACCCACTCCGGCAGCGACCCGGTCAGCCGTATCCCCCAGATTTCCGGCATGCGCAGGTACACCGGCTCGCCGGCCATCGCCATCGCCACGTCCAGCCCGCCCACGCCGATCGCGAGCATGCCCAGCGACCCGGCGGCGCAGGTGTGCGAGTCGGACCCCACCATCGCCTTGCCCGGTGCGCCGAAGTGTTGCATGTGGGTGGGGTGCGACACCCCGTTGCCCGGCGGGGAGAACCACAGCCCGTACCGCTGGCACGCGGAGCGCAGGAACAGGTGGTCGGCCATGTTGCGCTCGTCGGCCTGCAGCAGGTTGTGGTCGACGTACTGTACGGACACCTCGGTGGCGACCCGGTCCACGCCGAGCGCCTCCAGTTCCAGCATCACCATCGTGCCGGTGGCGTCCTGGGTCAGCGTCTGGTCGACCCGCAGCCCGATCTCCTGCCCGCGCGTCATCTCACCGGCTGCGAGGTGGGACGCGATGAGCTTCTGCGCCACGGTCAGGCCCACGAGCATTCACCTCCGCCGTTGTCTTGCGAGGTTGCCGCTGGGCAGGCGCGTCAGTCGCTGGGGTGGATGGTGATCCGGTTGTCCACCGACGCCACACCCGGCGCGGACCAGGCGGTACGCTCGGCCGCGCGCTGTTCGGCCCAGGACCCCACAGCACCTCTGAGCGTAACCCGGTTGCCATCGACGTCAATTCGTACCCGGCGCGCGTCGGTCTCGGCGTTGCGGATCAGCGCGTTCTCGATGCGGTGGCGCAGATCATCGGGCGTGGGCTGCAGGCGCGGGCGTACGGAGATGAGGTTGGTGACGCCCCGTATCCCGGACAGCCGGCGTACCGCGCGCTCCGCCGAGCGGCGCTGGAACTCCCACTCCACATCGCCCTTGAGCGTCAGCCAGCCGCGCGCGACGGTGACGTCGAGGCGCTCCGTCTGGATGTAGGCGTCCCACTGCAGGGCGCGGATCGCGGCGGTCGCGATGTCGGGGTCGGTACGCTCGGCGGAACTGGGCAGCCGTACCTCGATGTCGTTCGCGACGGCCTGGACGCCGTGCACGCTGTGCGCCACGCGTTCGGCGGCCCACTTCTTCGCGTAGCTGTCCAGCCAGCCGGTCAGGGTGACGACGCCGTCCTTGACGGCCACGCCCACCTCGGTCGACCGCACCCGCGCGTCCCACGTGAGTTCGTCCAGGACGTCGCGCTGGATCCGCTCGTCGATCTGCTGCAAGGTTGCCGTTGTCATCGCGGCTGCCCTTCTGTCGTGCCCACTCACAAATTCGGCCCCGACCGGGTGACGCGCACTCACACCCCTCTGGTGAACATGGCGCCGTGGTGTGACCGGGGTCACAGGGCGGTCGGCTCACGCGGGGCGGGTCGCGCCTCGTCCGTGTGGTGAAGCGCCCGAAACAGGGCGCACATCCGAGGAGGCACAATCATGAGTCACCACACCAACGAGCACCGGATCGTCGTCCTGGGCGCGGGTTACACCGGCATGATGTGCGCGATCGGGGTGGCGCGCCGGACCCGCCGGCACGGCGGCCGGGTGCTGCTGGTCAACCCGTCGGACCGCTTCACGGAGCGGCTGCGGATGCACCAGATCGCCACCGGCCAGCACCTCGCCGACCTCCGGATCCCGGACCTGCTCACCGGAACGGGGATCGAGTTCGTGCGGGGCTGGGCGAGCCGGATCGATCCGGACGCCCGGGAGGTACGGGTGGACACAGTGGACGGTCAGCGGAGACTGGCGTTCGACACGCTCGTGTACGCGATCGGCAGCGTCGCGGACACCGCCACGGTACCCGGCGTCGAGGCGCACGCGTACACGTTGAACAGCCCGCGGGAGGCGACGCGCCTCGCGGCCCGGCTGGCCGAGGTACCCGGCGGCACGGTCGCCGTGTGCGGCGGCGGCCTGACCGGGATCGAGGCGGCGACGGAGATTGCCGAGAGCCACCCGGGGACGCGCGTCGTGCTGCTCACCCGGGACGTGCCCGGCTCGACGATGTCGCCGCGGGCGCGCGGGTACCTGACCAAGGTGCTGCACCGGATGGGCATCGAGGTGCGCTCGGGCGTCGAAGTCACCAAGGTGCTGCCCGATGCGGTGGAGCTGGCCGGTGGCGAGCTGGTACCTGTCGACGCCTGCCTGTGGACGACCGGGTTCGTGGCGCGGCCGCTGGCCGCCGAGGCTGGCCTCGCGGTCGACCGGTACGGCCGGATCGTCGTGGACGCCACGCTGCGCTCGGTATCGCACCCGGCCACCTACGCGATCGGCGACGCGGCAGCCATCCAGCAGGGGTGGGGCACGATCCACGGCACCTGCCAGAGCGGTATGCCCAGCGGAGCACACGCGGCGGAAACCATCGCGCGACGGCTGCGGGGCAAGAAGGGCAAGCCGTTCCGGTTCGGCTACATCCACCAGCCGGTCAGCCTCGGCCGGCGGGACGCGGTCATCCAGTTCACCCGCGCCGACGACTCGCCGCGGCGCTGGTTTCTCACCGGCCGGCTGGCCGTGCTGTACAAGCAGTTCGTCACCGGCAGCCCGCCGACCACGTACCGGATCGCCAAGCGGCTCAACCTGCCGGCGGCGGCGCTGGCGTCCCGGGGTGGCCGGGCCAACCGGCCCGGGCGAGTCCGGCCAGCTTCTGCGGGTTGCTGACCAGGTGGATGGTGTGTACCTGACCGTCCATGAGATGCAGGCTGATCGCCACGACGGGGGTACCGGCGGAGCACACCACGACGCCGGGACCCCCGTTCAGCGTCACCACCTGTGTGCTGGGCGCCTCGGGCATCCGGCCGGCGAACGTCACCAGGGCCCGCGCGACCAGTTCCCAACCGTCGATTGCCTTGCGTGGCGCCGGTGCCAGCCCACCACCGTCACTGACCAGAGTCACCTCCGGCGCGAGTACCTCCATCAGCCGCGCCAGATCGCCGCCGACACACGCGTCGAGGAACCGCTGGGTCACCGTGGCGCGCGTCGACTGGTCCGTGTCGTACCGGACCCGGTGCTCCTCGACGTGTTCGCGGGCCCGGCGGGCGGTCTGGCGCACCGAGGGTTCGCTGCGGTCGACGAAGCCGGCGATCTCGGCGTACGAGTAGCCGAACGCCTCGCGCAGCACGAACACCGCCCGCTCCAATGGGGACAGTGCCTCCAGTACCAGCAGCATGGCGGTGGAGACCGAGTCGGCCAGCGCGACGCTGTCCGCGACGTCGGGACCGGTGAGGATCGGCTCGGGTAGCCACGGCCCGACGTAGAGCTCCCGCCGGGACTGTGCACTGCGCAGCCGGTCGATCGCCAGCCGGGTCGCCACCCGTACCAGATAGGCCTCGGGGTCGTCGACCTCCTCGACGCGCACGCCGCTCCAGCGCAGCCAGGTGTCCTGTACCACGTCCTCGACGTCGTTGACCCGGCCGAGTACCCGGTAGGCCACGCCCCACAGGCGGTCGCGGTGCTCGCTGAAGACCCGCGCCGCCGGCGACTCCTCTGCCATGGTGACGCCGGTCACGACGGCCAGCCTACCGTGCGGGGCGGGTTGCGGCGGTGTGGCAGGTGCGCGGTGGCGCGGGGGGGTGCGGTACTGTCTCGGCATCGCCATCAATCCGTGGATACAGCGCCTCGCTACCGCGCCCCCACCCGCCACCCGCCTGTTCTGCCT
>JBPYFB010000197.1:0-12891 GCA_051986465.1 Rugosimonospora sp.
ACCGCCCACCGGTCATTGCTCTGGTCGACGCGGGTGGCGAGATCTGCGTGCCGGTCACCTCCGTGGACGCTCTCACCCACGCGGTGACCGACCTCGCCGGCGCCGCGGCGAAGGGTTAGCCCGTCAGCCCCAGACCTCCCTGGCCGTCTCGACGATCAGGCTCAGCTTCGCGACCTGCTCGTCGAAGGTCAGCGTATTGCCGTCCACAGTGGACGAGAATCCGCACTGCGGCGACAGGCACAACTGGTCCAGCGGCACGTACTGGCTCGCCTCGTCGATGCGGCGCTTCAGGTCGTCCTTGCTCTCCAACTCGCCGCGCTTCGTGGTGACCAGGCCCAGCACCACCATCTTGCCGGGCGGTACGAACCGCAGCGGCGCGAAGCCACCCGAGCGCTCGTCGTCGTACTCAAGGAAGAACCCGTCCACGTCAAGCTGCGTGAACAGCGCCTCGGCGACGGAGTCGTACCCGCCGGACGCGGCCCACGACGAGCGGAAGTTGCCCCGGCACATGTGCGTGGTGACCGCCATGCTCGCCGGGCGCCCGGCGAGCGCCGCGTTGATCTGCCGGATGTACCGCTCATGCTGGTGCTCAGCGTCCCCGCCCTGCGCGGCCATCATCTCCCGCTGCTTCGGGTCGTTCAGGTACGCGAGGCTGGTGTCGTCGAACTGGAGGTACGTGCAGCCCAGCTCGGCCAGGCGCCGCACCTCCTCCGCGTACGCGGCGGACAGGTCGTGCCAGAACCCATCGAGATCCGGATACACCTGCTTGTCGATGGCGGCCCGGCCACCCCGGTAGTGGACCATGCTCGGCGACGGGATGGTCAGCTTCGGTACGGCGGCCGTAGCCTCCTGCTTGAGGAACGCGAACGCGTCGCCGAAGATCGTCTCCTGAAGCGTGATCGGCTCGTGTACCTGCAGGGCGGCGGAGGCGAACTCGAGCGTGCCCTGGTCGTTGTAGAACCGCACGGTGAGCTTCTCGTCGGTCTGCCGTACCCCGCCGAGCTGGTAGATGAAGTCCATGTGCCATGAGGTACGCCGGAACTCGCCATCGGTGGCGGACTGCAGGCCGATCTCCTCCTGCATCCGTACCACGTCGCGGATCGCCTCGTCCTCAACGCCGCGCAGCTCGGCCGGGGTGATCCGGCCGGCGGCGCGGTCCTCTCGCGCGCGCAGCAGGGCAGGTGGACGAAGCAGGCTTCCGACATGATCCGCGCGGAAAGGCGGACGGGTACGCAAGACCATGAGCTGACGTTAGACCCTCCCGCCGCCCCCAGCCAGAGCGTCGCACCCAGCCAGAGCGCCGCAACCAGCCGAAGCAAACGGCCCAGCCAGAGCGCCGGACGTTCGTGGGGGATCAGCCGAGCGCGAAGGTGACGGTGACCGTCGTGCCTTCCCCGTTGGTCGCCACCGACACCTCGTCGGCCAGCGCCTGAATGACGTAGAGCCCGCGCCCGCCCTCCGCCTGTACCGGTGGCAGGCGGCGCCAGCTCGCCACGTCCGGGTTGCCCATGCCGGGGCCCGCGTCGCTGACCTGGCAGCACACGCGGTCGCCGTCGCGCCACAGCATCAGCCGACCACTGCCGCCGCCGTGGCGCACCGCGTTGGTCGCGAGCTCGTGCACGGCGACCACGAGCAGCTCCAGCCGTTCGCCGTTCAGGCCCAGGTTGCCCGCGTGCGCGGCGACCGCGGAACGCAGCGACACCAGCGTGTCACGGTCGAACGGCTGGTTGAGGCTGATCGGATGGTGATCCGGCTCTGGCGCTCGCGCACGCGGTGCGAGGGCAGGCTGCTCCGGCCGCACCGGCGTGACCTCGGTGTCGGCGGGCTGCGAGGGGTCAGCCTGCGCCATGAGCCGAAAATACCCTAAGTTGGGCGATCTCGTCCGCGCCGGACAGGCGCAGCACCCGCTCGATGGCGGATCCGCAGCGCACGATGACGCGGCGACCCCCGTTCAGCGTGGCCGCCATACGCACAATGGCGCCGGCCACCGCGGCGTCGAGAAAGTGGAGATGGCTCAGGTTGAGGTTGATGTCGTGGTCGAGGCGTACCGCCTCGCCCAGTGCCTCCAGCAACACGTCGAGCCGGGTGTAGTCGATCTCGCCGGCCACGCGCAGCCCAGGCGGCCGGTACTGCCGGCAGATCCGCAGTACCGGGTCCTCGCAGTAGCTGGTCGCGGCGACGGTACGGGCGTGCGCCTCGGCCGCGAACGCGAGCGTCACCGGGTCGAAGCTGTTGCGGTCGTACTCGCAGATCGCGGTGAGGCGACCGTCACTGAACAGCCCGGCGACCTCGCGCTCGAAGGTGAGCAGTTGCTCCACGCCAACCAGCGGCCTGGTCACCCAGTGCATGTCGGCGGTGACGCGCAGCCCCGGGTAGTCGCCCGCGGCCGCCTCGGCAATCTGGTCGCAGATCAGGTCCAGCATGCGCCGGGCGGAGACGTTGCCATCCATCAGCCACGTCTCGTCGCTCGTCAGCAGCCGCAACTGCCCTTTGCGCAGCGGTTCGGAAAGCTCGACGCCACGCTCGGTGAACTGTCCGCTGAGGACATCGGGCGGCACCGTGTCAGTGAAGCACACGACCTGGTCACCGCGGTCCAAACCGTCCGAAACGAACGCCGCCACGATGTCGAGGCGCTCATCGGGATCGGAAAAGGTCACGCAGGCATGATCACCAGGGCGTAGCGAATCCACCGACGTTGGGCTCGTCATCCAACATCCTCTCCTGCCAGCGTGACCATAGCCGACGCCGCAGGAGTTCGCACATCACCCCGGGAGTACCGCCCGTACCGCCGCCGCAACCTCGTCCGAGTCGGGATCGGTGCGCGGCCGGAACCGTGCGACCGCGCGACCATCCGGCGCGACCAAGAACTTCTCGAAGTTCCACATGATGTCGCCGGCCTCACCCGACGCGTCGGGCGTCGCCGTGAGATAGGTGTACAGGGGGTGCCGCCCCGGACCGTTGACCTCGATCTTCTCGGTCATTGGGAAGGTGACGCCGTACGTCGTGGAGCAGAACTCCGCGATCTCCTCGGCGGTACCCGGCTCCTGCCCCGCGAACTGGTTGCAGGGCACGCCCACCACGGTGAACCCGCTGTTGGCGAAGTGTTCGTGCAGCCGCTCCAGGGCGGCGTACTGCGGAGTGAGACCACAGCGTGACGCCACGTTGACAATGAGTGCCGCGCGCCCCTTGAGTTCGGCGAGGCTCCACGCTCTGCCGTCCAGCGCTCCGATGGCAATCTCGTGCACAGACATGACGCAAACGCTAACAGCGCCGCTACCGCTCGACGACCACCCCGATCGCGAGGATGGTGCTACCCCGCAGCGTCATCGTCCACAGTGGACCGGCGTAGTGCGGCGCACCCTGGTACTTCAGGCGCGCCGATACCGGCAGCGGCTTCGCGAAATGCGCCGTCAACCAGGAGAGGAACGCGCGCACGTCCAGCCGCTGCGGTGCGGTACCCGCGCCGAATGCGGTGACCTGTGCCTTCGACGAGATCGTGAACGTCTTCGCCACCCCGCGATCCACATCGACATACGTAACCGGGGTCTCGCTTGAGGGTGCGCCGCCATGGGCCAGCAGGTACTTCGTGGCCACGTTGTTCGCGGGCGTGTTCACCAGGTGGTCGGCGAGTTCGACGCGGATCGAGTTGCCGCCCGCGGTCGCGAGAATCCAGCCGTACGCGACCGTGCCGCTCGGCGCCTTGAGCGTCGTACTCGGGTGGGGAGCCGGGACGCCTTGGCGCGCGGGCGCAGGGGTACCGGCCGGGGTCGCGGTCTGCGATGGACCACCCGAGGTGGGCGCCACGCTGGTACCGGTACCGGCCGCGAGGTGCTTCCCGCCGCCGCTGGTGCACCCGGCCGGTACCAGCAGAACGGCGGCCGCGAACAGCAGCGTGAAGACCCGAGGTCGCATGCTTATCTCCCAAGGTCACCGGGGGGTCGACAGCAATGGTGAACCGGCGCCGCCGGCACCCGTCACCCCAGGTCGGCTATCCGACTTACCTCGGTCCGGGGTAGTCGCCCGGGCGGTGGCTCGGGTCCGCGTTGAGCCAGGCCAGATAGTCGTTGTATGCGCGCAGTTGCGGGTCGGTCTCGTCGGCCTCCGGTACCGGCCGGGCGCGTACCGGTACGGTCGCCAGCAGGCTGGACGCCGGCCGCGGCTCGGTCTCCTCCTCGGCGTCGGCCTCCGGGTGCAGGTCGGCACGTACTTCGCGATACCAGATGAACACCACGAAAAGCGCGAAGACCGGCCACTCGATCGCGTACCCGAAGCTCAGCGCGTTGCCCCCGGCCGCCCGCCCGATCTGCCACCAGCCCAGCAGCAGGCACGCCACGACCAGAATGATCATGACGGCGTGCCTGGCGATCCAGCGCGGGGTCAGAAACCGGCGCACCCCACGAGAATAGCCATCCCGCCCACCGCCACCCCCGCCGCCGCCGGCCCCCTCCGCCACGACCCCCGCCCCCCTCCGCCGCAAGCCCCCTCCGCCGCAACTTCATTGAAGTTGCGGCCTTGGGTGGGCCGGGACACCCCAACTTCAATGAAGTTGCGCGAGAGGGCGCAAGATCAGGGCGGCGCGGGCGCAGGGCGGTTGCGCGAGAGGGCGCAAGATCAGGGCGGCGCGGGCGCAGGGCGGCGGCGCGAGAGGGGGCAAGATCAGGGCGGTGTGGGTGGCAGGCCGCGGCGCAGCAGGGTCGTCTCCACGGCACTGAAGGCCCGCGTCGTGACCAGGTAGACGCCCGCCGCGAGCGGCACGAACGCGACCGCCAGCACCGATGCGAACGGGCTCAGCCGGGCGACCCAGCCAGCCACCCCAACCATGGCGGCGCCGTTGGCCCGCGCCACCCGGTGCGCCCACCACGCACCCCACCAGCCGGCGAGGGCCAGCGCGGCGAAGACGCCGGCGAATACCAGCATGCCGCCGGTACCGCCGCCCGCGCCGACGAGGAACCGGGCACCGAGCGGTACGCCGAACAGGGTCTGGCCGAGCAGCGCGTTGGGGTGCCCGGCGATCCGGGCCGCGTAGAACAGCCGGTACAGCACGGTGAAGACGGGCACCTGGAGCAGCGACGGGAGTACGCCGGCGAACGGGGAGACCTGGTTGGCCCGGTACAACTCGATCGTCTCCCCGGCCAACCGGCCCGGATCGGCTGAGTACCTGCGGCGCAACGCCGTGATCTCGGGCCCGAGGCGAGCCCGGCGGCGCTCACCGCGTACCGCGCGAAGTGTCAACGGCAGCAACAGCAGGCGGACGGCGACGGTACAGACGGCGATCGCCACGCCCGCGCCACCCGCGCCGGAAAACGCGGAGGCGACGGCGGAAACGGCGGTGTAAGCGGCGTTCTCTATATCGGAAAATAGGGTTAACGATAACAACGGACAGCACCTCTCGCGGGCGTGGAAAATGGCAACGCGATGAACAAATCCGGGATGCCGGAGTAAATGCGCTACGCGGGGAGCTTGCGGGTCCGCGTGGCTTCGCGGGGTGACCGTTACGAGAGAGCTGGTGCCCGCGGCCTCGGCCGGCCGGCCGCGTCTGGATCCATCAGGCGGATGGCGCGCGCGACGGATGCGCGCCCGAAGTGCCGCAACCCCAACGGCGACAGCGCCGCCACCAGCGAGCGTGCGGCCGGCAAGCCGCGTGGCCAGACACGCGGCGCCGAGTGCGGCGAGCACGACCGCGACGCCCGCGAGGATGCCGACCTGCGGGGTCGGCAAAACTGCGAGGATCGCGTACCACATCATCAGTGGCATGGAATGATCGTACGCGCCGAATTCAAGTTTGTTTCATGCGGCTTCTAGCGTGGCGGCTATCGCGGAATGTACCGTCGGGGAGGGGCAACTGGCTTGGGGGTTCGATGATGAACGATCCGTTGTCGAGTTGGCGGGACGGCCCGATCAAGAAGCGACTCCTCGACGGCCTGCGCACCCTGGTGCGGGACACGCCGCCGAGAGCCCGCATCGCCACCTTCGACAGCGATGGCACCCTCTGCTGCGAGCAGCCCAACTATCTGCAGGGCTTCTTCCTGCAGGCGCGGTGGCGGGAGATGGCCGCCGTCGATCCCGGGCTCGCGCAGCGCGAGCCGTACCGGTCCGCCGCGCGCGCCGACCCGCGGCGGGTCGCCGACCTCTTCGGCGACGTCAGGCGCATGACGGCCGAGGTCGACGCCGCCTACGACGGCTACACGGTGCAGGAGTTCGCGGCTGCCGCGCGGCACTTCCTGGCCACCGCGGTCCATCCGCGCTTCGACCTGCCCTTCATCCAACTGACCTACCGGCCGATGCGCGAGCTGATGAACCTGTTGCGCGACAACGGATTCAGCGTGTTCATCGTCGCGCCGGCCGGGCGCGAACTGGTCCGCGTCGTCGCCGAGAAGATCTTCGAGCTGCCGCCGCACCAGGTGATCGGCTCGGCCCAGCCCCTGGAGTACGTGGATGACACGCTGCGCCACCGCCGCGGGCTCGGCCAGCCGCCGGCCGACGGCGCCCGGAAGGTGGTGCACATCTACGAGCGCACCGGCTTCCTGCCGGCATTCGCCGCCGGCAACTCCGACGGCGACCTGGAGATGCTGCAGGCCGCCCGGTTCGGGCTGCTGCTGCGGCACGACGACGCGGAGCGCGAGTACGCGTACCAGACCGGCGCCGAGCGGGTCGAGGCGGTCGCGCCCGAGGCCGGCTGGCTCGAGGTGAGCATGCGCGACGACTTCGCCGAGGTCTTCGACTCCGAGCTTGAGCGTGCCGTGGTCGCTACTGCGCGGTAACGTCGGGTAATGACCATCGGCAGTCGCTTGATCGAGCGGTACCTGAACCTGCCGCCAGCCGTCACCCGTGCGGTACGCGTACGCCGGGACCTGCCCGTACGCGCCCGCGACGGGGCGATCTTGCGCACTGACCACTACGAGCCGCGACTGCGCCCGGCGCCGACGATACTCATCCGCACCCCGTACGGGCGCAAGGGCGTGATGGGCCTGATCTCCGGACGCGCCCTCGCCGAGCGTGGCTTCCACGTCGTGCTGCAGAGCTGCCGGGGCACCTTCGACTCGGGTGGGATCTTCGAGCCGATGCGCCACGAGCGCGAGGACGGCCTCGACACCGTGGCCTGGATCGAGGCGCAGCCGTGGTTCGACGGCAACCTGTTCACCCACGGTCCGAGCTACGTCGGCTTCACCCAGTGGGCGATCGCCGCCGAGGCAGGGCCGGCGCTGAAGGGCATGCTCGCGGCGGTGACCGCGGCCGGCTTCCGGGACCCGACGTACGCGGGCGGCGCGTACTCGCTCGACACAATCCTCAACTGGGCGAGCCTGCTCAACAACCAGGGCGGGTCGCTGCTGTCTTTCGCGTACAAGCAGGCTCGCTCGCAACGCCGGGTCAAGCGCGCACTCGTCCACTTTCCACTGTCCGAAGTGGATACAGTGGCGACCGGGGACAGCGTCAACTTCTTCCAGGAATGGCTCGCGCACGCAGAACCGGACGACCCGTACTGGACCCAGCGGGTACACCACAACCGCGTCGCCGAGGTCGAGGCGGGCGTATGCCTGATCGGCGGCTGGTACGACATCTTCCTGCCGTGGCAACTGCGCGACTACGCCACCCTGTGCGCAGCCGGGAAGTCCCCGCGCCTGGTGATCGGCCCGTGGACGCATGCCGACCCGAAGCTGATGGGCTTCTCGATGCGCGAGGGCGTTTTCTGGTTCCGGCGCATCATGCAGGGCGGTCCCGCGGAACCGGGCGGCGTGCGCATCTACGTCGGCGGGGCGGACGAGTGGCGCGACCTGCCCGCCTGGCCGCCGCACGACGGGGCCACCAACTGGTACCTGCAGGCCAACGGCGGCCTTGGTCCCGGCGAACCGGCCGACAGCGGACCCGACAAGTTCCGGTACGACCCGACCGACCCGACCCCCTCCCCCGGCGGGCCGCTACTCACGCCGCAGGCCGGCCGCCGGGACAACCGCGAGGTCGAGGCGCGCGCCGACGTACTGGTCTATACGACAGAACCGCTCGCCGAGGACTACGAGGCGGTGGGCCCGGTATCCGCGACTGTCCACATCAGATCGAGCCTGGAACACTTCGATGTCCACGTGCGAGTGTGCGAAGTGGACAGATCGGGGCGCTCGGAGAACATCTGCGACGGCTTGGTACGCGTCTCGCCGGACCTGTTCCCGCCCGGCCCGGACGGGGTACGCGCGGTCGAGGTGGAGCTGTGGCCGATCGGGTACCGGTTCGTGGCGGGCAACCGGATCCGGGTACAGGTCGCGGGCGGGGCGCATCCCCGGTACGCCCGCAACCCCGGTACGGGTGAACCGCTCGGGAAGGCGACCCGGCTGCTGGTCGCGGACAACGAGATCTTCCACGATCCGGCACACCCGTCGGCGCTGCGCCTGCCCGCCTGACGGAGCTGGATGATTGGCCGCTACACGTCATCCCAACGGAAGAAGCGGCCGGCGATCGCGGACAGCAGTGCCGCACCGGCGAGCAGCCCGGCGATCGCGGGCAGCGCGCTCACCGGTCCCTTGCCGCGCACCATCACGTCCCGCATCGCGTCCACCATGTACCGCAGCGGCATGATCCTCGATACGGTCTGCAGCCAGGCCGGCGCGGCGTCGAGTGGGAAGAACGCCCCGGACAGAAACGCCATGGGAAGCACAATGAGTTGGACGATGCCCTGGGCCGCGTCCTCCGTCTTCGCGATGACCCCGACCACCAGCCCGATGGACAGGAAGGCGCAGGTACCGGCGATCACCAGCGGTATCGCCATCCACCAGGACCCGGACAGCTTCAGCCCGAAGTACGGGATCGACGCCACCGCGATGAAAATCACCATCTGCGCGAGCCCGACGCCCGTGCTCACGAGTAGCCGGGCGACCAGCACGGTACCGGTACCGACCGGGCTGAGGCGCAGCCGGCGCAGCAGCTGCGATTGGCGCCAGTTGACGAACGTGATCGCCGCGCCCGCGGTACCGCCCGTTGCCAGCGCCCAACCCAACAGCCCCGGCGTGTAGTACTGGATGGTCTTCAGCGACTTGTCCTCGACCTGCTGCGAGGTGAGCGATACCTTCGGCGGGCCGGCGGTCGCCTGTACCAGAGCCTGCATGACAGACTGCACGGCCCCCGCCTGAACCTGGTCCGCGGCCGAATAGATGAGGGTCAGCTGGTTGCCTTGTTGGGTAACGGCGGCGGCGTCGTCTCCCTTGCGCACCTTCTCCTGCGCGGCGGCCAGATCGCTCATCTTGTGTACCGTGAGAACCTTGTCGACCTGAGCCTTCGCGTCGCTGTCCAACTGGTCGAGAACCGGCACCGAACCGACCTGGATAACGTCCACTTTGGACGCGCTCGCGCCCTTGAAGATGCCGCCGAAGAGCACGAGGAACATGAGCGGGAAGCCAATGGTGAAGAAGATGGCCGCGCGGTCCCGCCGGTAGGCGAGGAAGATGGCACGGCTGATGCTGCCGAGACTTCTCACGCTCGGTACTCCCGTCCGGTCAGGGTGAGAAAGACATCCTCGAGCGTGGCGCCGCGCACGGCGAGGCCGCGAAGCGCGTTGCGCTCCGCGAGGGCGGAGAGGACGACCGCGGGGGTACGCGTGGCAATTGTCAACGACACGCCGTCGTCGCTGACGTCCGTACCGGGAAACAGTTGGCGCGCCTCGTCTTCGGCGAGTGTGCCGTGCTCGACGGAGATGTGGGTCGCCGCGTCGAGGTCGCGCACCAGCGTGGCCGGCGCGTCAAGTTGAAGTATCTGCCCGTTGTCCATGATGGCCACCCGGTCGCAGAGGCTCTCCGCCTCGTCCATGTAGTGCGTGGTGAGCACGACCGTGTGCCCCTGCTTGTTGATGTCGCGCAGCAGGTCCCACAGGTTGCGCCGGGCCTGCGGGTCCAGCGCCGCGGTCGGCTCGTCCAGGAACACCACATCCGGCCGGTGTACCAGCGCGCACGCGATCGACAGCCGCTGCGCCTGGCCCCCGGACAGCCGCTCGGTCCGCGTCTCGGCCTTGTCCGCCAAGCCGACCACGTCGAGCATCTCGTCCGCGGTACGGTCGGGTACGTCGTAGAGCGCCGCGAAGGTGCGGATCTGCTCCCGTGCCGTCAGGCGCTCGAAGAACGAGGTCGCCTGCAGCTGTACGCCGATGCGGGACAACAGATCCGGGTTGCGCGGCCAGGCCGGCGAGCCGAGCAGGCTCACCTCTCCGCTGTCAGCCTCGCGCAGGCCCTCGATGATTTCGAGGAGCGTCGTCTTGCCGGCACCGTTCGGCCCGAGTATCCCGAAGAATTCGCCCTCGTCAACCTCGAACGAGACGCCGTCGACGGCGTGCGTTTCCCCGTACCACTTCCGTACGTCCTTGACGACGATGGTCGCTGCCATGCCGGCAACCCTACAGGCGACTACGTTCCACCGTGTGCCCGCCAGAAGTCAGCTTCGCCGAGAAGTCCGCGAATCCGCGCCGCGAAAGTGCCGACGCCCGCCTTGGCAAGGCGGTCGCTGAAATCGAGCGGAGTGAGCGGAGGCTTGCGCTTCTCTCCGGCCAGCCGCACCACCGTCGCGACAGTCTCCTCAGGCACGCGGGTAAGCAGCTCACACAGGTACATATCCGGATCGATGACCTGCAAGCCAAGGGCGGCCAGTGGCTCAGCCGGAAAGTCGGCGCAGTTCCACGTGACGATTGCGCTCGCTCCGCCGGCCACCGCCGCCGCGATATGGCGCCGGTCATCGGGATCCTTGCTCGGCATCTCGTCGACCAGGTGCGCGTAGGCGCCTTCGGGCACCTGACTTTCGGTGAAGAACTCCCGGATCGCGGCCGTGACAGCCGCGGCCGACTCCGGTGTGCGCATGTGCTCCCGTACAATCACCTGTTCCCACTCCGCGAGCAGGCTCTCGGTCCAGATGACCTCGTGGATCGCGTCCTCGGTCAGCGCGAGCATGAGATCCATGACGGAGAACGGAAACAGGACGTTCGTATCCACGAAGACGCGCGCCACGTCGCTCCTGTCGTGATCAGTATGGTAGGTCCGCCGCTTCCACTGCGTCGGCAACACGTCGCCGTCCGGCACGCCGCCGCTCCCGGCGGGCCTGGAACTTCAATACGTCCGCCAACCTGATGACGCGGTGCCTGCTATCCGGCAGATACTCCGAAGCGATTTCGCCCGCGTCGAGCAGTCTCGCCACGAACGGCCTGGACAGACCGAGCAGTTCGCCGACCTCCGCCGGGGTCAGCCGCACCTCCGACGCCAACACGGTGACGGCATGTCCCTCGGACAGTTGCTCGGCCGAGGCCCGCAACACCTTCACCAACGAGCGCGGCAGCACGACCTCCTTGCCATCGGGCAGGCGCAGCACCAGCTCCGATGACATGGCGGCCAGGCGGCTCACCTCCGCGGCCGACGCCTGATCATCCGGTCGCGGTTCCACGCGGGTCGCCCGCCCCAACACACTCGATCGCACCATCGGGTCCCCCCATTCCTATTATCTGGAATAAGTGTAACCGATCGCGAGGCGCCCGACGAGTCAGAAGCCGTGCCTCGATGGCGGCTGCGCCTCACCAATCGTCTCGACGCCCTGCGGTGGCGGATCCGCGCTGACCGTACGGGTGTCGAGCCACCCGTCGCCGTTCACGTCGCGCATGTGCGTCTCGAAGGTGCCGTTGAAGTTCTCGTCGTACTCCGCCGACTCGACCCGACCGTCGTGGTTGCGGTCGTGGCCGATGAAGTCGATCCGCCCGTCGTGGTTGCGATCCTCGTAAATGTCCACGCCTCCGTCGGCGTGCTGTACAGCCGTGTAGTGGTCCCACTTACCGTCGCCGTCCGCGTCGATGTGCGGGTGGTACCCGACCGGCGTGTGATCACCAGACGCCGCAAGGGTTTCCTGCCCGCCACCGGCCGCGCCGAAAGTGCCATGCCCCGCCGCACCGAAAGAGCCATGCCCAGCCGCACCGAAAGTGCCCTCGCCCGCCGTACCAAAGGTGCCCTCACCCGCGGTGCCTAGCGTGCCGTGCCCCGCCGTGCCTAGCGTGCCGTGCCCTGCCGAGCCCAGCATGCCGTCCCCGGCCGCGCCCAGGCTGCCATGGCCCGCTGCGCCAAGGCCGCCGATCGCCCGGCCGATCTGCCCGGCCGCCTCGGTGCCCGGCGGCTGCGGCGAAATCGCGCCCGGCACCGACCCGGCACTGTGCACCAACCCCGTTACCGAACTGAGCATGCCGAACAGGCTCGCCTTGCTGGTACGCGTCTCGACAGCGCGTTCGCCGCCACTATCCGCGCTCACCTGGGAACGCAACAGCGCAACCTCGTCGGGGTCGAGCCGGTAGCCGGCGAGCGCGGCGTCCGGGTTCGCGGCCAAGGCCGCGCGGAAAGGCCCATCGACCATCAGGCGTTCGAGGACCGCGTCAAAGTCACCCATGGTGCCTCCTAGTCAAGTTCGGGCATGGGTACGGGCTGCGGCCGCGGCCGGCAGGTCCCGCACTGTACGGCGTCCTCCACGACAAGCCCTTCGGCCCGCCCGCGGGACTGGGAGCGGTGCACCTCCAGCAGGTACGGGCCGAACTTGGCGTGGTCCTCGCACAGCCCGCGCGCGCAGAACCGGCACGTCCCCCGGGCGGCCTTCGGGCAAAACCAACACAACAACGAATGCTCCCTACCTGGGGATCGGGCTTGGATTGCAGGGGTCCAGCCTCACGGTGAAGGTGGCCGGCGTCGCCGACTTGCCCTTCGGATCCGAGGCGTTGACAGTTATCGTTATAGTCCCGCCCTGGGCGTGGCTCTGCGCATAGTCAACGGAGAAGCCGCCGCCGAAGATGCCGTCGCCAAGGCTCATCGGTCCGTTACCGCCCGTGCTATCTGTATCCAGCTTCCAGGTGAACGACACCTTCAGTGTGTTGACGTCATCGTCGGCATCCGACACGTC
>JBPYFB010000198.1:0-19304 GCA_051986465.1 Rugosimonospora sp.
GGTACCGGCGCCGGGGTCACGACGACAGCGTCGCTGCGCGTGTCGACGAGGCACAGGTCGTCGGGGAGCCCGTTGCCGTCCAGGTCGTTGAGCGCGATGCCGGCGCCCACCGACGAAATCCACGACCGGAACCGTTCGTAGCTCGGGTTGACCGCACGGACTGTGCGTTCGGGCAGGCCGGGCGGGAGTGCGATCGGCAGTTGCGTGAAGTGGTAGCGCTGGGCGATCGCGGCGCGCGTGGCGCCGGACGCCGCGGGAAGTCTTGCGACCACAAAGACCGCGGCGGCGACCACGACGACGGTGGCGGCGGGCACGATCCGCAGGAGCCGGGTGGACCATGGCGTCACGAAGATCCCCTTATCGTCGGGGGCCGCGAAGTGCCGCGTTCGGATCCGGGAAACTCCGCCATCGTCTACCGTCGAGCCCTGGCCCGTCTTCTTGTCGATTGCCCTTTCCATTCACAACGGTCCACATAGATCAGCGTGACAACGTCGGCACGATCGGAGAAGACAGCGGGCTACCTGGCGGTAAACCCTGGGCAGAAGTGATGCCCCTCGAACACGACCGGGTCCGTTGTCGATGTCGGTTGGTGACAGATGGCTGTTGGCTGGCGCGCCGTACGGCGCCGCGTCCTTACGCCCAACGTATCGGCCACAAGCCTGCGGGTACGGGGCTTCTACGAGAAGGATGTCGCAACCCGGCAACTGCTGGAGGAGGTCGGCCGGACGTTCCTGGCCGGCTTTGCCGTGGCCGCCGGCGCGCGCGGATCCGTAGAGGCCGGGCCCGAACTCGAGGCCGTACCGGCGCAGTTCCGCGGTTTCGCGTACGAGGGTGCCGCGATGGCCTTCACCTTGCTGGACGCGCTTCCCGTACCCGGTCGGGGTCGGCTGGCCGAGTTCCTTGCCGGTACCGGCTCCCCGCACGTGTACATGGCGTATGTCGGAGCCGGCTGGGCGCTGGCCAGGCTGCCTCGTCCACTGTGGACACGGGTGACCGTACCCGACCCGTTGCTGCGCTGGCTCGCCCTCGACGGGTACGGGTTCCATCAGGCCTACTTCCGTACGGACGCCTACGTACACCGCCAGCACCGTACGGCCGGGCCGGACCGCCCGGTCGGCGGCCCCGCCGCGTACCGGGCACGGGTGGTAGACCAGGGCGTCGGGCGCGCCCTGTGGTTTGTCTGCGGCGCGGATGTCGAGGGTGTCCTCGCGACGATCCGCGGGTTCGCACCGTCCCGCCAGAGCGACCTGTTCAGCGGCGCCGGCCTCGCGGCGACCTACGCCGGCGGCGCCGGCGAGGCCGAGTTGCAGCGGCTGCGCGGCGCGGCGGGCGAGCACCGCGCCGCACTCGCGCAGGGCAGCGCGTTCGCGGCGAAGGCACGGCTGCGGGCGGGCCTGGTTGCATCGCATACCGCGATCGCCACTGAGGTTTTCTGCGCGATGGATCCGGAGACCGCCGCCAAGGTCACCGATGATGCGCTGCCGCCCGACGCCGACCGGCCGTTCCCGGGCGGCGCGGGCGGGTCGCCGGTCGAGGCGCAGGTGCCCGCGTACGAGCGCTGGCGCCGGCGGATCGCGGACGTGTTTGCGGAGCGGACGCAGCGGTGACCGGCGGGAGGGTTCCCGCGGAGAGGCGGACGGCAGCATGACGAGGATCGCCATCGTCGGCATGGCATGCCGGTACCCCGACGCGGCCTCACCGGAGCAACTGTGGGAGAACGTGCTCGCCGGCCGGCGCGCCTTCCGCCGCCTGCCCGACGTGCGGATGCGCCTGGCCGACTACTGGGACCCGGATCCGTCCACACCGGACCGCTTCTACGCCGATACGGCGGCGGTGCTCGAGGGGTACGAGTTCGACCGGGTGGCGTACCGGGTGGCCGGCAGCACGTACCGCTCCACCGATCTGACCCACTGGCTCGCGCTGGATACGGCCGCGCGGGCGCTGGCCGACGCGGGCCACCCGGCGGCCGACGGGCTGCCGCGCGAGCGTACCGGCGTCGTGGTCGGCAACACGCTCACCGGCGAGTTCACCCGCGCCCATCAGTTGCGGCTGCGGTGGCCGTACGTGCGCCGCACGCTCGCCGGCGCGCTGCGCGAGGAGGGTTGGGGCGACGACCGGCTCGCCCCGTTCCTCAGCGCGCTCGAAGCGAAATACAAGCAGCCGTTTCCCGCTGTCGACGAGGATACGCTCGCGGGTGGGCTGTCCAACACCATCGCCGGGCGCATCTGCAACCACTTCGATCTCGGCGGCGGTGGGTACACAGTGGACGGTGCCTGCTCGTCGTCGCTGCTGTCGGTCATCACCGCGGCCCGCGCACTGGCAGACGACGAGCTCGACGTCGCGGTGGCCGGCGGCGTCGACCTGTCCATCGACCCGTTCGAGATGATCGGCTTCGCCAAGACCGGTGCCCTGGCCCGGCACGAGATGCGGGTGTACGACCGGCGGTCCAACGGGTTCTGGCCGGGTGAGGGGGCCGGAATGGTCGTCCTCATGCGCGAGGAGGACGCCCGGGCGCAGGGGTGCCGGGTGTACGCCGCGATCACCGGGTGGGGCGTGTCGTCGGACGGCCGCGGCGGCATCACCCGCCCGGAGCTTGCGGGCTACCGGCTCGCGCTGCGCCGGGCGTACGCGCGGGTCGGGTACGGCGTCGAGACCGTGGGCCTGTTCGAGGGGCACGGCACCGGAACGGCGGTCGGTGACGCCAACGAACTGCGCGCGCTGTCGAGCGTGCGCCGTGACGCCGATCCGGGCGCGCCGCTCGCGGCGATCGGCACCATCAAGGCGATGATCGGCCATACCAAGGCCGCGGCTGGCGTCGCCGGCCTCATCAAGGCGACGCTCGCCACCTACCACGGCGTGCTGCCGCCGACGGTCGGGTGCGTGGATCCGCACCCGGAGCTCACCGCGCCCGGCGCGGCGCTGCGGGTACTCGACAACGCCGAGGAGTGGCCGGACGGCGCGCCGGTGCGGGCCGGGGTCAGCGCCATGGGCTTCGGTGGCATCAACACCCACGTCGCCCTGGAGGCAAGCGGCCCACGGGCGCGGGCCGAGGCCGGGCGTACCACCGTCATCGCCGGCACCCGGCAGGACGCCGAAGTGCTGCTCGTCGACGCCGACACCGCCGTCGCCCTGGCCGAGCGGCTGGCCCTGCTCGCCGACGCCGCGGCGCACCTGTCGTACGCCCAACTGACGGACCTCGCCGTCGCCCTGCGGGCAGAGCTGCGCGAGCGGGCGTTCCGGGCCGCGGTGGTGGCCGATGTGCCACAGGCCGCCGCACAGTCGTTGCGGTACGCGGCCGATCAGCTTCGCGAAGGTACGACGCGACTGCTCGACGAAGGCCGCCGCGTGTTCGCCGGCCGGGTCGGCGGCCCGGCGCGCATCGGGCTGCTCTTCCCCGGGCAGGGATCGGGCAGCGGTACCAGCGGTGGCGCCCTGAGCCGGCGTTTCCCGCAGGCGGCCGAGGTGTTCCGGTACGCCCGACTGCCGGTGGGCGCGGACACCGTCGCCACCGCGGTCGCGCAACCGCGTATCGCCGCCGGCTCGGTGGCGGGCCTGTGCGCGCTGGCGGCGCTCGGGGTGGACGGCCACGTCGCGGTGGGCCACAGCCTCGGTGAGCTGACGGCCCTGCACTGGGCGGGCGCGATGGACGCCAAGACGCTGTTGCGCATCGCCCGCGTCCGCGGCGAGGCGATGACCCGGCACAGCGCACCCGGAGCGATGGCGTCGCTCGGCGCGCCGGTCGCTGCCGTTGCGGCGCTGTTGACCGATGAGCCGGTCGTCGTGGCCGGGCACAACGGTCCCCGGCAGACGGTCGTGGCGGGTCCGGCCGAGGCGGTCGACCGGGTCTGCGCGCGGGCGGGCGCCGCCGGTATCGGGTGCAACCGGCTGCCGGTGTCGCACGCGTTCCATTCGCCGCTGGTGGCCCCGTCGGCGGCGCATCTGGCAGAAGCGCTTGCGGAGGAGCGGTTCACCGCCGTATCGCGTCCCGTGCTGTCCACGGTCACCGGCGAGCCCCTCGACCCCGGTACCGACGTGGTGGAGCTGCTGCGCCGTCAGGTCACCGCGCCCGTGCTCTTCGCCGAGGCCGTGGCTCAGGCCGCGGCGCGGGTCGACCTGTTCATCGAGGTCGGCCCCGGCCACGTACTGACCGGCCTGGCCCGCGAGATCACTGACGTGCCGTGCCTGGCCATGGATACCGACAGCGGCTCGCTCGCCGGCTTCCTCGCCGCCGTCGGGGCCGCGTACGTCGCGGGCGCACCGGTCGACCACGCCGCACTGTTCGAGGGCCGGCTGAGCCGCCCGCTGCCCGCGGGCGCGCCCTCCTTCCTGTCCAGCCCGTGCGAGGCCGCCCCCATCGTGGATCTCGCCGGGCCGGCGGCGGAGGTGGACGCGCCCGGCCAACCGGCCACGGCCACCCGCGCCGACGAGTCCACAGTGGACCTGCTGTGCCGCCTCGCCGCCGAACGCGCCGAGCTGCCCGCCGACTCGATCGGTCCGGACAGCCGGCTCCTCGACGAGTTGCACCTCAGTTCCATCACGGTCGCAAGCCTCATGGACCAGGCCGCCCGCGAGCTCGGACTGGCCGGGCTCGCCGCGCCCACGGCGTTCGCCACCGCCACCATCCGGGAGCTGGCCGACGCCCTCGACGCGCTGGCCGCCACAGACCGGCCCGATGACCACGGGCGCCAGCCGGTGACCGGAGCCGCGGACTGGACCCGCGCATTCGTCGTGGAACTGGACGCCGTGCCCGTACCGGATCGGGGTGCGCGCGAAGCCGACGCGGCCTGGCTGGCGGTCGGCGGCGCAGACGACGACCTGACCGCACCGCTGCGGCGGGCGCTGGACTCGGCCGGCCTGGGCGAGGGCGTGCTCGTCTGCCTTCCCGAGGCGGGCACGGTCGACGACGTCCTGCCCGCGCTGGAGGCGGCGAAGATCGCCGCGGGCCGGGGGGCGGGGCGGTTCGTGGTGACGCAGTGCGGCGCCGGGGCGGCGGCGCTCGCGCGCACGCTCCGGCTGGAGGCGCCCGGCGTGCGTACCACCGTGGTCCACCTGCCCGACGGGTACGACGTGACTCGGGCGGTGGCCGCCACGGTCGCGGAGGTCGCGGCCACCACCGCCTTCACCGAGGCGCACTACGACCGCGACTGGGTGCGGTACGTCCCCACGATGCGTGCCCTGCCGCCGCTGCGCGCGCCCGAGGCGCCGCTGCTCGGCGCCGGCGACGTGATGCTCGTGACCGGTGGCGGCAAAGGCATCACCGCCGAGTGCGCCCGCGCCCTCGCGGCCGGCTCCGGGGCGGCCGTGGCGATCATCGGACGCTCGGCTCCCGACAACGACACCGAGCTGGCCGCGAACCTCGACCGCCTGCGCGCGGCCGGCCTACGCACCTGCTACCGCCGTGCGGACGTGACCGACCCGGCGGCGGTGACCGCCGCGATCGCCGAGCTGCGCGCCGAGTTGGGCCCGGTGAGCGTTGTCCTGCACGGCGCCGGTCGCAACCAGCCCGCGACGATCGGCGCCCTTGACCGCGACGCCATGCGCGGCGCGTACGACACGAAGGTCGCCGGCCTCGACATCGTCCTGGCCGCGCTGGACCCCGACCGGATCCGCATGCTCATCACGTTCGGCAGCATCATCGGGCGTACCGGCCTGCGCGGGGAAGCCCACTACGCCACCGCCAACGATTGGCTCGCCGAGCGCACCGCCGGCTACGCCGCCCGGCATCCGCACTGGCGCTGCCTGTGCGTGGAATGGTCGGTCTGGTCCGGGGTAGGGATGGGCGAGCGGCTGGCGGTGGTGGAGTCGCTGGCGCGAGAGGGCGTCACCCCGCTGACGGTGGAGCACGGCGTGGACGCACTGCGCGCGCTGCTCGCCGATCCAGCGACCCCTACGGTCGCGGTGGTGGCCGGGCGGCTGCCGGACATCGACACGGTCCGGGTGGAGCGTCCAGCACTGCCGTTGCTGCGCTTCCTCGAACGCCCGCTCGTTCGGGTGCACGGCGTTGAGCTGGTGTCCGAGGTGCGCCTGTCGGCCGGCGCGGACCCGTACCTCAGCGACCACGAGTTCGACGGCAACCTGCTGTTCCCGGCGGTGCTGGGGCTCGAGGCGATGGCCCAGGTGGCCGCCGCGACGCTCGGCCGCCGCGACGTACCGGCACTTGTCGACGTGGCGTTCGCCCGGCCGGTCGTCGTGCCGAAGGACGCCGACCTGAGCATCCGGGTCGCCGCCACGGTAACCGGCCCAGGCCGCGTCGCGGTCTGCGTGCGCAGTGCGGAGACCGGCTACGCGGTGGACCATTTCCGGGCCACCGCCGTGTACGGCGCGGCCGCCGACCCGCGGGACCCCGCCCGGTACCCGGATCCGCCGCAGAGCGGGCTCCCGCTGGTGGCGCTGGACCCCATGACGCAGCTGTACGGCACCGTCATGTTCCAGGGCAAGCGCTTCCACCGCCTGCTGCGCTACCGGCGCGCGGACGCCCGGCACGTGGACGCGGATATCGCCGTGGACGGGCGATCGCCATGGTTCGGGCCGTTCCTGCCGGCGGATCTGCTGCTGGGTGACCCGGGGATGCGCGACGCTCTCATGCACGGCAACCAGGTGTGCGTCCCCGACGCGACGTTACTGCCCATCGGCGTGGCGAGCGTCGAGCCGTACGGCCTCCCCGACGGCGAACCGGAGATCTCGTACACCGCTGTCGAACGCGAGCAGTACGGCAACGAGTACGTGTACGACATCGTCGCCCGTACGAACTCCGGTGCAATCGTGGAGCGCTGGCGTGGCCTGCGGCTGCGGGCCGTACGCACCCCGGGTCCCGCGCGGGCATGGGTGGCGCCGCTGCTGGGTCCGTACCTGGAGCGGGCGGTCGGGGCCGGGCTCGGCGCCGACATCGCGGTCAACGTCGAACCCGACGGTGACGGCGAGCGCCGGACGCATACGGCGCTGGGCCTTGCCCGGTGCCTGGGCCACCCGTGCGTCGTGCGCTACCGCCCGGACGGGCGGCCGGAGGTCGACGGGTACGCCGTGTCATCCGCACACGGCGCCGGGCTCACCTTCTCCGTAGCCGCCCACGGCACTGTGACGTGTGACGTCCAGCCCGTCGCTGCCCGCGGCGACGCGTGGCCGGGCCTGTTGGGCGGCGGGTACGCCGTCGCGGGCGAGGTGGCCGCCTGCACCGGCGAGCCGGCGGATACGGCGGCCACCCGGGTCTGGTGCGCCATCGAGTGCCTGCGCAAGGCCGGCGCGTCCACCGCGGTGCCGCTGACGCTGGACGCCGCCGATCCGGGTGGCGACTGGGTGTCCCTGCGCGCCGGCGACCTGCGCATCGCGACGTACCCGGCGCGGCTGACCGGGCGGGCCGAGACGGTCGTGTTCGCCATCCTGGCCGCGCGACCAGGCCCGGGTACCGACGAGGGGAGGCGATGACAGTGGCGGACTACTACGAGTACCGGCACGTGGTCGGGTTCGAGGAGACCAACCTCGTCGGCAACGTGTACTACGTGAACTATCTGCGGTGGCAGGGCCGGTGCCGGGAGATGTTCCTGCGGGAGCGGGCGCCGGGCGTACTGGCTCTGCTGGGCGCGGACCTGAAGCTGTTCACACTCCACGTGGACTGCGATTTCCTGGCCGAGCTGGGCGCGTTCGACGAGCTGTCCATCCGCATGCGGCTGATCGACCTGACGCAGACCCAGCTCGAGTTCGGGTTCGACTACCACCGGTTGGCCGACGCGACCGACCAGCTTGTGGCCCGCGGCCGCCAGCGGGTCGCATGCATGCGCGGCCCGAACACCCGCACCGTACCGGCCGCCGTGCCGGAGGAATTGCTACGGGCGCTGGCTCCCTATGCGTCGGACGCACGCGACCAGAGGCCGGCGTGAGCGTCGATGGCCGGGGTCCCGCCCCGCCGGTGAGCGCCGAGGTGCCCAACCCGGTCACCCTGCGGTCATTGCTGGGCACGTTCGCGACGGGCGTCGCCGTGATCACCGTCGGCGGCCCATCTCCACGCGGTATGACCGCGAACTCGTTCACGTCGGTCTCCCTCGACCCGCCGCTCGTGCTCGCGTGCGTCGAACGTACGGCGCGGATGAATGCCGCGCTGTGCACTGCGGGCGCGTTCGGGGTCTCCGTACTCGCGTCGGACCAGGAGCCGGTCGCGCGCTACTTCGCCGACCGCCGCCGCCCCAGTGGTGCGGCCCAGTTCGCTGCCGTGAAGTGGATTGCCGGTGACCGTACCGGTGCGCCACTGCTGCTGGGTGCGCTCACCTGGTTCGAGTGTCGGCTCTGGCGGGCCTATGACGGGGGCGACCACAGCATCTTCGTCGGCCGGCTGCTGTCGGCCGAGCGGGTGCCGCATGGCGGTGCGGGGGAGAGCCCGTTGGTGTTCCACCGCGGCGGGTTCAGCCAGTTGGGCTGAGCGGCGCCGCCCGGGTACAGGGGAGTGCGCCCGATGCTGAGTCGCAGCGCCCGTACCGTGGCCGCGTCGGGCGCCCGTGCGGACTCGGGCTTGACGTCGGTGACCGCGAACGGCTCTCGCGGGCCCACCTCGAACGGCCCGTGCTTGGCGAGCAGCGTGGTCTGGTCGAGCAGATCGGCCAGCCCGTGCAGGCATCGGCGGTCCGCCTTGGTGAACGCGCAGATGACGCACCACCGCCCGGCCGGCACCCCCTCGAAGCGGCACGGTCCCGGCACGTCGAGCACGGCCGACACGACCGGCTCGCCCACCGGCCACCGGGCCGGGAAGACGCCCACGAACGTGGTCCGGGCGGCCGCGGCCGGTGGATGGACGACCGCGACGACGGTCGCGCCGAAGGCCGGCGTGGCCGGCACGGTACGCACGTCGTCGCCGAGCGAACGGCCCAGCCGGCGGTAGTGCGTCGGCGATACGCCGACCGTGGTAGTGAAACGGCTGGTGAATGTGCCCACGCTCGTATAGCCCACTCGACAGCTGATGTCGGCGACGCGCAGCGAGGTAGTCATCAGAAGGCGTTTCGCCTCATCGAGTCGCATCGCCGAAAGGAAACGTCCCGGTGACATTCCGGTCGCCCGACGAAACAAACGGGTAAAGTAATATTTGCTGAACTTCGCCGACCGGGCGAGATCGTCCACCGTTATCGGCTCGTCAAGGCGGCCACTCATCGAGAAGATGACCTCTTCGATGGCAGGATCCATGGCGAGTTCCACCCCCGTGGTCTCTTGGCTATGCGCAGAGGGGTACCGCCGCGTTCGGCGGCGTTGAAATCGCGCGAATATCGGAAGGGCGGTTGGGGGAGGAGGGCCCGAGAATGGTCACCCATACAATTATGTAGTCACGGCCCTCGATGGAATGCTAGCCCAGTTTCAAGTAGCTGTAAAGGCTGCGACCGGTTCGCGGCGCCCGCGGGTGCGGCCCCCGCAAGGGCCGGCGCACCTTATACCTGCGAGGTCGGCCGCGTCGCCGCGCTGCGTTCCGGCGCCGCCCGACGCTGCGGATCGGCGCCGAGCCCCAACAGGAAAAGGCAGCGCGGCACCGTGGCTGGCGGGCCGGACGCCGTGACCGCACCGCTGAGCAACGCCTCGATGGGGTCCAGGGCACGGGCGCCCAACTCGAAGAACGTCTGCGTATCGGTGCTGACCCGCAGTGCCGCATCCGATGCCGGGCCGGGCGTAGTGACGATCCCGCCCCGTTCGACGGTGAGGTGGAAGATCTCGCCGTCGATGTCGAACTCGTAGGTCTCGTCGGCCCGGATCCGCTGCGGGTCCGCCATGGCCTCGACGGCCAGCGCCGCCCAGGCGGGGCGGCGCACGCTCGCCTGGTATTCGCCGGGCCGATCGGCCATCACCCGCAGGCCGAAGCGGGCCAGCGCCAGTACGGGTTCGCGCAGCCGCTCGCCGAGATCGGCCAGTTCGTAGCCTGCCGTGCGGCGCTGGGTATCCAGCGGGCGCACGATCGAGGCTTCGGTGAGGTACGCCAGCCGGTCGGCGAGCAGGTTCGTGCCGATGCCCGGCAGGGCGTCCAGCAGTTCGCGGTACCGCTTCGGCCCGGACAGCAGCTCGCGGACGATCAGCAGGGTCCAGCGCTCGCCGACGATGTCCAGGGCGAACGCCAGGCCGCACTGCTGGTCGTACGTGCGTCGTTCGCGCTGATCCTTCACGGTGGCTCCCCAACGGACCGCACGACGGCGGTGGCCCGGATGGCTGGCTTGACTAAGACATAGTACATCGCCCACCCAGGGATCGCGTCCAGCGCCACGGCGAGCAGTCGTCGCCGTGCCGTGCGGTCAGCGATCCGGACCCTCGGCCATCCTCGCAGACCGGCAACCGCCGGACTTCTCCATCCGTGCCCACCTGCGCGCCACCGGCCGGTCCGCGCTTGACCCGCGCGAGAGCCATTGACTTTCATAACACTATGGGGGATCGGCGCTGGCGAATATGTTACGGCGCGCTGCGGTTCGCCGCTGTCCTGGCGGCCTGGGCCGTCGTCGGGCCCACGGGCACGACGCTGCGGGAGCTGGCCGCCCGGGTCCGGGGTCGCGGCGACGACGGCGTCGGACCATTCGCCCGGTCCCTGCCCATGCTCGCGCAGTGGTTGGGGCCGGCGTTCGTGAAGTTCGCCCAACTGGCCAGCACCCGCCCCGACGTGCTGCCGCCCTCGTGGTGCCGTGCCATGGCCAGCCTGCGCGAAGACGGACGGCCGCTGCCCGGCCGGTACGTACGCCGCCACCTGGCCGCGCACGGACTGGGTACCGAGGGCGTCCGGCTCATCGGTGCCGGCAGCGTCGCGTGCGTCTACGCGGTGCCCGAAGCGCCGCACGCCGTGCGGTCGGCCGACCCCGCTCGCGAGGCGGAGGCGTCACTGGTCGCGGTGAAGGTGCTGCGACCGGGCGTACGGGCCGCCATCGCCCGGGACCTGGAGCTGTTGATGTGGGGCGTACGGGTGATGGCCCGCCTGCCCCGCCTGCGACACCTACCGCTCGTAGACATGGTGGAGCACATCGCCGGTGCCATCGCGGGTCAGGTGAACCTGGTACGCGAGAAGGCCAACCTGGACACCCTGCACGCCCGGCTCGATCCGGCGCGGGTGCTCGTACCGGCGCCACGCCCCGGCGGCTCGGTGGACGTGCTCGTCATGGACTACGTACCGGAGTTCGGCACCCGCGGCCAGCCGGGCGTGTCGAGGGCCGGCCGCGAGCAGGCCGCCCGGTCCCTTGTGGACGCCGTGTTCCGCATGCTGTTCGCCGTGGGCGTGGTGCACTGCGACCTGCATCCGGGCAACCTGCGGGTGGCCGCCGACGGTCGGGTGTGCATTGTGGACGCTGGGTTCGTGGTCAGCACCGACGAGCGGCTGCGACGCCAGTTCTGCGAGTTCTTCCTCGCCCTGAGCCTCGGCAACGGCCCCCGATGTGCCAGTACCATCCTCAACGCCGCCGTGTCGCCGCCGGCCGCGCTCGACCGTGCCGCCTTCGAAGCCGAGGTGAGCGACATCGTCTACCGCTACACGGGCCTTGCCGCGGCGGACTTCAGCATCGTGGGCCTGGTCGACGAGTTGTTCGCGCTGCAGCGGCGGTACCGCATGTTCGTCTCCGCCGCGTTCGTGGTGCCGATCCTCGCGCTGCTCGTCATCGAGGGCACGGTGCGTTCGTGGGACCCGGGGCTCGACTTTCAGGACATCGCCCAGCCGATCATTCTCACCGCTTGAGCAAGGCGTAGTTATCTGTAGGACGACTCGCGCGCGAGGCGGGCAGGGGGCGAAGCCATATATCGAGCAGTAAATGCGTACGCCTCGACACCCACTTACGAAACATATAGCATGGTGCGGACTCATCACCTCTGGCACATACCGATGGCAGGAGGTCTTGATGGCCGCGCAGAGCGTGGGTACGAAGGCATCGCCCCGGCTGGCACTGTTTCGGCGTCGCGATTTTCGGCTGTTCTATCTGGCCCGCGTGGCCTCCACCATCGGCGACGGCTTCGCCACCGTCGGCATCGCGTTCGCCGTGCTGGAATCCACCGGCTCACCGACCTCGCTCGGCCTGGTGCTCTTCGCCCGGGCCTTGCCCTATGTCCTGATCGTCGCGGCCGGCGGCGTGCTCGCCGACCGCCTGCCACGGCGGCTGGTGATGGCCTCGGCCGACCTGGTATGCGTGGCGACCCAGGGCCTGCTCGCGGTGCTCGTGCTCACCGGCACGGCCCGGCTGTGGCACATGATGGTGCTCTACGCGATCTACGGTGCCGCGCAGGCGTTCTACCGCCCGGCCCAGCAGGGTCTCGTGCCGCAGACCGTCGACCAGGAGTCGCTGCCACAGGCCAACAGCCTGCTCGCGATCGGCTACAGCACCGGGGAGATCGCCGGTCCGGCGCTGGGCGGCCTGGTTGTCGCGGCCACGGCGCCGGGCTGGGGCCTCGCCGCGGACGCGGTCAGCTTCGCCGTCGGCGCGGTCCTGTTGCTGGCGATGCGGGTACCGGCGAGCCGGGCCGCGGGGCACCGGTCGAGCATCGCCAGCGACTTCGTCGAAGGCTGGGGCGTGGTACGGGCCCGGTCGTGGCTCAGCGCCGGGATCCTTTACTGGTCGGTGTTCCAGGTGCTCACCTACGGCGGCATACTCGTGCTCGGCCCGTACGTGGCCGACCGCCATCTGGGCGGCGCGGCGGCGTGGGGCACGCTGCTGGCCGGTCAGGGTATCGGGCTCGTCATCGGGTCGGCACTGTCACTGCGGTACCAACCCCGCCGGGTACTGCTGGGCCTGTGGCTCATCATGGCCGGGCTCGTTACCCCGGTCTTCGTGATGCTGGCCCTCTCGGCCCCGGCGCCGCTGGTGTTCGCCGGCTTCGTCCTCTATGGAGTGTCGCACGCGTACGCATTCGTGCTGTGGACGGCGGCGCTGCAGGTGCACGTCCCGCAGGACGCCCTGTCGAGGGTTGTGGGTATCGACGAGATGCTCTCCGGCGCGCTGCGCCCGGTCGGGTTCGCCGCCTTCGGGCCGCTGGCGGCGTGGCTGGGCGTGACGGCGGTCCTGCTCGCCTCGGGCGGGATCGTGGCGGCCGGCGCGCTGGCGATGCTCGCCATCCCCGGTATTGCCCTGTTGCGCACCGCCGCAGAGCCGGCAGCGAAACCGCCGGAGCCGGTGCCGGTAGACCCGTTGGCCGAGACCATCGACCCGAGCCCTGCGCCAACGCCGGTATCCGACCGGACCGAGTAGAGGAGGACCCATGTCGGACGGGAACCAGAAGGTCGGCGGCACGCTCCGGCTCGCCGGTAACGGCGATGTCGACCACCTCGACACCGCCAGTGCCAACAACGTCGTCACCCTGGGCCTGCTGCGCGTCTACACGCGACAGCTCGTCACCTACCCGACCACCTCGGACGTCCGCCTTGCCGCCACGATCGTGGCCGACCTGGCCGAAGAGGTGCCCACCCTGGCCAACGGCGGCATCAGCGCGGACGGCCTCACCTACACGCTGCGCATCCGCGAGGGTGCCTGCTGGGACGCGCCGGCCGGCCCCCGCCAGATCACTGCCGCGGACATGGTCCTGGGTATCAAGCGGTTGTTCAACCCGGTCGCGCGTACCCCCTCGCCGCACTACTTCACCGACACCATCGTCGGCCTGGCCGCCTTTGCCCAGGAATTCGCCGAGGTACCCGCCGACGTGCAGTCGATTAAGTCCTATGTGGACTCGACAGACCTCGCGGGAGTACGCGCCGTCGATGAGCGGACGGTCGAGTTCAACCTGATCCGCCCGGCGATCGACTTCCTCAACGTGCTCGCCCTCGTCGCGGCGTCGCCGGCTCCCCGCGAATACCTCGACTACCTGCCCGACGGGCCCGAGTTCCGGCAGAACACCATCTCGTGCGGGCCGTACCGGATCAGCACGTACCTGCCCGGCAAGCGCATCCAGTTCGACCGCAACCCGGCGTGGAGGCAGGACTCCGACCCGGTACGCCACGCGTACGTGGACGAGGTCGTCGTCGAGGAGGGGCTCACCCAGGAGGAGGCGTACCAGCAGGTCGAGACCGGCGCCGCCGACCTACTGTGGGACAGCCCGCCCTCGCCCGGGCAACTGTCCGCGTTGCGCGACTCGGGCGACCCGCGGTTCCACCTCTACCCGCGCGACATCCTCGAGCCGTACCTCGTGTTCAACCTGGCGAGCCCCAACGAGGGGCGGGCGACCAGCAACGTACTGGTGCGCCGGGCGATCGCGTACGGCATCGACAAGGTCGCGGTCTCGGCGTACTGGGCGGCGATTCTCACGCCGACCGACCAGATCATCCCGGCGATCAGCCCGGCCGCACAGGACACCGTGCAGTACCCGACCCCGGGCCACCGCGGCGACCCGGACCGGGCAAAGGAACTGCTCGCCGAGGCCGGCTACCCCGACGGGCTGGTGCTCAAGCTGGTCGTGCAGAACGTGACGAGCCGGCTCACCTCGGCCGGCGCCCTGCGCGACAGCCTGGCCCGCGCCGGCATCACGGTCGAGCTGGTACCCATGCCGACGGCCGACTTCTGGGGGTTCCTGGAGCACGCCGACAACGCCCGGACCGGTGGCTGGGACCTCGTGCTCCCCGGCTGGGCGCCGGACTGGATCGGCACCAACACCCGCTCCTACATGGCGCCGCTGTTTGACGGGGCGCCGTACACGGCCGACTCCGCCACCTTCGGCCACAACTACGGGTTCTATCACAACCCGCGCGTCAGCGAGCTGATCGCGGCGGCCAACCGCACCACCGACCTGGCCGAGTCGCACCTGCACTACACCGCCGCCGCCGAGCAGATCATGCGCGACGCCGCCGTCGTACCGATCGCCTTCATGAACGGGTTCATCTTCTGCTCGCACCGGTTGCGGGGAGTCGAGGGCTATCCCGTGGTGCACGCCAACATCCCCGAGGTCTGGATCGATGAGTGACGCCACGCTCGTGCTCTACGGGCCCGGCAGCATGGACCACGTGGATCCGGCGTGCTCGTCGTACGCGCTCGCGGGCAGCGTGATCCGGCTGTACGCCCGCACCCTGTTCGCGCGGCCGGCCGGCGCGGGAGCGGTCCGGCCGGTACCCGACGCGGCGGCCGTCCTGCCAACCGTCCACAATGGAGGGATCAGCCGGGACGGCCGCACGTACACGATCCGGCTGCGCGAGGGCATCCGCTGGGACACCACGCCGGTACGGGAGGTGGTCGCCGGGGACTTCGTGCGGGGCTTCAAGCGGATGGCCAACCCGGTCGCCGGTACCGGCTGGCTCACCTACTTCACCAGTACCGTCTCCGGGCTGGCCGAGTTCTGCCGGGCGTACCGGGACGCGTGCGGCAAGGGTGACCGGCCGGCCAGCGCGGCACAACTGGCGGAGTTCCAGAACACGCACGAGATCCCCGGGATGCGCGCGGTGGACGACAAGACCGTCGTCTTCACACTGTGCCGGCCGGCCAACGACTTCCTCGACCTGCTCGCGATGTGGTGCGCGTCGGCCGCACCGCGCGAGTACGACGCGTACGTGCCGGGCAGCGCCGAGTTCTGGACCGCCGTACGCTCCGCCGGTCCGTACCGGCTGGTCGACTACGAGCACGGGCGGCGGCTGCGGCTGCGCCGCAATCCGGCGTGGTGCCAGGCGTCAGACCCGGTACGCCACCAGCATCTCGATGGCATCGACATCGAGATGGCCCCGGTCGGCACGGCGGCGGTCGCGGCCGAGATCGCGGCCGGCCGGGCCGACCTCGGCTGGGGTTCGCCGGTGGTCGACGAGACACCGGCCGGGGCGCTGGCCGTCGACGACCACCCGGGCTTCTCGCACAACCCGTATCTGGTACTCAACCAGCACAGCCCGCGGCTGCGATCGCGGGACGTCCGCCGGGCCATCGCGCTGGCGGTCGATCGGACCGCACTGGTACGCCTCTACGAGGACCTGCGCCTGGGCGTGCATGCCCGGGAGTCGTTCACCGCAATCCCGCCGGGCAACGCCGGCTACCGGGCCGACGAGCCACCGCCACCGGTTACCGACGCGCCCGCCACCTGCCGCCGGCTGCTGTCCGCCGCGGGGTACCCGTACGGGCTCACCTTGACCGTCCTCTACCGCGACGCCGACGCGCACCCCGCGCTGGCCCGCTCCTACGCGGACGACCTGAGCCGGTGCGGGTTCGAGGTCGACCTGGTGCCCGTGGCGCAGGCCGACTACTACCGCCTCCTGCAGGACCCGGCCAACGCCCGGGCCGGCCGGTGGGATGTGACCGCGGTCGGGTGGACGCCCGACTGGTACGGCAACAACGGCCGCGCCGCCGTGCAGCCGCTGTTCCAGACCGACGACCGCCCTGGTACGGCCAACTACGGCGGATACAGCAGCCCGACGGTCGACAAGCTCATCGACCTCGCACTAAGTGAGCCGGATCCGGTGCGCGCCGAGGAACTGTGGCACGAGGTCGATACCGAGGTCCTGCGCGACGTCGCCATCGTGCCGCTGGTGGTGACCGTCCCGGCGGCTCGCCGGCTGACCAGCGACCGGGTCCGCGACGCCGTCGCGATGGCCGACCTGGACCGGTGGTTCGACCTCGCCGGCATCCGGCTCGTCCCGTCCCAGCCCGCGTGAGGAGGGTCCACCATGGCGGACAAGCCGCTGATCATCCTGGTCACCAGCGGGTTCGGTCGCTACCGGGAGTACCTGCTGCGGCAGGTCGCCGACGCGGCCCGGGTCTGGCTGTTCACCAGCGCCGCGCCCACCTGGGAGCACCCGTACATCGTCGGGCATACCGTGGTCGACCCGTACGACGGGGCGGCCATGGTGGCGGCGGCCCGGTCGCTGCCGGCCGTGGACGGCGTGCTGTGCTGGGACGAGCTGAAGATGCTGACCAGCGCGGTGCTCGCCGGCGAGCTGGGCCTGCCCGGCGGTGACCCCGGCATGATCGAACGCTGCCGCGACAAGCACCTCACCCGTACGGCGCTGGCCGCGGCCGGCGTGCCGCAGCCCGCCTCGCGCGCCGTGACCTCGGTGGACGATGCCCTGCGTGCGGCGGACGCGATCGGCTATCCGGTGGTGGTGAAGCCGCGGGCACTCGGCGCCTCGCTCGGTGTCACCGGGGTACGGGAACCCGAGGACGTGCTCGCCGCATACGAGCTTGCCCGCGGGGTCACCGAGGACGGCGTGCCGTACCACGAGGCCGGGGTACTGGTCGAGGAGTGGCTGGACGGCCCGGAGATCAGCGTGGACTGCGTCTGCGTCGGCGGCCGCGTGACGCCGCTGTTCGCGGCACGCAAGATCTCCGGCTTCCCGCCCTATTTCGAGGAGGTCGGCCACTGGGTCGATGGCGCCGACCCCCTGCAGAATGACCCGACGCTGGCGACAGTGCTGCGCGCCGCGCACGAAGCGCTCGGCTTCACCGACGGGTGCACCCACACGGAACTGCGGCTGATGCCGGACGGGCCCAAAATCATCGAGGTGAACTGCCGGCTCGGCGGCGACCTGATCCCGTACCTCGGCCTGCTGGCGACCGGGATCGACCCCGGGCGCGCCGCGGTGGAGGTCGCCTGCGGCCGGCAGCCCGCGGTGACGGCGGAGCGCTCGCGGGTGGCGGCGGTCCGCTTCCTGTACCCGGACAAGGATGCGACCGTCGCCGACGTGGTGGTCGACACCGAGGCGCTGCCGGCGTCGGTGCTGACGGTCGGCGTGGTCGCCGCGCCCGGACAGCGACTGGTACTGCCGCCGGCCGGACACGTGGGCTGCCGGTACGCGTACGCGGTCGCGGCCGGGGCGACCCTCGTGGAGTGCGTCGCCGCGCTCGACGTGGCCGCCGCCGCGGTCACGCTGCTGGTGCGGTCCAGCTGACGGTCGGGTACGCGTCCGCGATCCGGTCCGGATCGGTCCATGCGGCAAGGGGTACGAGTGGCAGGTCCGCCAGTACCTTCAGCTCGACCTGCCGCCACAATCCGCTGGCGCGTACCGGGTCGGGCTCGCGCAGCGCGTCGGCGACGAGCGAGTCCACCACGCGGTCGCGGTAGTCGCCGTGATTCGCCGCGCCCTCCGTGCAGACCAGCGGCGCGATCGCGGTACGCCCGTTGACGCCGAGCCACGCCGGAGACCAGGTATGCAGCGCCAGGTCCCAATCGTCCGGGCTCGCTTCGCCCGCGCTCGCTTCGCCGGTGCGAAGCTCACGGGCGCGCACGGCGATGCCGCACTTGGCCAGCGCGGTGGTCAGGCACTCGGCGATCCGGCGCTGCGTGGGGGAGTCCTCCACGATCAGGTTCACGCCAGAGTGCTCGCCGGCCAGATCCCGGGCCCGGTCGGGGTCGCCGGTGTCCGGCGCGACCCGTACCCCGCCGCAGCCGAGGCCACCCGGCAGGATCAGCCCGTGCTGGACCTCGGTGGCGCCGGACGCGTCCCGTACGGCGAGCCGGTCCACGCCGAGCGCGATGGCGCGGCGCAGCGCGGGCGGCACGCCCCGGCGCTCGTTGACCGCGAGGTAGAGCAGACCGTACGGCGGGCCGTCCGCCGCCGCGTCGACCGCCCGCTCGACGGGATCGGTGTGCGGATCCCAGCTCGGGTTGGGTTCCAGCACCACGCTGGTCGCGGGCGGATGGTGCCGGGAAGACCGGGACCCGGCCGCCACCCGCAACGGCCCGGCCGACGGGGCGTTGCGCTGCATCTCGTGGCTGTCGGGCCGGTAGTAGTCGTACTCGCGCGGTGCCGCGGCGGCGATGCCGGTCGCCAGGATGTGCAGGAGATCCGGCGCCGGCCGCGGCACGCGCAGTTCGAGTGTGGACGCGTCGACCGCGCGGATGCCGGGCACCGCGGCGAGCTGGAACTGGGCCAGGTCGGGCGCGGTCGCCCCGCCGTCAGCGAAGGCGGCATCGTAGGCGGCGCAGTAGGCGCGCATTCCCTCGATGGTCTCGGTCAGGTAGCCACGGGCGTGCGCGGCGGTGGGGTGCGCGATGCGCTTGAGCCCGCGAACGACGTCGCCGGCGGTGACCTGGCGGGGCTGCTGGGCGTCCCAGAACACGCCGGGCCGCAGGCAGATCCGGTACGTCCGCAGGTCCGCGCTGATCCCACCATTGTGGACGGTCGGGATGGTACGGGCGAGGTCGGGCAGGACGCCGTCCCCGACGGGATGGAACAGCCGCCGGGTCAGCAGCCGCAGCACGTGGCCGGAGCGGAGCGCCTGAGCCCCGACCGTGAACGAGTCCGGGGCCATCACGGCGCCGGCACGGTGTCGGGGACCGGGGCCGGCTTGTCCGAGCCGGTGAAGACGAGCTTGGAGTGCTCGATGTCCTTCGGGTCGCCTTCGCAGCGGACGACGACGATCTGTCCGGCTTTCAGTTCGTTGAACAGGATCCGTTCGGAGAGGGTGTCTTCGATCTCG
>JBPYFB010000199.1:0-7754 GCA_051986465.1 Rugosimonospora sp.
CAGGTCGAAAGTGCCTTTATTGCTCGGCAGCGCGGCGAAGTACCGGCTGCTGACGAGGCCGCCGATCGCGGCCGACAGGAACTCGGTGGCCAGCACCTGCCGCGCCACGCCGGTGGTGTTGCGCGGCGCCACCGCGGCGGCGGCGACCAGCGAGTGAATGTAATGCCGCAGCCGCGCGCTCGTGGGCGGGACGGCGCCCTCGATTTGCGTGATCACCGCCGGCGTGGTGAGTGCGGCCCGCAACTGGCGGGCGAGGGACTGCTGTAGCGGCCCGGAGCCGGCGCGCAGGGCGGCGGAGATCTCGCCACTCGCCGCGCTGAGCCGGTCGTACAGCGGCCGGGTCAGCGCCGCCATCACCATCCGCCGTACGGTCTCCCGGTCCATTGCCTGGCCGCGCACCGCCGAACTGCCGGGGTCTATCTCGTGCAGCAGGGCGTGCATCTCCGGGTTGGATTGGGAGTACTCGTCGGCGAGGCCGAACAGGTGGCCGTACTCGTGGGCGTAGAGCTGCTCCTCGGTGAACGGGTACCCGGCGTGACTCATGTAGAAGTGACCAGCGTCGACGGGATTGGCGAGGCCTCCCGCAGCGGTGCCGGCACCGAAGAGGCGGACCTTCGAGTCGTAGTCGGTGGTGGGATCGAACACGGGTACGGCGCGGAAGACCAGCGGGAGCTGGACCGGGCCGCCCGGGTCGGAGGAGCTCAGCCAGCTGGTGTGCGCCTCCCGCTGGCCGACCAGGCGCGCCCGGCCGTTCCACACCGCTGGAGCCGTGTTGCAGATGTTCTGCGCCCAGGCGCGCCGCGGGTCGCCGGCCGGGATGGCGAGTTCGCGGCCGGTGTCGGCACCGGCGGCCGTGCGCGCTTGGTCGATGAAGAGGATGTGCACGGTGACCGTTACGGCCTCGGGCGTACCGCCGCGGCTCATGTCGAACTTCTTGCCCGCGTTGCCGCCGTAGACTGCCGCGCCCGCCTGGCCTGGGGTACCTCGCTGGTTGAACAGCGTCTCCTCGCGGCTCGCGGCGGTCACCGGTACCCGCTGGATCGCCGGCGCGTCGCCGCGCAGCAGGCGGCTGACCGCGCGGTTGCCGGCCATGCTCTGCAGTCTGGCCAGATCGCCGCGGCCAGCGGAGGGCGGCGCACCGGCGCCGCGCTTGGCTGCGCGGCCCGCCTCCCGGCCCTTGCTGGCCTTCACTACCGCACCGTAGGCGCGGTCGGGCCACGCGGACAAGCACGATCGGGCAGAGTTGCGGTCCCGTTCAGGCCGGCGCCGCGGGAGGCGGGTCCACCAGCGCCGGCCCCGGTCGCCCGCGCAGCACGCGCGCGAGCATGCGCGGCCGCGCCAGGACACTCGGCGGCTGTACCAGGTGGAGTACGTCGGTCAGCACCTCGGAAACGTACGGGTCCCGGTTGGCCACGTCGGTGACCCGGTCCAGGTACCAGTGGGACAGTCGGGTGCGCAGCCCGGACCGCGCGCCGGCGGTGGTCGGGAAGCGCAGGTCGGCGCCGATGGCGATCAGCCACGGCGTCGCGGCGCAGCGTACCGTCGCCGCCTGGGCCGCGCGGTCGACGCCCGCGGGGCCGTTCGCGCGCAGGTGCTCGGCGAGCGCGAGCGCGGTCTGCGCCGCGACCGTCATGCCCTGGCCATACACCGGATTGAACGAGCAGGCCGCGTCGCCCACGACGAGAAAGCCGTGCGGCCACCGGGGCATCGCCTCGTAGTGGTTGCGGTGGTTGCTGGTCTGCAGGAAGCCGTGGATCGGCGAGTCCGGCTGCGCGTCCTTGATGGCCTCGTAGACCACCGGGCTGCGCAGGTTTCGGGTGAACTCCAGGAAGCCCTCTTCGTCGGTGGGCGGCCGGTCGTCGCCGATTCCGCCGAGGGTGAGCATCCACCGGTCGTTCTCGATGGGGAACAGCACCGCGCCCTGTGACGAGCCCGGCGGCTGGGGCACGATCAGGATGTTCTTCCAGTCCCGCGCCGGATCGTCGGCCAGGATGTAGCGGCGGCTGGCGTACCCGAGGCCCGCGTCGATACGGGTCTGCGCGGGGCGCCCGTACCCGAGGCTGGCAAGCCACTCGGGCGCGTGCGAGCCGCGGCCGCTCGCGTCCACCACGATCTGCGCGGCGAGCTCCTCCTCGGCGCCGGTACCGCGCTCGCGCATCCGGATACCCGTGACGCGCTCCTCGTTGCCGAGCAACGTCGTCACGTCGTGGCCCGCGCAGAACTGGATCCGGTCGTCGGCGAGCAGCCGCTGGCGTACCGTCCAGTCGATCAGCTCCCGGCTCGCCCCGACGAGGTGGTGGGTCGTGGGGAACCGTTCGCGCCAGCCGCTCGCGGTCAGGTACAGGATGTCCTGGGGCCCGCCGACGCTTACCGCCCCGGCCTCGTGCAGCTCCGCGATCAGGCCGGGGAACAGCTCATCCAGCGCCCGCTGCCCGGCCGTGATCAGTACGTGCAGGTGGTGCGCCTGCGGCACGCCCTTGCGTACGGCGGGCTGGTCGGGGAAGTGGTCGCGGTCCACGATGGTGACCCGGTCGACGTGATCGGCGAGTACCCGCGCGGCACACAGGCCGGCGAGGCTGCCACCCACGACGACGGCGTGGCGAGAGACCGGCTGGGACATGCCCGCTACCGTACCGCGTTATGTCCATCGACGTGCCCCGCCGTCCTATTAGGACGGTCAACTAGGCTACTCGGCGGTCGCCAGGACCTCGGCCACCGCGCCGGCCGCCGCCTGGGCATCGGTACCGGTGGCGCGGACCACGACCGTGTCGCCCGCGACCGCGCCGAGCGCGAGTACCGCGAGCACGCCGCGCGCGTTCGCCGCCTTCTCGCCGTGCCGGATCTCCACCCGTGCCGCGTGCCTGGCCGCCACCTGGACGACCTGGCCGGCCGGGCGGGCGTGCAGGTGCGCGGCGAGCCGGACCGGTACCTCGACGACCGGCTCAGAGCTTGCGGACATCCCACGCCTCCTGCGCCGCGGCGACGACCGCCGCCAGGTCCGCGCCGGTCGCCGCGATGACGCCCGCGGCGACCGCGCCCTCCACGAACGGCGCGTCGACCAGCAGCACGTCCTCGCGCGGCTCGTCGGCGAGCACGGCACGGGAGGTGAGCACCGCGCTGCCCAGGTCGGTGAGGATCACCACGCCCGCGCCCCGGTCGGCCCGCTTGATGGCCTCCCGGACCAATACGTCGCTGGTGCCCAAGCCGCCGTCGAGTGCGCCACCCGCCGGTTCGACCGGCAGCGATCCGACGCCGATCTGGCGTACCAGCTCGGCGAGGCCCGCTGCCAGCGGTGCGCTGTGCGAGACCAGTACGATTCCGACGGGATCTACCATGACAAAGAATGGTAGGTGGTGCACCACGGGCTCCGGTCCGCGGGCGCGGTGCCACAAGAGGAGCCCGGTCGTGAAGAAGTTCATCAATGCGCCCGACGCCGTCGTGCGCGAGGCTCTGGCGGGTGTCGCCGCCGCGCATCCCACGCTGCGCGTGGACATCGACAACCAGATCGTGGTACGGGCGCAGGCGCCCCAGGCGGGCAAGGTGGGCCTCGTCTCGGGCGGCGGCGCCGGGCACGAGCCGCTGCACGGTGGCTTCGTCGGCACCGGCATGCTCGACGCGGCCTGCCCGGGTGAGGTCTTCACGTCGCCGGTACCCGACCAGATCCTCGCCGCCACGCAGGCCGTCGACGGGGCAGCCGGCGTGGTCCACATCGTGAAGAACTACACCGGAGACGTGCTCAACTTCCAGCTGGCCGCGGAGCTGGCCGCGGACGAGGGCATCGACGTGGAGTCGGTACTCGTCGACGACGACGTGGCGGTAGAGGACTCGACGTGGACCGCGGGTCGCCGGGGTACCGGGGCCACGCTGATCATCGAGAAGATCGCGGGTGCGCTCGCCGAGGAGGGCGCGAGCGCCGCCGAGGTCGCCGCGATCGGCCGGCGGGTCAACGAGGCGTCCGCGTCGTTCGCGGTCGCGCTGACCGCGTGCACCACGCCCGGCGCCGGCAAGCCCGGCTTCGACCTGCCCGACGACGAGATGGAGGTCGGCGTCGGGATCCACGGCGAACCCGGGCGGCGGCGCGAGAAGGTGGTGCCCGCCAAGCAGATCGTCGCGCTCGCCCTCGACGCGATCCGTGGCGCCAAGCCACTCTCCGCGGGCGACCAGGTCATCGTGCTGGTCAACGGGCTCGGCGGTACCCCGCTCATCGAGCTGTACCTGCTCTTCGGCGAGGTCGCCGCGGTGCTCGACGGCGCCGGGGTGCGCATCGCCCGCAGCCTCGTCGGCAACTACGTCACCAGCCTCGACATGGCCGGGATGTCGCTGACCGTGTGCCGTGCCGATGACGAAGTGCTCCGGCTGTGGGACGCGCCGGTGAGCACGCCCGCCCTGCGGTGGGGTTGCTGACGATCGGGACAGAGGAGTCTACTGTGGACGCTGCGCTGGCCGGCCGGTGGATCGCGGCGATCGCCGAGTCGATCGCGGCGAACGCGGGCTACCTCACCGAGCTCGACTCGGCGATCGGCGACGCTGACCACGGTGTGAACATGAACCGGGGCTTCACGGCCGTACTCGCCGCGCTGGACGGGTACCAGCCCGGTGGGGTGGGCGACGTCTTCGTGCGTACCGGTACGACGCTGGTCTCCCGGGTGGGTGGCGCGTCCGGGCCGCTGTACGGCACGGCGTTCCGGGCGATCGGCAAGGCGCTGCCGGTACCCGAGGCGGGCCCGGCGGAGCTCGGCGGCGCGCTGCAGGCGGGGTTGGCTGGGCTGCAACGGCTGGGCGCGGCGGTACCGGGCGACAAGACGATGGTCGACGCGTACGCGCCCGCGGTGGCGGCGTTCACGAAGGAGTCCACGCTCGCCGGGGCCGCCGCTGCCGCCGCGGCCGCGGCCGAGGAGGGGATGCGGGCCACCATCGAGATGCAGGCGCGCAAGGGGCGCGCCTCGTATCTCGGCCCGCGCAGCGTCGGGCACCAGGATCCCGGAGCCACCTCCACGTGGCTCATCTTCAAGGCGCTCGCCGAGGTCTGCGCCGGATGATGGAGTACCGCGGCGTCCCGGGCGTACCGGGGCACGCGCTCGGTCGAGTGTACCGAGTGGACCGTCCACTTGAGACATCCACTGTGGAACCCGCATCGGTAGGCGAGGCGTTCGACGCGGTCGCCACCGACCTCGACCGGCTCGCCCGTGCGCTGCGCGCGGCGGGGCAGGCGGAGAGCGCCGACATCGTGGACGCCAACCGGCTCATCGCCGAGGACCCCGACCTGCTCGACGCGGCCCTCGCGGCGGTCGCGGCCGGGCAGGGCGGGGTGGCCGCGATCGAGGGCGCGGTGGAGCACTACGCTGCCCTGCTCGCCGCGCTCGCCGACCCGACGCTCGCCGCCCGGGCCACCGACGTACGCGCGGTCGGGCGCCGGCTGCTCGCCCACCTGGCCGGTACCCTGGCGCAGCAGCCCGCCGGGCGACCCTCCGGCCCCGCGGTCCTCGTGGGTCGGGAGGTGGCCGCCGACGACCTGCTCTCCGCCGGTACCGACGCGGTGGGCGTGGTATCGGTCGTGGGCGGGCCGGGCGGGCACACCGCGATCGTGGCGCGGTCCCTGCGGGTACCGGTGGTGTTCGGGGTGGATCCGGCGGTACTCGACGCGCCGGACGGTACCGAGGTCGCGGTCGACGGTACCGGCGGATTTGCTTTGCTGGAACCGGATCGGACCGTGCGTGCCGCCACGCTCGCCGCCACCCGCCGGGCCGCCGAGCGGGACGCCTCGCTCGCCGTGCACCGGTCTCAGCCGCCGGTGACCCGGGACGGGCACCGCGTCGAGTTGCTGGCCAACGTCGCCGGGCCGGTGGAGTCCGCCGCCGCGCTGGCCGCCGGTGCCGAGGGCGTGGGGCTGGTCCGTACCGAATTGCCGTTCCTCGACGCCGACCACTGGCCCACCGAGGCGGAGCACCTGACCGCCTTGGAGCCCGTACTGGCGGGATGGGCCGGCGCGCCGGTCACCGTGCGTACCCTCGATTTCGCCGCCGACAAGCTGCCGCCCTTTCTGACCGGCGCCGGTGTGGGGGTCGGCTCGGGCGCTCGCGGCCTCGCGCTGCTGCTCGGCCAGCCGGCGGCCTTCGCGGCGCAGCTGCGGGCGATCGTGCGCGCCGGGTCCGGCGTCGAGGTACGCGTGCTGATCCCGATGGTGTCCACAGTGGACGACGTTCGGACCTGCCGCGCGCTGCTCGCCGCGGCCGCAAGCGACGAGGGTGCGCCGCCGCCGCCACTGGGCGCGATGGTGGAGTTGCCCGGCGCGGTGGCGCGGGTCGGCGAACTCGCCGTCGAGGCGGACTTCTTCTCGATCGGCAGCAACGACCTCACCGCGTCGCTGCTCGGCCTGTCCCGCCGCGATCCCGCGCTGACGCCGAGCCTCGCCGCCGAGCCGGTGGTGCTGCGGGCGATCGCCGACACGGTCGCCGCGGCCCGCGCCCGCGACCTGTCCGTCTCGGTCTGTGGCGACGCGGCGGCCGAGCCCTCGGTGCTGCCGCTGCTGGTCGGGCTCGGCGTCACCGCGCTGTCGGTGGCGCCCGGCGCGCTCGACGAGGTCCGGGCGGCGCTGCACGGGCTCGATTTCGCGGAGTGCCGGCGCCTGGCCGCGGAGGCCCTGCGGCGCTGACGGCCGCCTGTGGCGGTTGGGCCTGAAGTGCCTCGTGTGGTCGTCCCGTCCCGGTTGACCCGCCTATGTCCGGGGGACCTGGAGGGTCATGAGCGACCGTGTGATGGTCTTCGCGCCGGCGCCCGTGCTCACGGTGACCATCGAGAAGCAGGGCGACGCGGTAGAGCTCCATCTGCACGCCGGGGGCCAGGGCGTCTGGCAGGCCCGGATGAGCGTCTCGCTGGGCGTGTCCGTGACCCTCTGCGCCGCCCTCGGGGGTGAGGTCGGCGCGATCCTGGAGAAGCTGCTCAGCGAGGAGGCGATCGACCTGCGGGCGGTGCTCCGCCAGGCGGGCAACGGCTGGTACGTGCACGACCGGCGCGGCGAGCAGCGGGTGATCATCGCCGACCACCCCGGCACGCCGCTGGCCCGGCACGACGTCGACGACCTGTACAACGTGGCGCTCGCCGAGGGGCTGCGGGCACCGGTCAGCGTGCTCAGCGGCCCGGCACATCCCGGTGTCATCGCGCCGGATGTGTACCGGCGGCTCGCCGCCGACCTGACCAGCAACGGCGGCCTGGTCATCGCCGACCTCGCCGGCGAGCACCTGAACGCGGCGCTGCGCGGCGGGGTGGCGTTCGTCAAGATGAGCCACGAGGAGGTGCTGAACGACGGGCGGGCCGCCCACGACACCATCGACGAGATGGTCACCGCCGCGCACCGGCTGCGCGCCGACGGTGCCCGCGCCGTGCTGATCAGCCGGGCCGCCGAGTCGGCGCTCGCGCTGATCGACGACGAGGTGGTCGGGGTGGAGGTACCTCACCTGGAGGTCACCGACGCGCGCGGGGCGGGCGACTCGATGACCGCGGGCATCGCGTCGGTGCTCGCCCGCGGTGGCGACCTCGACGAGGCGGTACGGACCGGCGCGGCGGCCGGCTCGCTCAACGTCACGCGGCACGGCCTGGGTACCGGCCGGATGGACGCGGTGCAGGAACTGATCGGCCGGGTGCGCCTGAAGCCCCTCGGCCGGGCGGGTAGCGGGCAACAGAACGGGTAGCTGTAGGCATGGCTCCGCAAAAGCCTCGGATACTGGTGACCAACGACGACGGGATCGACGCGCCCG
>JBPYFB010000200.1:0-6861 GCA_051986465.1 Rugosimonospora sp.
CGAACGCCACGAGCACCGCGACAGCGGCGAGCACAGCGAAGCGCTCAACGACTCGACCGGGCATCCGCAAGGAAGCGCGACCGAGCATCCAAACACAGGCGCGGTCGGGCACCCACACGCAGGCGCGGCCGCGGATCCGGGCACAAGCACGGCCGAGCACCCGGGCACAAGCACGGCCGAGCACCCGGACACAACCGCGAGCGGGCACCGGCACCGGAGAAGGGGCGGCCTGGTCACCCTCGCGACCGTTGCCGTACTGCTGGCCGCCATGGGCATCACGCTCTTTGGCCTGGGCGCCACCAATCACGCCCTCGCAACAGCCAACGCCTCGTCCTGGCTGTGGTCCTCAGGCAAGGGCGAGGTCGCACGGGTCAACGGCGAGACCGGCCGGGTCGATACCCGATACAAGGTCGTCGATGGCCAGGGGCACGTGATCCAGATCAGCCAGACCGACCAGTACCTCGTGCTGCGCGACCTGACCACCGGCCAGGTCAGCTCGCTCAACCTGGCCACGCTGCAGGTGGCCGCGACCACGCGGACCACTGCCGGCCTGGGCATCACCATCGCGCTGTCGGGCAATTCGGCGTTCGTGGTGGACACGGTCCAAGGTGTGGTACGCCAACTGGATCCGCTCTCGCTCACCCCGGTCGGCCCGCCGCTGCGGTTCCCACCCGGCCTGTCCGGCGGCGCCTTCGACGGCAGCGGCACGCTGTGGCTCGCCGTACCCAGCGAGGGCACGGTCGTCGCCATCCGGCCTGCGGGCTGGCCGAGCGCAAGAGCCGGCGGTCAAGGCGGTGGGGTAAACGCGAAGGACAGCCGCCAAGGCGGTGGAGCAAAGGACAGTGGAGCAAAGGACAGTGGGGCAAACCCAAGCGACGGGCCCAAGGACGCGGGCCCGACCGTGGTCCACTCCGCCACCGTGGCCGCACCCGGTCACGATCTCGCGCTGTCCACATTGGACAAAGGCGTCGCCGTACTCGACGCGACGTCGGGCAAGCTGACCACCGTGGGCGTCGACACCCCCCGTACCATCACCGTCCCGCTCACCGGCCCGGCGACCGTACCGCCGCACACGCCCGGCGGTGGCAACATCCCGATCACGGCAACCGACGACCGGCACGTGTACGTCGTGCACGGCGACCAGGTGACCGGCTTCACCGTACCGGGCAGCGGCGGCAAGCTCGCGCCGGCGGTACCGTTCGGCGGCCGGCTCTACGTCGCCGACAACGCCTCCGGCACCGTGTACGTGCTCGACGAGACCGGCAAGCTGCTGAACACGATCGCCATCCCCAACGCCGGCGGCCCACTCGACCTGGACGTACGCGGCGACCACCTGTTCATCAACGCACCCGACGCGTCCACGGCCCGCGTCGTCGACCTGTCCAATGGCGTGAAGATCGTCAACAAGTACGCGAACAACGTGCTCGGCGGCGACCCGCCGGTCAACCCGCCGCCGCCCCCTCCGCCGGCCAAGCCGCCGGTCGGGCCGCCCGGCGCTCCGGTACGCGTCGCGGCCGTCGCCGGCAACGCCTCCGCGCACGTCACCTGGGGTCCGGCGCCGGCCAACGGCTTCGCGATCATCCGGTACGTGGTGGAGGGCGACGGCCAGACCCATCAGGTGGGCGCGAGCCAGCGGTCGCTCGACCTGACCGGGCTGACCAACGGCCAGCAGTACCGGTTCACCGTCTACGCCGTCAACGCCAAGGGCGCCGGTCCGAAGCGCGCGGCCAACCCGGTCGTACCGACGGCCGCGGTACCCGATCCGCCGGCGAGCGTCACCGCAACCGAGGCGGGCAACGGTACGGTCACCGTCACCTGGCCGGCCGCGAACGGGCAGGGCCACAAGGTCCCCCGGTACCAGGTGACCTCGGTACCGCCGGGACCCCAGGTATCCGTATGGGACGCGCGCGGCACGAAGCTCGTCATCCCGGCCGGCGCGCTGATCTACGGCACGCAGTACGCGTTCACCGTGGTCGCCATCAACGACCGGGGAGCCAGCTCGAAAGCCTCGCCGCTGTCCAACACGGTGGTGCCCTACACGCTGCCCGGCGCACCCCGCAACCTCAAGGCGTCCACTGTGGACGCTCAGGGTACGGTGCAGGCGACCTGGAGCCCGGCCCAGGACAACGGGCGCGCGGTCACCGGCTACGTGGTCAGCGCGAACGGCGGCGCCAGCCAGACGGTCAACGGCACCTCGGTCACCATCAACGGCTTCGGCAACGGCGCCACTGTCACGGTGACGGTGAAGGCGGTCAACAAGGCCGGCACCGGACCGGCCGGCAAGGCGGTCGCGCGGACGATCGACAAGCCTGCGGTGACCGCCGGTACCCCGGCCCGCCCGTCGTACAAGTCCGTCGACGTACCGTTCACGGTCAACACCAACGGCGGCAGCACCACCTGCTCGATCTCGATCAACGGCGCGGCCGCCAAGACGGTCGGCTGTACCGGCACCACGATCGCGGGCTGGCCCGGCAACAAGTACAGCTACACCGTCACCGCCACCAACAAGGCGGGGTCGGCGAGCTTCACCGGCAGCCAGTCGACGCCCGTGCTCAACTCGACCACAATCTGCAACACGCCCAGCTACTGCGGTCCCGGCGCGCCGAATCCCGGCATCTGGGTCTACACCACGCCCAACCAGAACGGCACGGCGGTCGGCAACACCTTCAACGGCGACCGGTACCAGGCCACCTGCTGGACGACGGGCAACGCCACGATCAACGCGAAACCGTGGGGAGGCAAGCAGGACAACCGCTGGGTACGCATCAACTTCAAGGGCAGCAACTACATCCCGTTCGCCTGGGTCAGGCTGGACGGGGGCGACAGCATCGGCAACCTCCCACACTGCTGAGGCACCAGTGGGAGCGCACAGTACGACCCGCGAGGAGCACCACTCCGTGACGCAAGAAGCAGAACCGAGCCAGGATCCACCAACCACCGAGGAGGTCGCCGGCTTCGCCGGGTTCGCCACCCAACTGATCGACGCGATCGGCTCCGTGGTGCTGGGCAAGCCGCACGTGGTGCGGCTGGCCGTCACCGCGCTACTCGCCGAGGGGCACCTGCTGATCGAGGACGTGCCGGGCGTGGGCAAGACGACGCTGGCCCGGGCGATGGCGGCGACCGTACGCGGCGAATGGCGGCGCATCCAGTTCACGCCCGACCTGCTGCCCTCCGACGTGACCGGGGTGACCATCTTCAACCAGGGGACGCGCGCCTTCGAGTTCCACCCGGGACCGGTCTTCGCCAACATCGTCATCGCCGACGAGATCAACCGGGCGTCGCCGAAGACGCAGTCCGCGCTGCTGGAGGTGATGGAGGAGCGCTACGTGACGGTCGACGGGGTACGCCACCCGGTACCGCGCCCGTTCCTTGTCGTGGCCACCCAGAACCCGGTCGAGATGGACGGCACGTACCGGCTGCCCGAGGCGCAGCTGGACCGGTTCCTGATGAAGCTGTCCATCGGATACCCCAATGAAGAGATCGAGGTCGAGGTGTTGCGCGGCGCCGCGACCGGGCGCGGGCCGGACACCCTCGCCCCACTCACCGACACCGCCGCGGTGGCCGACGCGATCCAGCTCGCGCGGCGCGTCTACGTCGCCGACCCGCTCTACGCCTACGCCGTGCGGCTGGCCGCGGCGACCCGCGCGCACCCGCAGGTGCGCATCGGCGCGAGTCCGCGCGGCGCGATCGCGCTGACCCGGGCGGCCTGTGCCTACGCGCTGGTGGACGGCCGCAACTACGTCCTGCCGGAGGATCTCAAGACGTTGCTCGAACCCGTCTTCGGGCACCGGCTGCTGCTGGCGCCCGACGCCGCACTGCGCGGGGCGACAGCGGGTGAGGTGTTGCGCGGTGTGCGCGAGTCGGTGCCGGTGCCGGTGCCCGTGCCGGCTCCGGCATAGCGGCGAGGCACACGGCGATGAGGCTCACGCCCCGGGGCGCCGGCACGATCGCCGCGGGCGCGGCGCTGCTCGCCGCCGGCTTCGCCTTCGGCTACCCGGAACTCGCGGTGCTCGGCGCGGCCGCGCTGATCGCCGCGGCCTGCGCGCTGGGTTACACCATGGTCCGGCCACACCTGGCGGTGCGGCGGGCGGCCGACCCGGACCGGGTCACCCGGGGCGAGCCGAGCGCCATGACCGTGTCTGTCCGCAACGCGGGGTGGCTGCCCGCGGCGACGCTCCTTGCCGAGGACGCCTGCGGCGATCAGCGGGTACCGGTGCCACTGCTGCGACTGAGGCGAGGCGAGGACACGACGGTCTCCTATCCGGTACCCACGCAGCGGCGCGGTGTGGTGCGGGTGGGCCCGCTGACGGTGAGCCGTCGCGACGCGCTGGGCCTGGTACGGGTCGAGCGCAGCCATGGCAATACCGCCACCGTCTGGGTATACCCGCGCACCCATCCCCTGTCGGCGGTACCGGCCGGCATCGCGCGCAGCCTGGACGGCCGGATCGACCGGGTACCGCACGGCAGCATCACCTTCGACGCGCTGCGCGAGTACGTCGTCGGCGACGAGCTGCGTCACGTGCACTGGCGCACCACCGCCAAGGTGGGCGAGCTGATGGTACGCGAGCACCTCGACACCAGCCTGCCGCGCATCGTCGTGCTGCTCGACGACCGGGCCGAGCCGTACCGGCGCGATCCCGAGTGCTTCGAGTACGCCTGCGAGGCGGCGGCCTCAATCGCGGTGGCCGCGGTAAAAGAAGAGCTGCCCGTCGAGCTCCTCACCACAGCCGGGCAAAGGACGACAGGTGGACATGGCGATGTCCGGCCGCTGCTGGACCGGCTCGCCGAGGCCGAACCCGTGGCCGGCGGCGACCTCGCGGCGACACTGCGCCGGCTGCGCCACTACCGGCTCGGTGACACCCTGGTCTACCTCAGCGGTGAGGCGCGCGGCGAGGACCTGGCCGCGGTCGGCGCGTTGCGATCCGGATACCCGACCATCGTCGCCGGCGTCTTCGGCGCGGCCGGACTGGACACTGTGGACGGTGCGCACCTGCTCGCCGTACCGGACGGGGCCGCCTTCGCGCTCGCCTGGGACGGAATCGGCCAGTGGTGACGGCAGCAGTGAAGCCAGTGGTGACGGCAGCGGTGAAGCCAGCAGTACAACGCGGATGGCTCCGGCTCGCCGTGGTCGCGCTCGCGGTCGCCGGGCTCACCGCGCTCGCCGCGCTGCCGGTCGCCCGCATCTACCACGGCGACCTGCTGACCCGCCTGCTGCTGGGCGCCGCGCTCGCGCCGGTACTGGTGAGCCTGGCCATGCGCCGGCTGCCCGCGTACCCGGTCGCCCCGGTGTCGGTACTGGCCCTCGGCGGGTACTCGCTGCTCGCCGTGCGGATGGCCGCGCACAGCGGCGAGGTACCCGGGTCCCTCGCGACGCTCTGGACCGACGCGGCGCGCAACGGCATTCCCCGGCTGCTGACCGCCCTCATCCCGGTGGAGCCGCAACCCGACACGGTGCTCGTACCGGTCGCCGCCACCTGGCTCGCCGGCCTCGCCGCCGCCGAACTGGCCCTGCGGTACGGGCGGGTGCTCGCCGGGTACGCCCCGCCCACCGCGCTGTACGCGGGGGCGCTCGTCGTCGTCGGCCCCAACGCGCGCGCCCAGTTGTGGCAGCCGCTGCTCTACACCGGCGTCGCGCTGCTCGGCCTGGCGGCGACAGCGAACCCGGGACCGGTCGCCGTAGCGGGGCTGGACACCCGGGCGAGGCTGCGACTGTCCGCCAGCGCCGCCGCGGCGCTCGCCGCGATCGTCGCGCTCGCCTTCGCCGTGGGACCCGCGCTCGCCGAGCGGGTGGGCGGCGCGCCGACCGACCCCCGGCGGTACGTGGCTCCCCCGCGGCTGGACGCGCAGGACGAGAACCCGCTGATCCGGCTCTCCGGATGGGCGCTCAACCCCGATCAGCGGCTGTTCGACACCGACATCGCGGACCCCGGGCCGGGCCGGGCCGGGCTGCGGGTACGGCTGGCCGTGCTCAGCGACTACGACGGCGTGAACTGGCGCGTGGACGGCGACTACCGCGAGGCGGGGCGGGCGCTGCCGCCGGTGACCGGGCCGGGCGCGGTCGCCGGTACGGGGGCGGCGGTACGCGAGACGATCCGTATCGACGAGCTGGACGGCCGGCTGCTCCCCGCGGTACCGATACCGTCCGAAGTGGACGGTGTACGGGTCGCGTACGACCAAGCCACCGGTACCCTCATCCGCCCGGACGGGTTGACCGGCGGCCTCACCTACACCGTCTACTCGCGACAGTCCACGGTGGACGTGAACGAGCTGCCCGCCGCGGACGTACCCGCCGGCCCCGGGGTGGCGCGCTTCCTCGAACTCGGCGCGCAGCCACCGCAGTCAATGACCCGCCTCGCCGATCAGCTCGGCGCGGACACCGCCGACCCGTACCAGAAGGCGCAGCAGGTCGCCGACTTCCTCAGCCAGCACTACCTCCTGGTGAGCGACGCACCCAGCGGGCACTCGTACCCCAATCTGAACTTCTTCCTCTTCGGCCCCCGCAACGCGGGTGGCCAGCGGGGCACCACCGAGCAGTTCGCCGCGGCCTTCGCCGTGCTGGCCCGGATCCTGGGCCTGCCCAGCCGCGTCGTGGTTGGTTTCCAGGCATCGCGCGGCCAGTCGACGGTGCACGGCCGGGACGCGCTCGCCTGGCCTGAGATCCTCTTCGACGGCCTCGGCTGGGTGCCCTTCGACCCACTCCCGCAGCCGCACACCGTGCCCCAGCCGGTGGAGAGCGACTTCCAGCCGAAGATGGAGAAGTCCACCAGCCCGCCCGCGGAGGCACCCACGATCTCGGTGTCCGGTCCCGCGCCGAGCCCCAGCCGCTCGGCCACGCCGGCCGCCGCGGCGCCCGCCCCGCTG
>JBPYFB010000201.1:0-5383 GCA_051986465.1 Rugosimonospora sp.
ATCGCGCGCATGCCGGCCTCGTCCCGCCCGCCGTACGGGATGCGGTAGAGGTTGGGCCGGTGGGCCGTCCAGCGCAGGAGGTACAGCTCGTTGTCGCCGGTCTTGAACGGCGAGCCCGGGTAGGCGAGGCCGAGCGCGGCGTACAGCTGGTCGAGCGTGGTCAGGTGGGCGGCCTCGCTGGCCCGGTGGACGAAGCCGGAGATCCGGTCGTAGCCGCGGTCCAGGAAATATGCCACCTGCGCCGGCGCGACCGGCTTCTGCATCACCACCGGCCGCTCCCGCGGCGGGCGGGCCGGGGTCTCGATGTGCTCCCACGCCACCGTCGGCTCGTCGCTGAGACCCACCTCCGCCGCCCAGGACGCCAGCGCCCTTATCTGGGTACCGGGCAGGGTCGCGCCCACCGGCGTGCCCGGGTTGACCGCGAACGACCACGACTCGTCCGGCCACGCGCGGATGAGCTGGACGAACTTCACGGTCACCGCGTCGGTACCGGCGGCGAGATGCTCAACCATCCGGGCCTTCGAGGTGAACACCACCACGAACGGCGCGCCGTCGACCTGCTCGCGGCGCCACTGGAAGCCGGGCTGGCCGGGCAGCGCCGACATCGATCCGCCCGGCGGCACCGGTACCAGCACGCGAGCCAGCAGCAGGGTCGACAGGAAGGCATCGGTCTGCCCGTCGGACGCGGCCGTCAAGAGGTTCGCCTCGACATCGTTGTCGGGTACGAAGTCGGGTTCGGAATGTTCGTCGGCCGGATCGGGCGGGGCGGCGTGTGCCGGTACCCCCGCCCGGCCGCTCCGTTCGGCGGGCGGCCGGCCGTGCGGCTCGACGCCACGGGCCAACGGCGCGCGCACGGAGGCCGAGGCTCTCGGCCCGGCCGGGCTCGTCGGGCTCTGGCTGGGCGGAGCCGGCTGCTCCACCGGGCTCAGCGGAGGTAGCTGGTCTGTCGGGCTGAGCAGACCCCGATGGTTCGCCGGCTCGGGCCGCCAGGTCGGGTCGGGCGGCGCCATGTGTCCGGCGGGCCGCGCGGTGCCGCGCGGGGTCGGGCTGCCCTGGGCCGGACCGGGGCGGGGCGGGACGCGGGAAGGCAGCGTGCTCGATGGCGGGATGGTGGGCAACGGTGGCAACGGTTCGGGGACGGTCGGCAACGGCGCCGGCGCGAGCGGGGACGGCGGTGGGCCGTCGCGGCGGCCGGTCAGGTCACTGGCGGGATCGCGGTAGGCCCGGTCCTGGCGGGCCGGTTCGCGACTCCCCGGGCCCCGGAGGGCGGGATCCTGCTGGGGCATGCCGCGGGTGGGATCCCGGGACGGGTGGTCGGGCGGCGCCGGGCGCATCGGCGGGGCGGGCGCCGAGTGGGCAGCCGCGTACCGCAGCGGGTACGGCACACCTGCCTGCGGTCGGTCTCCCGGTGCCCCGGGCCCGACCGGACCGCCGGGGTTCACCGGCGACCGCTCGCCCTGGCGGTGCTGCGGGGGCGACGCCGGTTGGCCCGGTGCGTGCTGGGCGGGCGGAGCCTGGTTCGGTAGGGCCTGGTTCAGTGGGGCCTGGTTCGGTGGGATCTGGCCCGGGCCGCGATGGCCGGCGGCCGAGCCGTTGTCCGCGGGGGATGCCAGGCCGCGGAGGGCACCGAGTGGACGGACGGCCGGACCGGGCTGCTCAGCGTCGCGCGCGGCGGCGGCGGCCCGGCGGGCGGCGATCCCGGCCGCCATCGACGCCCCGGACAGCGTTGTCGAGCCGGCCAGCTCGCTGATCGGGATCGGGGTGGCGCCCCGGGCCCGGGCCGCGGCCGCCGCCTCCACTCTCGCGCGGGCGCCCAGCGTCCGACCCGGCAGCCGGACCTCGCCCTGGGCGAGCTGCCCGACGAACCAGGCCGGCAGGTAACCCTCGATGGCGAGGCCGGGGTTGATCGCCAACCACCACTCCTCGTTGGGCCAGGCGGCCGCGAGGTCGTGGTACGGCATCCTGCGGGCCGAGCCGGCGTGATCGGAAAGGCAGGTCCGCATCGCTTCGACCGAGGTAAATGCGAGGACATGGGTGCGACCGCCGGTCGTCCAGGTGCCCCAGCCCGCCGGCGCCTGGCCGGGGGCCTCGTCGGCCACCGGCAACAGCAGGTCCACGCGGGCGAGAATCCGGAAGTACAACTCCTGGTCGCCGCTGCGCAGGGCCTGGCTCAGGGCCGCCTCCGTCTCGGTGGCCGGCTCCCAGTCGATCACGTGGGTTCCACCTCCACCGGCCCCCAGGATTACCCGTCCTGCGCAAATTTAACCTACAAGTCCAGCGTAGGTTGCGCAGCACACTACTGCCTCGTGGGAAGGGCCACGCCGGGGCTCACCCGGCCGGTACGATCCGGCAGGAAGCGGGGTGGCCGACCGGTCGATCCGAGCCGGCCCACGCGGCCGGTATCGGACATCCCGGAGGGTTCATGCGCCACCCCAGGGTTCTGCGGGGGTTCCCTTCCGCGCTCGTTGCCACGCTCCTCCTCGCCGTAACGACCGTGGCGGCACCGTCGCCCACGCAGGCGGCCGCGGCGCCGGGAGTCGGGTCGCCGAGCGGGGCGGTGGACGGCGCGCCATGGCCCCAGCTGCGGTACGAACCGCAGCGGCTGGCGGGGATCGCGGACGGCGGCGGAGTCGTGGTCGCGGTGCTGGATTCGGGTGTCGACGCGGGGGCGGCGCGGTTGACCGGTCGGCTACTGCCGGGCACCGACGAGCTGGACGGCGGCGATGGACACCTCGACTGCGTCGGGCACGGTACCGCGGTGGCCAGCATCATCGGCGCCGCCCCTGGTACGGGGACTGGCGCGGTCTTCGCGGGGCTGGCGCCCGGGGCGCAGATCCTGCCGGTGCGGGTGACGGAGCGCGAGGACGTCGGCGACTCCGCCACGGGTCGCGCCAGTACCCCTCCGCAGCTGGCCGCGGCCATCCGTTGGGCGGTCGGCCACGGCGCCACGGTCCTGAACCTGTCGCTGGTCGTCTCCCAGGACGTTCCCGTGCTGCGCGACGCCATCGCCGACGCGGTGCGCCACGATGTCGTCGTTGTGGCGGCGGTCGGCAACGGACATCGCGACGGGCCGGACACGACGGCGGGCGGACCGACGAGTGGACCCGACGCGGCCGGCGCGGTGGACGTGACGCCCTACCCCGCGGCGTACCCGGGTGTGATCGGCGTGGGCTCGATCGGGGCGGACGGGCAACGTTCCGCGACCTCGCCGGTGGGACCGTTCGTGGACATCGTGGCGCCGGGGTCGGCGGTACCGGCGCTGGCCCGCGGTGGTCAGCTGGCCGCCTTCGACGGAAGCAGCTTCGCCGCCCCATTCGTCTCGGCCACGGCCGCGCTGATCCGCCAGGAACGGCCGGACCTGCACGCCGATCAGGTCATGTCGCGCATCCTCGGTACCGCCGACCCGTCGCCGGACGCCCCAGAATCGCACGGCTACGGGGTCGGCATCCTCAACCCGTACCGGGCCGTGACCGAGGACTGGCCGCCGAGCGGAGCGGCCGCGTCGCCCGCACCGTTGCGGCTCGGCAGCGGGCGAGGCGTGGCCACGGACGATGCCGGGGCGCAGGCGATGGGACTGGCCGCGGCCGGGCTGGGCATGACGCTGCTCTTTCTGATCGGCATGATGGTCCTGCCCCGTGGAGCGCGACGCCGCTGGCGGCCGGGGCGCAGCTGACGCATGAAAACAGTGGCCACGTGACGACAACGGCCCGGCCGCGTGTCGCGGCCGGGCCGGCTTCGCCGATGGGCGCGTTGCGCCACCGCTACTGGAACATCCCGGTGTTGCGCTGCTCGGTGTGGAGGTAGTCGTTCGCCGACTCGTCCAGCGCCACCTTGATGTCCCGCAGGATCCGGGACAGATCGTCGGCCGCGCCCCGCCACCTGGCCTGGCGGACGTCGTAGGCCTCCCGGGCCGCGCCGTCCCACGTGGCCACCAGCGGGGCGGCGTCGCGCTCCAGCTCGGCGAGCTGGCTGGTCAGCGCGTTCAACGCGCTCTGGATGTCGACACCCGCCTGCTGCAACGCGGCGAAGTTGACGATCAGTGTGTCGCTCATCCCCTGGACCCTCCCCATCAGAGCGGCAGCTGCATGCCGCCGCCGAGCGATCCGCCGAACCGGTCGGCGGCCGCTGTGTCGGATGTCGTGTATTGCCGGCCGGACGTGCGGATCGCCGTCGCCGTCTCGCCGAGCGCGCGCTGCAGTGCCGTCTGGTCCTCGGCCCAGGCCATCTTGACCTGCTCGAACGAGGTGCCACCGGCGCCCTGCCACTGGGTGCGCAGCACCTCGAGCTCGCTGAGCAGCCTCTTGAGCGTGTCCTGCAGCGACGCGTTCACCTGGTCGAACCTGGTCGCTGTGGACTCCATGACCGCGGCTTGTGCCTGCGTTGTCGCCATCGCGGATCTCACCCCCATTGCCTCGATCTCACTGTTCGCCGCCATTGACCTGGCTGACGGTAACGGGGTCGCCGGACGCGTCGCTACCCTCGACGCCAGCCTGTGGATAACTTCCGGCTATTAGTCCAAACAGGACAGACGTCGGCCTCAGTCGTCGACCGCGACCGGTACCAGGGCGGCGGCCGGGTCGAGCGCGCGACCCGACGGCAGGAGCGCCACCAGGCCGGCCGGTACCCGTACCGGAGCCACGCCGCCGTACCCGAGCAGGCCGAACACGCCCGCGTCGGGTACCGGGTACCGCACGTCGAGGTCGGTCACCAGGCACAGCGGCCCGTTCGGGGCGTCCGGAGCGGCCAGCGACTCGACGATCGCGCCGCGCCCCGGCGGTACCAACACGCGGTCGACGCGCCCCGCCAGGCCGGAAGCTGGACCGGAGGCGGCCGACCCCTTACCCGAGCCCGCCGGCGGCGGCACGTCCAGGGCGACCGAGGGCACCGTGCGCGGGTCGGCCGTCGAGGCGCACACCTGTCCATCCACTGTGGACGGACGGACCGGTACCGGCATGGTCAGCGGAGGAGCCAGCGCGCCGGCCGCGGGAGTCCGCGGCGCCGACACGGGAGCCGAGGTGTACGTGTTGGTAGCCAGCTCGATCGCGCCGGAGTGGCGCTGCACCGCGGCGATCTCCGGCTCGGCGAGCAGCAGGTTCGCCTGCACCTCCGAGATCGCCGCAAGCCCGTCCGGCACCGCGACCACGTACTGCGGCGCGCCGCCCTGCGGCCGGACCACCAGCACCTGCCCGACCCTGGCGAAGGACGCCTTGGACGGTCCACCCAGCCCAGCCACCGTGGGGGCCGTCAGCGGTGGCCCCTCAGGTACGGCGTTGAGCAGCGCCGGGGCGACCTGTGCGATCGGCTGTCCGCGCCAGGCCAGCGCGCCGAGCGCGAAGTCGTCGAGCCGGTGGCGGTGCCCGTGCCAGATCAGCCAGACGTCACC
>JBPYFB010000202.1:0-6855 GCA_051986465.1 Rugosimonospora sp.
TCGAGCACCACGAGCAGCGCAAGGCCGACCGACTCGGCCATCAGGGCCTCCTGCTCGGGATCGGCCTCCTCGGCGCGGCTCGTCGTCGGCTCCGGCTGCTGTCCGTCGAGTGGTTCTTCGCGGTGCGCGGCGCGCGAGCGGAGCATGTCCAGGCACACCCGGCCGACGACGGTGGTGAGCCAGCCGGCGAGGTTCGCCACGCCGCTGGTGTCCGAGCGGGCCAGCCGCAGCCAGGCCTCCTGTACCGCGTCGTCGGCCTCGCTGAGCGAGCCGAGCATCCGGTAGGCCACCGCCTTCAGGTGCGTGCGGTGCTCCGCGAACCGCGCGGCCAGGAACTCGTGCGTCTCCACCGGGACCATCCTCCGTCGCCCTCCGCCGTCCTGATGACTCATACCGCTGACGAATCCCGACCGGGCAAAGTAACACCGCCCGCTCAGGGTGGCGCGCTACCTTAGGTGACCATGGACGAGAACAAGGCCCATCGCGTGGTGGACGCGCTGCGCGAGCGCGGGGTACCCGCGCACCTCGCGCTCGCGCAGTCGGGCGCGTCGCGGGCGGGCATCCGGGTCGTACTGCCGGACGGGCGCGAGGCACTGTGGGACACCGACGACACCGCCGGCCTGGAGGCGCAGGTCATGCGCGACGGCGTGCTGGTCGGGTTCGTCCCGATGATCGAGGAGTCGGAGGGCTTCGACGAGGCCCAGGTGGTCGACGCGATCGCGCGGACCGACTACGACCAGCCGGTGGCACGGCAACGGAGGGTAGCGCCGCCGCCCGCGCCGGCACTGCCCCGCGAGGGCGGCTTCTTCCGCCGCTTCCTGGGTGGCTTCCGGGAAAGTTAGGGTCTGCCATGACCAACCCGCCCACGACCAACCCGCCCACGACCAACCCGCTGCTCGCCCTCTCCCTCGACGAGTTGCGCCGGCGTACCAGCGTGCGGTGGCGGGAGTACCCGCCGGACGTGCTGCCCGCCTGGGTGGCGGAGATGGACGTACCGCTGGCCGAGCCGGTGGCCCGCGCCGTACGGGACGCGATCGCGCTGGGCGACACGGGGTACCCGCACGGCACGGGGTACCTGCGGGCGCTCGCGGAGTTCGCGGCGGCGCGCTGGGGCTGGGCTCCGGTGGTCGAGCAGATGGTGCTCGTACCGGATGTGATGAACGGGATCATCGAGGTGCTGCGGCTGGTCACCCGGGAGGGTGACACGGTCGTGGTCAACCCGCCCGTGTACCCGCCCTTCTACCAGTTCGTCGCGCGCGCGGGCCGTACGGTCGCCGAGGCGCCGCTGACCGCCGCGTACCGCCTCGACCTGGCCGCCCTCGAGGCCGCGTTCGCCACCGCCACGGCGACCGGGCGCGGCGCCGCGTACCTGCTGTGCAGCCCGCACAACCCGACCGGCACCGTGCACACCCGGGAGGAGCTGGCCGCGGTGAGCTTCCTGGCGGGGCGGTACGGGGTCCGGGTGGTGGTGGACGAGATCCACGCACCGCTGGTCCTCGCCGGCGCCACCCACGTGCCGTACCTGACCGTGCCGGGCAGCGACGACGCGTTCGCGCTGCTGTCGGCGTCCAAGGCGTGGAACCTGGCCGGGTTGAAGGCGGCGGTCGCGGTGGCCGGTCGCGCTGCCGTGCCGGACCTGGCCCGCCTGCCGGACGAGGTCTACAAGTCCGGCCCGAGCCATCTGGGCGTCATCGCGCACACGGCGGCGCTGCGCGAGGGTGTCGGGTGGCTGGACAGCCTGCTGGCCGGGCTGGCGGGCAACCGCGACCTGCTGGGCCGGCTGCTCGCCGAGCACCTGCCCGGCATCGGGTACCGGGAGCCCGCGGCCACCTACCTGGCGTGGCTCGACTGCCGGCCGCTTGCGTTGGGCGCCGATCCGGCGGCGGCGTTCCTCGCGCGCGGCCGGGTCGCGCTCGCCGGCGGGGACGCCTTCGGTACGGGCGGCGCGGGGCACGTCCGCCTCACCTTCGCGACCCCGCCCGACCTGCTCGCCGAGGCGGTACGCCGGATGGCGAGCGCGGTCCGCCCAGCCCACCCGCTGCGCCCGGCTCGCGCCACCGGCGGCGCGTGATGCCGGCGCCGGCCAGCCCGCACGTGCGGTACCCGGTGATGATGCAGGCGTGGCGGCGCCTGGCGTTCCTGCACTGGCGGTACCCGCCGGAGGTGGTCCAGGCGCTGCTCCCGGCCGGGCTGCGGGTGGAGACGTTCGACGGCGCCGCCTGGGTCGGGCTGATCCCGTTCCTGATGGACGGGGTACGCCCGCCGTACCTGCCCGCGCTGCCGTGGCTGTCCCGCTTCCCGGAGACCAACCTGCGCACGTACGTGACCGGGCCGGATGACCGCAGCGGGATCTGGTTCCTCTCGCTCGACGCGGCCCGGGCGCCCGCGGCGCTCGCCGGGCGGCTCGGCTACGGGCTGCCGTACCAGTGGGCGCGGATGGCGGTACGGGTTGCGAGCGATGGGGCGGGCGGTGGCGAGGTGGCGTACCGCAGCCGGCGCCGCGGCCCGGACGTACCCGGCGCGTCGTGCGATGCCCGGGTGGCGCTCGGCGCCGCGTACGCCGAGGCGGAGCTCGGCCCGCTGGACCACTTCCTCACCGCGCGGTTCCGGCTCTACGGCGCGCTCGCCGGGCGGCTGGTCGGTGCGGACGCCGAGCACCCGCCGTGGCAACTGCGCCGGGCCCGCCTGCTGCACCTGCGGGAGGACCTGGTCGCCGCGGGCGGCCTGCCGGCGCCCGCGGGCGAGCCGCTGGTGCACGCCGCCGACGGCGTGGCGGTGCGGATCGGCATGTGGCGACCGGCTGGTCATAAAGCCTGAGCCGTTACAAGCCCTGAGCCAGCCGGTAGTACGCCTGGTTCCAGCGCAGTTCGCGGCTGAAGCCGCGCAGCGTCGTGCCCTCGTCGATGGTGAGCAGTTCGATGCCGGCCATCTCGGCGAAGTCCTCGAACACGTCCATGCCCACGGCCGTGGTGAGCGCGGTGTGGTGGGCGGCGCCGGCCATCAGCCAGGCCGCCGCGGCGGTGGCGAAGTCGGGGCGGGGGCGCCACACCGCGCGGGCCACCGGCAGCTTGGGTAGCGGCTCGTCCGGCGGCACCACCTCGACGGCGTTGGCGGTTAGCCGGAACCGGTCGCGCATGTCGGACAGGGCCACCACCACGCCCGGCCCGGGATCGGCGTCGAAGACCAGCCGCACCGGGTCCTCCCGGCCGCCGATGGCGAGCGGGTGGATCTGCAGGGCCGGGCGGGAGGTGGTGAGGCTGGGGCTGACCTCGAGCATGTGTGCGCCGAGGATCTTCTCCTCGCCCGGTACCAGATGGTAGGTGTAGTCCTCCATCAGCGACGCGCCGCCGGGCAGGCCGGCGCCCATGACGGCGGCGATCCGTACCAGAATCGCGGTCTTCCAGTCGCCCTCGGCGCCGAAGCCGTACCCCTCGGCCATCAGCCGCTGGACCGCGAGGCCCGGCAACTGGCGCAGCGCGCCCAGGTCCTCGAAGGTCGTGGTGAACGCGGCGAACGAGCCGGCCTCCAGGAACGAGCGCAGCCCCAGCTCGATCGCGGCGCCCTCGCGCAGCGACGCGTGCCGCTCGCCGCCGCGGCGCAGCGCCGGCGCGACGTCGTAGCGCTCCTCGTACTCCTTGACGAGGGCGTCCACATCGGAGTCGCCCGCGGCGTGTACCGCGTCGGCCAGCTCGTTGACCCCCCACGTGTTGACCTGCACGCCGAAGCGCAGCTCGGCCTCGGTCTTGTCGCCCTCGGTCACCGCCACGTACCGCATGTTGTCGCCGAAGCGGGCGAGCTTGAGCCGGTGCGCCGCGGCGTAGCCGGCGGCCGCGCGGGACCAGGTGCCGACCGCGGCGCGCACCCGCGGGTCGGTGGCGTGCCCGACGACGGTCTTGCGCGCCACGCCCAGTCGGGTCTGGATGTAGCCGAACTCCCGGTCGCCGTGCGCGGCCTGGTTGAGGTTCATGAAGTCGAAGTCCAGCTCCGACCAGGGCAGCGCGACGTTCGCCTGGGTGTGCAGGTGCAGCAGCGGCTTGCGCAGCGCGTCCAGGCCGGCGATCCACATCTTCGCCGGCGAGAACGTGTGCATCCAGGCGATCAGCCCGATGACCCGGTCGTCGTCGTTGGCCCGCAGCGCGGCCCGGCGGATCGACTCGGTATCGGTGAGCACCGGCTGCCAGGTCACGGTGACGGGGATCTCCGGCGCGGCGCTGAGGGTTCGCGCGATCTCCTGCGACTGCTCGGCGACCTGCCGCAGGGTCTGCTCCCCGTACAGGTGCTGGCTTCCGGTCAGGAACCAGATCTCGTACCCGGCAAGCTCGGGCATGATGTTCGCGGCCATGGCGCACCCTTCTGGTGGTGGACCGTTCTGGTGAGAGGACTTAGCGGGGATGCTAGTCCCGCACCGGTACGAAGATCCGCATGACCGACGGGCCGCGGTTGGCCCACAGGTGGTATGGGACGGCGGTGAGGACCACGTCGCGCCCGGCCGGCGGCGGCTGCTCGCCGAGCGTGGCCCAGCCGCGGCCGCCCCAGCCGCCGTCGTCGCGCGCGAAGCCGGCCGCGGTGACGAGCACGGCCGGCCCCCCGCCGAGGAAGTTGTCGTGGTACTGCTCCGCGAGCGCCTCGCCGGCGATCAGCTCCACCCGGTTGAGGTCCACGCCGGCCGGCTGGTCGTGACTCTCCAGGCAGTACACGACCGGGCCGCGCTCGATCGCCACCGCGCCCCGTACCGCGTCGGCGGCGGGGTGCGTGACGGTCAGGCGTACCGGCATCGGCATGCTGAACGCGACCACGTCCCCGGCCGCCCAGGCGCGCGTGATGCGCAGGTACCCGCCACCGTCGACCGGTACGGGTACCCCGTTCACGGTCGCCGACGCGCCCCGACACCAGGCCGGTACCCGCAGTGCCAGCGTCCACGGCTGCTCCCGGGTCGCCTCGACGGTCAGCTCCACCGCGCCGTCGAGCGGGTACCGGGTGGCCACCCGCAGCGCCGCGACGTCGGTACGGATCGCCGCGGGCAGGTACTGGTGTATCTGCACACCGTCGGGTGTGCGGCTGGCCACGTAGGCGCCGAGCGAGGCGATGGTACGCATGATGTTCGGCGGGCAGCAGGCGCACATGAACCACGGCGGGCGGGTACCGGGCGCGTCGGCGCGCGGCCGGCTGCTCTCGTCGCCCGCGGCCGGCCGCGCGGCGCGCCGCTGCAGCGGATTGCTGTAGAAGAAGGCGTCCCGCCCGACCGAGGTGGCACCGGCGAGGAGGTTGTGCAGCGCCCGCTCGATGGCGTCGGCGAAGCGGCTGTCCCCGGTGGCGAGCAGCAGCCGCCAGGACACCATCACGCCGGCGATGGTGGCGCAGGTCTCGCCGTAGGCCAGGTCGGGCGGCAGCTCGTACTCCTCGCCGAAGGACTCGCCGTCGAAGCGGGAACCCACCGCCCCGGTCAGGTACGTCTTCGTCGCGGTCATCGACTCCCACTGCCGCACGGCGGCATCGAGCAGGGCCCGCTCGCCGGTCTCCAGGTACACGTCGACCACGCCGGCGAGCAGGTACAGCGCGCGTACCGCGTGTCCGACCACTGTGGACTGTTCGCGTACCGGGGTGGCGTCCTGGAAGTACGCCGAGTCGAAGTTGCCCTTCACGTCCAGCACGCCGTGCCCGCGCGCGTCGACGAGCTGGCGGGCGAGGTCGAGGTAGGCGGCGGTACCGGTCTCCCGGTACAGCTCCACCAGTGCCATCTCGATCTCCGGGTGCCCGTCGGTGTCCTTGCGCCGGTCGGCGAAGTCGCGCACCACGCAGTCGGCGGCCCGCCGGGCGACCGCGAACAACTCGTCGCCGCCGGTGGCCCGCTTGTGCGCCACGCCGGCCTGGATGAGGTGCCCGATGCAGTACAGCTCGTGGCTGGTGACGAGGTTGTCCCAGCGCACCTCGTGCCCGGCCTGCACGTTCGAGTTGAGGTACCCGTCGGGCTCCTGCGCCGCGCGCAGCACCTCGGCCAACTCGCCGGCGGCGCGGGCGAGTTCGGCATCGGGTGCCCGCCCCAGCTCCCACGAGACGCCTTCCAGCACCTTGTACACGTCGGAGTCGCTGAACCACATGCCCCGGTGCGCGCCGGGCGGGTCGGGGCGGCGCAGCCGGCGCAGGTTGCCGACGGAACCGTCGCGCTCCAGCCAGCGCAGTGCGTGCGGCGTGGTGACCTCCCGGTTGAGGCGCTGCCACCGCCCCCAGAAGCCGCCGGTCACGGTCACGTCGGAGAGTGCGAGCGGGTGGACGGCGAGCCGGTCGGTGGCGCGCGGGGATACCGGGCCGGGTACGGGGCGCAGTCGCGTCACGACAGTTCTCTCCTTTGTAGACGGTGGGCTCATCCCCGGAGGGCGCCGGTTACCAGGCCGGTGACGTAGAAGCGCTGCAGCGCGAGGTACACGGCCAGGCAGGGCACCATCGCGACGACCACGCCGGCCTGCAGCGCCCCGAAGTCGATGATGTTGTACGAGCTGTACCGGATGTTCACCAGCATCACGGGCAGGGTGTACTTCGACCCGTCGTTCAGGAAGATCAGCGGTGCCAGGTACTCGTTCCACGACGTCAGGAACGAGAACAGCGCGACGGTCACCACGCCGGGCAGCACGATGCGCAGCGACACGTGGCGCATCGCGCCGAAGCTGGACGCGCCGTCCACGAGCGCGGCCTCCTCCAGTTCCCGCGGTACCGACTCGAAGCTGTTGCGCATCAGGTAGATGCCGAACGGGAGCTGGAACATGACCAGCACCAGCGCCAGCCCGATGAGGCTGTTCTGCAGGCCCAGGTGGCCGAGCACGATGTAGAGCGGTAACAGGATCGTCGCGTACGGCACCA
>JBPYFB010000203.1:0-6681 GCA_051986465.1 Rugosimonospora sp.
GGCGGTCGCCTCGGCCGCCGCGGTCTCGCGCATCTACCGCAAGCGGACCGGCACCGCCGCCACCGCGGCCGGGGTCGTGGCGCGGGCGGCGGGCGGCGAGCCGGCCGCCATCGAGGTGTGGCAGGAGACCGTCGACGCGCTCGCCGACGGCCTGCTGACCGGGCTGACCCTGTTCGACCCGCAGCTCATGGTCATCGGCGGCGGCCTCGCCGAGGCCGGCGAGGCGCTGCTGGCGCCGTTGCGTGCGAGCATCGCCGGCAAGCTCACCTTCCAGCGGATGCCCGACATGGTACGGGCGGAGCTGGGCGACGAGGCCGGGTGTCTCGGTGCGGGGCTGCTCGCACTGTCGCTCACCGAGCCGTCGCGATGAGGGTCGCCGGGCGGATCGTGACGCCCGAGCGGATACTCGACCCGGGCGAGATCGAACTCGACGGGGACCGCATCGCCGGCGTGCGCCCCGCCTCCAGTATCCATAGTGGACACTTCATCGTGCCCGGGTTCGTCGACATCCACGTACACGGCGGCGGCGGGTACACGTTCACCACCGGCGACGCCGACGAGGCGCGCGGTACGGCCGCCTTCCACCTGCGGCACGGCACCACCACGGCGCTGGCGAGCCTCGTCTCCTCGCCCTCCGAGCTGATGAGCGACGCCGTACGGGCCTTCGCGCCGCTCGTCGCCGAAGGGTTGCTCGGCGGCATCCACTTCGAGGGGCCGTACCTGTCGCAGGCCCGGTGCGGCGCCCAGAACCCGCGGTACCTGCGCGACCCGTCGACCGCGGAGCTCACCTCGCTCATCGAGGCCGGCGCGGGTGCGGTCCGCATGGTCACCCTCGCACCCGAGCGCCCGGGCGCGCTGGCCGCGATCGAACTGCTGGTGAACAACGGAATCGTCGCCGCGATCGGGCACACCGACGCGACGTACGAGCAGACCCTGGCGGGGATCGCGGCCGGCGCCACCGTCGGTACCCACGTCTTCAACGGGATGCGGCCGCCACATCATCGCGAACCCGGCCCGGTGATCGCCCTCCTCTCATCGTCCACTGTGGTGTGTGAGTTCGTCGCCGACGGGCACCACCTGCACGACGGCGCCCTCGCGTTCGCCACCTCGGTCGCCGGCCCGACGCGCACGGCGCTGGTGACCGACGCCATCTCCGCGACCGGTATCGACGAGGGCAGCTACGACCTCGGCGGCCAGGCGGTCGTGGTGTCGGGTGGCGTCGCCCGGCTGGCCGAGGGCGGCTCGATCGCGGGCAGCACGCTGACGATGGACGCGGCGCTGCGCCGGGTACTCTCGCTCGGTACGTCCATTGTGGACGGCGCACAGATGGCGTCCACCACCCCGGCGCGCGCGATCGGCCGTACCGACATCGGCGCCATCGCCGCCGGCATGCGCGCCGACCTCGTGGAGCTCTCCGAGGACTTCCAGGTGGTGCGGGTCATGCGCGGCGGAGCCTGGGTCGACTAGCCAGCCACGGCCTGGCGGTCCTGACGCTCCGCCGCTGGGCGATTCTGGCCCTCCACGGCGGGGCGATCCCAGCCCGCCTTGCGCAGCCGGGAGCCGAGCGGCACCTCGTCCCAGGGCACCCGCCGCATGATCCGTTCCAGCAGGAGACCGAGCAGCAGCCCGGCGACGGTATCGGTCAGCCAGTGGAAGCCGAGGTAGACCGTTGTCACGCAGAGCACGGCCGGCGGCACGACCCGTACCACCCGGCGCCACGCCACCGGCAGCCACGCGGCGAGCAGCAGGGCCAGCACGCCGTACCAGACGATCGCGTTGGTCAGGTGGCCGGACGGGTACGAGACGCCACCGCTGCCGAACCGCTCGGGGTGCGTGAGGTCGTGCGCATGCGGTGCGGCCCGGTCGGCCCAGTACTTCAGCGGCGTGAGGGTACCGAAGGTGAGCACGAACGCGACCGCGACGGGCAGTACCGGGCGCACCGAGTGCCGCCGCCAGCCGAGAAGGATCCCGAGCACCAGCGCCAGTTCGGCCAGGTACCCGCCCTGCCCGAGCCGGTTGCCGGCGCGCAGCACCCAATCCACCGCGGGTGGCCGGTGGGCGTCCACGAACGAGGCCACCGCGAGGTCCCAGCCCAGGAACGCGCCACCGGCGAGCGCGAGGGTGACCGCGACGAACGCGGCCACCAGCACCGCGTCGGGCCACCAGCCCGCCGGCCGGACGGGGCGCAGTCGGATCACGTGACAACAGTAAGACCTGGGATCATTGCTCCGTGCGCATCACGTCTGCCTTCTTCGACCCCGGTCTGCTGGACCTGCCGTGGACCGTACCGCTCGAGGAGTGGCCGGCGGACCGGCTGGTCGCCCTTCCCCAGGGCATCTCCCGGCACGTGGTGCGGTTCGTGAAGCTCGGCGGCAGCGTGTACGCCGTCAAGGAGACCGCCGAGCGCGTCGCCCAGCGGGAGTACGACCTGCTCCGTGCGCTGGAGCGGATCGGCGCGCCAGCCGTGGAGGCGGTCGCGATCGTCGCCGACCGGTCACCGGACGGCGGCGACGACGCGCTGGAGCCGGTACTGGTGACCAGGCACCTGCAGTTCTCCCTGCCGTACCGGGCGCTGTTCTCCCATACGCTGCGCCCGGACACGATGACCCGGCTGCTCGACGCGCTCGCCGCGCTGCTGGTACGCCTGCACGTGTACGGCTTCTTCTGGGGCGACGTGTCGCTGTCGAACACGCTGTTCCGCCGGGACGCGGGCGCGTTCGCCGCGTACCTGGTCGACGCGGAGACCGGCGCGTTCCAGCCGAAGCTCTCCAACGGCCAGCGTGGCGAGGACGTGGAGATCGCGCGGGTGAACATCTTCGGCGAGATGCTCGACCTGGAGGCGGCCGGGCTGCTGCACCCGTCCATCGATCCGGAACAGGTCGCCGACGACGTGGTGCGCCGGTACGAGTCGCTCTGGCACGAGCTCACCTACGAGCAGGAGGTACCGGGCGGCCGGGAGGTGCGCCACCACGTGGAGAAGCGCATCCGGCGCCTCAACGACCTGGGCTTCGACATCGGCGAGCTGCAACTGTCCGCCGTCGACGAAGGCCAGGTCTACCTGGTACGCCCGAAGGTTGTGGACGCCGGGCACCACACCCGCCGGCTGCTGCGCCTGACCGGCCTCGACGCCGAGGAGAACCAGGCCCGGAAGCTGCTCAACGACCTTGACACGTACCGCGCCGAGACCGACCTCGACGACGAGCAGCAGGCGGCACACCGCTGGCTGACCGAGGTGTTCGAACCGGTGGTCCGGGCGGTACCCGCGAACCTGCGCGGCAAGCTGGAGCCGACCGAGCTGTTCGTGCAGGTGATCGAGCATCGGTGGCGGCTGTCGGAGGAGAGCGGGCGGGACGTCGGGCTGGCGCCGGCCGTGCAGTCGTACCTGTCCGACGTGCTCACCCACCGCCCGGACGAGCAGGCGATCCTCGGCTACACCGTGCCCGAGCTCACTTCCTGACCCGCGGCCTCCTGATCCGCCGCCGCCTGGGCCAGCAGCCGGCGCTGCCCCTCGCGCGTGGTCACCGCGATGAGCCGCTCGCCCGCGCCGATCGGGCGGTCGAGGTCGGGGCGCAGCTGCATCCGGACCTCGGGACTGGCTCCGAGGATGCCGACGACCCGTACCTCACCGGCGCGCTCCGCCGCGCCGACGGTACGGCCGTGCAGCGCCGAGCCCGACTCGACCAGTACCTCCACGACGAGCAGGACCTGCCGCTTCACCGGTATCGTGCCGATCACCTCGCGCTCCAGCATCGCGGCGGCGAACGCGGGCGCGGCCAGGAACGACACGCTCTTGGACGATGCGACGCCGAGCAGCCGCTGTACGCGGTCGGCGAAGTCGCCGTCGAACAGCCGCAGTACCACCCGGATGTCCTCGTTGATGGCGCGCGCGGTCAGCGCCGCACCCAGGTTCACCACGTCATCCGTGGACAGGACCACCAGCGCGCGGGCCGTCTGGACGGATGCCGCACGCAGCGTCTCGTCGCGTTCCGCGTCCCCGATGACGAGCCGGATCCCGAGGTCCCGGACGAGTTGCACGCCGCGCGCCGACTCCGTCTTGTCGATCGCGACGACCGGTACCCCGAGATCGGTCAACTGCTGGATGACGCGGGTACCCACATTGCCCAGACCCACCACGACCATGTGCGCCGCCACGGGCCGGTACAGCCTGCCCTTGTCGCGCGCGGACCGCGCGTTGACCACCGCCTGGACCACGCCCGCGGTGATCACCGGGACCATCGCCAGCCCGGCGACGGCGAGCGTCACCTCCAGGGCCTTCTCCCCGGATGGCAGGGACGGGTCGGCGTTCACCCCGCCGATCAGGTTCAGCACGGTCACATAGACCGCGTTCCAGAACGAGAGCGTCGGGTCGACGCGGACGAGCAGCACCGTGCCCAGGACGAGCAGGGCCAGCAGGACCAGGAAGGCGATGACCAGCGTCCGGCCGCCCCGCGGCCCGAACAGCCGGAACGGCGAAACCGCGCGGAGCAGGTAGATGAAGCGGACCCGCCGGCCGGCCTGCCGCAGCCGCATGCCGGGGCGTGCCCCGAAGCGCGCCGCCGCCAGCACAAGGTCGGCGTCGTCCTGGTCGCGCGGGAGCAGGTCGGGCTCGCCCGGGCCGGCGGTGGCGGCGAGCCCGCAGACCACATCGGCGGGGGCCACATCCTCGCGTCGGGCGACGTACAGAGTTCGCCCGGGCACGCGCAGGTGCACGCCGATCCAGTTGAACCGCTCCACATCGCTCGGCCGCGCCTCGCTCGGCGCGACCTCGCCGAGCGCGGAGGCGACGAACGCGGGCGCGGCGATCGAGGCGTCCGACAGCACCCGGCAGTGCCGCAGCAGGCGGCGGATGCTGTACCCCAGGCTCATGTTGAACATCCGCACGACCAGGCGCAGATCCGGGTTGAGCTCCTGGGCCTGTAGCGCGGCATGCAGGTTGCCCACGTCATCCTGGTTGACCAGGGCGAGCCCGCTGGCCGACTGAACGCCCGCCGCCTTGAATGCCTCCGCGTCCAGCCGGGTCCGTTCAACGACGCGCACGCCCGGAAGTCTGGCGATCTCCGGGCCTTGCCTGGTCTTGCGGGAGGGCAGGATCACCGTAACCTTCAGCCGGTACCGGACGGCGAGCTCCTCGACCAACCGCTGGGTCAGCGGATCGTCCCCGCAGACGATGTAGCGCGCGCCGTCCGCGACCTCCTGGTCAGCGACCGTGCCGCGCGGGAACAGATTCGCCCGTACGCGCCGCCGGCGCGGCCACGGTACAAGGACCACGCGTGGATACTAGTGCCGGCGGGCAAGACCGGGATGCCCCGCGTTCACCCTCCCCGTCGCTTCCCGTCGTCTCCCCAATGCGCGCAGTCGCTTGTGTGACAACAGATTCCGAATGGTGCGCGGGTACCGGGTAGCCGGCTGGCAGGATGGCCGGCCGTCGTAGCCTAATGCCGACGGCTTCCGCGTCGTCGCCGCTGGGCCTAACAGGGGGAGAGGTACGTGCGAGAGATCGCTGTCTTCAGCGGAAGCGCCCATCCTGACTTAGCCGCCGAGATCTGCGCACACCTCGAGGAGCCGCTGCACCCCACCCGGGTACATCGGTTCGCCAACGACTGCCTCGAGGTACAGCTGCAAGCCAACTGCCGGGAACGCGACGTATACCTGATCCAGCCGCTGGTACCGCCCGTGCAGGAGCACCTCGTCGAACTGCTGCTGATGACCGACGCCGCCCGCGGCGCCTCGGCCGGGCGCATCACGGTCGTCATGCCGCACTACGCATACGCCCGCTCCGACAAGAAGGACGCGCCGCGCATCTCGATCGGTGCCCGGCTCGTCGCCGACCTGCTCGCCGCCGCCGGGGCGCAGCGGGTACTCACGATGACGCTGCACTCGCCGCAGGTACACGGGTTCTTCGGGGTACCCGTCGACCACCTGCACGCGCTACACGAACTCGCCGCGCACTTCCGCGGGTACAACCTGGACAACACCGTCGTTGTCTCGCCCGACCTGGGCAACGCGAAGGAGGCGGCGGCCTTCGCCAGGCTTCTGGGGGTACCGGTGGCGGCCGGCGCGAAGCAGCGCTTCCCCGACGACCGGGTCACGATCAGCGCGATCATCGGCGACGTCACCGGCCGTGACGTGATTATCTTGGACGACGAGATCGCCAAGGGCTCGACCGTCCTGGAGCTCCTGGACCGGCTGCGCGAGCGGGGCGTCGCGTCGATCCGTATCGCCTGCACGCACGGCCTGTTCTCGGCCGGCGCGCTCCGCCGGCTGGACAGCCAGCCCGACGTATCCGAGATCGTCTGCACCAATACGGTGCCGATCCCGCTCCCGAAGCGGGTACCGAAGCTGCACGTACTCTCCGTCGCCCCGGCGTTCGCCGAGGCGATCCGGCGGATTCACAACGGCGAATCGGTAAGCGCCCTGTTCCACGCCGCACCGGTGGCCGCCGTCTGAGCCGCCGTCTGAGGCGTTGTCAGGAAAGTCACTTGCGAGCGCCGTTCGGACTCCATAGGTTGGGCGTACACGAGAAGGGAGGTGGTCCAAAGTTGTGTAGTACCTGGACTCGTGAGGTGGCTGTCAGCTAGCCGCCGTCCTCCTGCACTCGACGCAGGCCGCTGACGGCGGTCGAGTGAATACGAGGCAGCTACCCGACCCCCGGGATGCCGGCCCAGTCCAGCCGGCCCGCGC
>JBPYFB010000204.1:0-10525 GCA_051986465.1 Rugosimonospora sp.
ACCGTCGTGGAGCGCAAACCACGCGGGCGCGTGGACACCGTCATCGGCTGCGTGGACACCGGTCGGGCGGAACTGAACATCACGGTATCCGGTGACCAGATCGACCTGAGCCTGCGCGAGGTGCTGGAAGACGAAGAGCGTCCGATCGTGGCTGAGAACGCGGCCGTCGAGGGCCACGCACACACGTACATGGTGCTGAGCGACGAGGATCTGGATGGACTGCTCCGGCTGCTCACACAGGCCCGCGAAGTCCGGCGCCTGGCCGCACTAGCGACGCCGACGCCTCAGAAGGTGCCCTGATACAGCGCGCAGCCCCGGCAGACATCCGGCGGGTCATCCCCGCTCGCCAGGCGCCGGCGGAACTCCCGGTAAGCCTCGCCCGCCCAGATCTCCGGGAAGCGGTGCTCGGTGAGGCGGCCCAGCGCAACCCGGTCGTCGCCCATCACCATGCAGCACGGCTGTACCACGCCCGCACTGGTCACATAGGACGCATCCCAGGGCCATGTGCACCGTCCCGCACGAAAGGTGGTGCTGGGCAGCCGCAGCGTCACGCCCTCCTCGCGAGCGGCGTCCTCGGCGGCGGTGAACGCGGCCGAGCACGCCGTGTCGTCCTCGCCGGTCCACAGTGCCTCATCGTGCGCGTACCGGCGGATCTCCTGGTACGCGCCGGCCGGATCCGTGTCGCTGAACGTGTGCGACAGGTTCTGCACGCGAAGCTCCGACACGCCCACCCGTCCGAGCAGCCGCACCAGTTCCGGAAGCTGGGCGATGTTGCGGCGCATCGCGACGAAGACCACCCGGATCCGGGGCGCGCCGGTACCCGCCGCCCGCTTGGCCTCGACGAGGCCGGCCAGGTTACGCATCACCGTGTCGAACGAGGCTCCCTCGCGGATCGCCTCGAAGGTGCTCGCGTCGGCGCCGTCCAACGACACGTGCAGCCAGTCCAGCCCCGCGTCCACCAGCTCACCCGAATGGCGCGCGGTCAACAGGGTGGCGTTGGAGTTGAAGCCGACCCGGATGCCGCGCGCCTTGGCGTACCGGATCATCTCCAGCAGGTTCGGCGCGAGCAGCGGCTCCCCCAGCCCCTGCAGGGTCAGCTCGCGCAAGCCGGGTAGGTCGTCGAGGAGCTGGCGGAACATGGCCAGCGGCATGGCGCCGGCGAGCTTGTTGACCGGCGGCCGGTACCGCACGAGACACATCGCGCAGCGCAGGTTGCAGGCGGAGGTCACCTCGACCTGCAGCACTTCTGGTAGGGCGGGTACGGCACCCATGATGGGCGGGTACCCGCGTCGCAGCGGTCAAACCCTCGACGGCGACACGGCCTCCCACCGCAACTTCATTGAAGTTGCGGCGTTGGGGCCTGTCCAACCCCGCAACTTCAATGAAGTTGCGGGGATCTTGGACGCGGACGGCTTACCACCAGCCAGAGCAGATGGGGGTCGTGTGGGTGTCGAAGCAGACGCGGCTGATGTAGCCGCCGTCATAGACCATCGCGGTCCAGAACGTGCCTCCCATCCAGCTCGACGTCACGTCCTCGACCCGGTGCGGCGAGTTGCGCTCCACCCAGAAGTGCACGCTGGGGCTGGATGACCGGGCCCACACGGTACGGCACCTCGGGCTGTACCGCAGGTCGATCCAGACACTGACGCCGTCGTCCGCCTCCATCGGGGTGTACGCGTCGTCAGAACAGTAGTAATAGTCGTAAGGCCCGCTCTGAATTTGGAAGTTGGCCGGGTCCTTACCGTCGCACCAGCTGCAGCCGGTCGCCGCGAGGGCGGGATCCGCCACCGCCACCACCGCGCCCACCGTGACCGCCGATATCACGGCGAGCGCGGCCAGCAGCTTCTTAGGTCTGAGCCACTTCACTGTCATCCTCCTCAAATCCGCCCTGCCTGCATCACAGCCACGGCGGGTTGGCAGCAAGCCGATTGAGGAGTCACATCAACGTCGGTCCACAGTGGAGCGACAATACGCGCGTCCGTCTTTCTTGCCCCCGTGGCGAGGCCCTAGGCTGCGCCGCCCGGGTCGTCTTGGTCAATATCCTCCTGGGCGATCAGCACATATGTCAAGACTTCAATGCGTGACGGGGGATGGCCTAAGGCAGGTGGAACACCTCGGGCAGCGGGCGCATCGCCTCGTCGGCCGCGCCGCCTTCCAACTCCTCGAAGAACGGGGCCATCTCGGCCTGCCAGACGGCGTTGATGTCGGTGGCCGCCATCGCCGCGCGGGCCGCCTCGAAGTCCTCGGTCTCCAGGTATCCGACGAGGAGACCGTCCTCCCGCAGGAAGAGCGAGTAGTTGTGCCAGCCGGTCTCGTGCAGCGCCTGGCGCATCTCCGGCCAGACCTCGGCGTGCCGGCGCCGGTACTCGGACACGCGATCGGCGCGCACCTTGAGAAGGAAGCAGACGCGTTGCACGGAGTACCCCCGCATCGTGGTCGGGCCGGGCGACCGTACGGGCCGCCCGGCCGTAATATTGGCGCTCGCTTCGCTCGCGCGGGACCGGGGCCAACTAGAAGTTGAACTGGTCGATGTTGTCTTTGGTGAAGACGGTCGGGTCGCCGAGAAGCACCACACCCTTGTCCGCGATGGTGTACTTGCCCATGTCGCCTGCGGTGAAGCTCTCCCCCGTGGCGCCGGTGATGATGCCCGAGGCGAGCGCCATCGCGGTCCACGCCGCCAACTCACCCAGCTTGCCCGGGTCCCACAGCTCGAACCCCTGTACCGTGCCGTCCTTGACGTACTGCCGCATGTCGTTGGGCGTACCCAGACCCACCAGCTGCACCTTGCCCTTGTACTGCGAGCTGGACAGGTACTGCGCCGCCGCCTTGATGCCGACTGTGGTGGGCGAGATGATGCCCTTCAGGTTGGGGAACTGCTGCAGCAGGCCCTGGGTCTCCTGCAACGACTTCTGCGCGTCGTCGTTGCCGTACGCGATCTTCACCAGCTTCATCTTCGCGTACTTCGGGTCCTTCAGCTCGTCCTGCATGAACCCGATCCAGGTGTTCTGGTTCGGTGCGGTCTGCGCGGCGGACAGCACCGCGATGTCGCCGGTGTAGTTGAGCTCCTTGCCCAGCAACTGCACCTCGCTGCGGCCGATCGCCTCCGGGCTGGCCTGGCTCACGAAGACCTGGCGGCAGTCCGTGTTGGTGTCGGCGTCGAAGGTGACCACGGCGATTTTCTGCGCCATGGCCGCCTTCAGCCCGGTGCACAGCGCGCCCGGGTCCTGTGCGGAGACGACGATGGCGTTTTCACCTTGTTGGGTCAGCGTGTTCACGTAGCCCACCTGGCCCGCGGTGTCGGTCGCGGAGGAGGGGCCAACCTCCTTGTAGGTTCCGCCGTTCGCCTCCACGACCTTCTTGCCGCCGTTGTCGGAGGTGGTGAAGTACGGGTTGTTCACCTGCTTGGGCAGGAACGCGACCTTCAGGCCAGTCTTGATGGTGCCGTTCGGGTTGGCGGAGCCGCCGGCGGCCGGCGCCTGCGATGAGGTATTGGTGCTGTTCTTCGTGGTGCCGCCACAGGCCGCGAGCGTCATGGCGAGTACCGCGGCGCCGGCCACGGCCATCGCCAGGCGCCGGCCCGGCATGGTGTTTCGGGTATTCATGGTCGTTGCCTTTCGGTGAAGAACTGCGCGTTCGTCAGGCCCCGCCCGGCGTGGCCGGATTGCCGGAGCCGATTGGTGGGGCCGGTGCGGCGGATCGGCGCCGTCGCACCGCGTCCCGCACCTGCTGGGCCACCCGCGGCCCGAGCACGGAGATAACGAGAAGAAGTCCGGTGATGACGTTCTGGGACTGGTCGGAGACGTCCGCGAGCTTCATCAGTGTCTGCAGGGTGCCGAGCAGGAAGACACCCGCCACGGCGCCGCCGAGCGTGCCCTTGCCGCCGTTGAAGTCGACGCCGCCCAGCAGTACGGCGGCGATGACCGACAGCTCCAGTCCCTGGGCGTTGCTGTAGACGGCGGTGGCGTAGTGCAGGGTCCAGATCACGCCGGCGAGGCCGGAAACCATGCCGGTCAGTACGAACATGCAAAGCTTGAGCCGCTTGACCCGCAAGCCGGCGAAGTACGCCGCGTCCCGGTTGGCGCCGATCGCGTACAGCGCGCGCCCCACCGAGCTGGCGTGCAGGACGACCGCGGTGATCGCCAGCAGGGCGAGGTAGAGCAGGAAGGTGTACGGGATGAAGGTGTTGCCCAGCCGGCCGGAGCCCAGCGTCAGGTACTTCACCGGCCAGTCGGTGACGGTGTTGGCGCCGAGCACGATCTGGGCGATGCCCCGGTAGGCGGCGAAGGTACCGATGGTCACCGCGAGGGAGGGCAGGCCGAGCCTGGTCACCAGGATTCCGTTGACAAAGCCGCCGAGCGCGCCGAGCAGTATGCACAGCGGCATGACGTACTCGATGGGCCAGTTGGCGTTCCACAGCGCGCCCATCACGGAACTGGACAGCCCGACCATCGAGCCGACCGACAGGTCGACCTCGCCCGCGATCACCAGCATCGTCATGGGCAGCGCGACCAGCGCGATGGGCATCGTGACGCCGATCAGGAACGCCAGGTTCGACGCGGTACCGAAGGAGTCCACGCGGAGGAAGCCGTACAGCAGGACGAGTACGAGCAGCACCGCCACCACCGAGTCCCAGCGCACCAGCGCGCCCAACCTGGGCCCGGGGGCGTACCGTCCACTGTGGTCACTGGCCATGGCGCGCGCTCCTTCGGCGCAGTGTCCGGGCCACCCGCAACGCGAGCAGCCGGTCCACCGCTATCGCGGCGAGCAGCAGGAAGCCGTGAATCGCGCCCTCCCACGACGAGCCGACGCCCAGCGCCGGCAGGGCCTTGTCGATGGTGGTCAGCAGCAGCGCGCCCAGGGCCGCGCCGAAAACCGTGCCGGAGCCACCGGTGAACGCGACGCCGCCCACCACCACCGCGCTCACCACGGCCAGCTCGTACCCGAAGCCGGTGTTGGAGTCCACGTTGCCGAAGGTCGCCAGGTACAGCGCGCCACCGAGGCCGGCCAACGCTCCACAGAGGACGTACGCACTGAAGATGCGCTTGCGCGTCGGGATGCCGGCCAGCCGCGCCGCCTCCGGATTGGAACCGATCGCGTAGAACTCCCGGCCGCCGCGGTACGAGCGCAGGTAGAACCCGACCAACACCAGCACGACCAGCGCGATGGCGGCCAGGTACGGCAGGAAGAACGGTCCACCGTGGCCCAGCGCCACGAACGACGCGGGCAGGTCGTGCGCGACGATTTCCCGCGACGATACCCAGATCGAGTCCAGGCCCCGGATGACGAACAGGGTGCCCAGCGTGACCACGAGCGAGGGCACCCTGCCGAAGCTCACCAGTACCCCGTTGAGCAGGCCGATACCGCAGCCGAGCAGCACCGCGAGCAGTACGGCGAGGACCGGGTTCCCACCGCCCTGCAGGTACTTTCCGGTGGCGAAGGCGGCGATGCCCAGCGTCGAGCCGACCGACAGGTCGACGTTGCGGGTGATGACGACGGCGGCCTGACCGGTACCGACGACGACCAGGATCGTCGCGTTGAGCAGCAGGTCCCGTACGCCCTGGACGTTCAGGAACCGGGTGTTGCCGCCCTCGGTGCCCAGCAGCAGCGCGACGAGGATCAGCAGCAGCGCCAGTTCCCGTACCCGCAGAACCTTGTCCATGAAGCGTTTGGGCTCTGCCGACGCGACCCGGGACGGCGCGGCGGTGGGCTGCGTGGTGGTACTCATGCGCGGACCGCCTGGCCGGTCGCCGCGGCCATCACGGACTCCTCGGTCGCGTCCGCCCGGGCGATCTCCGCGACCAGCCGCCCTTCCCGCATGACCAGCACCCGGTCGGCCATGCCCAGCACCTCCGGCAGCTCGGAGGAGATCATCAGGACCGCGACCCCCTGCCCGGCCAGCTCCGACAGCAGCCGGTGCACCTCGGCCTTGGTACCCACGTCGATGCCGCGGGTGGGCTCGTCGACGATGAGTACCTTCGGGCGGGTGGCCAGCCACTTGGCCAGGACCACCTTCTGCTGGTTGCCACCGGAGAGCATCGTGACGGCGTCGGAGAGCCGGGCGTACTTCAGCCGCAGCCGCAGCGCCCAGTCTGTGGCGCGGTCGCGTTCCCGCCGCCGGCTGATCAGGCCGAACCGGCTCAGCGCGGGCAACTGGGTCAGGCCGATGTTGCGCTCCACCGACATCTCCATCACCAGGCCCTGCGCCCGCCGGTCCTCCGGTACCAGCGCCACTCCCGCGGCCATCGCGGCGGTGGGCGACGCCGGGGGCAGCGGCGCACCCGCCACACTCACCCGGCCGGCGTCCCAGCGGTCGATGCCGAAGATCGCCCGGGCGACCTCGGTACGCCCGGCCCCGATCAGGCCGGCCAGCGCGACGATCTCGCCCCGCCGCACCTCGAACGAGACGTCCGTGAAGACGCCCTCCCGGGTCAGCCGCGCTACCGACAGGGCTGCCTCGCCGATCGCGGCCTCGGTCTTCGGGAACAGGTTGTCCAGGTGCCGGCCCACCATGCGGCGGATCAGGTCGTCGGGGGTCAGGTCGGCGACCAGGTCGCTGGCGACGAACTGCCCGTCGCGCAGGGTGGTGACCCGCTGGCACAGCTCGAAGATCTCTTCGAGCCGGTGCGAGATGAACAGCACGGCGGCGCCCTGGTCGCGCAGCGCCCTGGCGACGGCGAACAGCCGCGCCACCTCGCTGCTGGTCAGGGCCGCCGTGGGTTCGTCCATGACGAGGACCCGGGCGTTGAGCGACAGCGCCTTGGCGATCTCCACCATCTGCTGGTCGGCGATGGACAACCCGCGCGCGGGCGCGGTCGGCTCCATGACGACACCCAACCGGCGGAACAGCGCCTCGGCCGCCTCGTTCATCGCGCGCCGGTCGATGGTGCGCAGTCGCCTCCCTGGAGCGCGCGGCTGGCGGCCCATGAAGATGTTCTCCGCCACGGTCAGGTCGGGGAAGAGCGTCGGCTCCTGGTAGATCACGGCGACGCCCGCGTCCCGGGCGTCCGCCGGCCCGGCGAAGGTGACCGGCGCACCGTCGAGCAGGACGTGCCCACTGTCCGGCCGGTACACGCCGGCCATGATTTTGGTCAGGGTGGACTTGCCGGCGCCGTTCTCGCCGGCGAGGGCGTGCGCCTCACCGGGATACAGCCGGAGGGAGACGTCCCGCAGCGCCCGTACCGACCCGAAGGACTTGCTCACGCCGGACAACGCCAGTAGCGGCGTCGGCGGCGGGTCGGGCTCGCTCATGGACGGATCCCCTACACCTCGCTGGAGTGTTGCGATGCGAGTCCCATGAAAGGAACCTCGGCCGGTCCGGCGATTTCGACTCCCGGCGAGGTGACGGTCGCCGGAAGCCCAGGAGGAAAGAGCTAGATGAATCGTTTCACGTGTGGACGCCACATTACTGAGCAGTTTCAGACGTGTCAAGACTGGCGGCCGGCGGCGAAATCTAGCCGTTATCTGTGTTCGGGCGCGTTGTAAACCAATGCCATGACGCCGGGCCGGCCGGACCTACCGGGCCAGGCTCGACCCGCGAACCACCAGCTCCGGCTGGAAGACCACCCGCTCGTGCCGGTGCCGCTCGCGCCCCTGCGAGGTCTCGTCGATCAGTTGCTCGGCGGCCCGCTGGCCCATCCGGAAGGCGGGCTGGCGCACCGAGGTCAGCGGTACCGCCGCCGCGGCCGCGAACTCGATGTCGTCGTACCCGACGATCGCCATCTGCTCCGGTACCCGCACCCCGGCGGCGAACATGGCCTGCAGCACACCGAGGGCGACCAGATCGTTGACGCAGAACACCGCGGTCGGCCGGTCGGCCAGCCCGAGCAGGCGGGAGCCGGCGTCACGCCCGGAGGAGACGCTCATCTGGTCCACCTCCAGCACGGTGAGCGCGCTGGGCGGCAGCCCGGCCGCCGCCATCGCGGCCAGGGCACCGGCCTGCCGGTCCCGGCACTGCGAGAGGGCTGCCGGGCCGCTGATGTAAGCGATCCGGCGATGACCGGCGCGGACCAGGTGGGTGGCGGCGAGTTCACCCCCGGCGACGTCGTCCACCGATACCGAACAGCCGTCCTCCGCCGAGGCGACCCGGTCGACGAGGACGTGCGGTATGCCGTGGCGGCGGAACGCGGCGACGTTGGCGCCGTTGGTATCTGCGGGAGTGACCAGCACCCCGCGCACCCGCTGCTCCGCGAAGAGCGCGAGGTACTCCGCCTCCTGCCGCGGATCCTGGCCGCTGTTGCACAGCATCAGGCCCAGTCCTTCGGTCCGGGCCGCCCGTTCCACGCCGCGCGCGACCTCCACGAAGAACGGGTTCGCCATGTCCAGCACGAGCAGCGCCATGATCCGGCTGTGCCCGGCCCGCAGGTGGCGTGCGGATTCGCTGCGCACGTACCCGAGTTCCTCGATGACGGCGGTCACCCGGGCGCGTACCTCGGACGAGACCAGCTGCGGGCGGTTGATCACGTTCGAGACGGTGCCGACGGAGACGCCCGCATGGCGAGCGACATCCTTGATGCTGATCATGTACCGCCTCGACCTGTGGACGCCCGACCCCTGCGGAGTCTTGACCCGATGGACCCTTGACCTAATGGACTCTCAATCCGATGGACGCTCGGCGCGGTGCGGCCACGGGCCGAAACCGCCGCGTGCCTTGACGCCTGCTGGAGGAGGAGCCTAGCATACACGCCATGAAACGATTCACCCGCTGCGAATCGGCTAGGAAGCGGCGAATCGGCTGGGGAAGCGGCGAATCGCGTTGCGAAGCATGGGACCGGCGGTAGGCAGGCAGCGGACCGGCGGTAGACAGGAGTGGCGACCCATGGCTGAACCGACGGCCGTGACGGCGGCGTTGCGGTCCCAGCGGATTGAACTGCCGTCGTGGGCTTTCGGGAATTCCGGTACCCGGTTCAAGGTGTTCGCCCAGCCGGGCGTGCCCCGGGATCCGTACGAGAAGGTGGCGGATGCGGCGCAGGTGCACCGCTACACCGGCGTGGCGCCCACGGTCTCGCTGCACATCCCGTGGGACAAGGTGGACAACTACCCGGACCTGGCGCGGCACGCCAAGGAACAGGGCGTGACGCTCGGCGTCATCAACTCCAATACCTTCCAGGACGACGACTACATGCTGGGCAGCGTGTGCCACGCCGACCCGCGGGTACGCGCCAAGGCGGTCGGGCACCTGCTGGAGTGCGTCGACATCATGGACGCCAGCGGCTCGGCCGACCTGAAGCTGTGGTTCGCCGACGGCACCAACTATCCGGGGCAGGACGACATCCGCGCCCGGCAGGACCGGCTGGCCGAATCACTGTCCACTGTGTACGACCGGCTCGGCTCGGATCAGCGGATGCTCCTGGAGTACAAGCTGTTCGAACCCGCCTTCTACCACACCGACGTGCCGGACTGGGGCACCGCGTACACCCACTGCCTGCGGCTGGGCGCGAACGCGAAGGTGGTCGTGGACACCGGGCACCACGCACCCGGCACCAACATCGAGTTCATCGTGGCCATGCTGCTGCGCGAGGGCAAGCTGGGCGCCTTCGACTTCAACTCCCGCTTCTACGCCGACGACGACCTGATGGTGGGCGCCGCCGATCCGTTCCAGCTCTTCCGCATCATGCACGAGGTCAACCGGGGCGGCGGGCTGGACCCCGCGAGCGGGGTGAACTTCATGCTCGACCAGTGCCACAACATCGAGCCGAAGATTCCCGGCCAGATCCGCTCGGTCATGAACGCGCAGGAGGCCACGGCCAAGGCGCTGCTGGTGGACCGGGACGCGCTGTCGGGCGCGCAGCGCGACGGCGACGTGCTGGCCGCCAACGCGGTACTGATGGACGCGTACAACACCGACGTGCGGCCGCTGCTCGCCCGGTTGCGCGAGGACATGGGACTGGACCCGGATCCGATGGCCGCCTACGCCCGGTCCGGCTACGCGCAGCGCATCGCCGCCGAGCGTACCGGCGGGGCACAGGCCGGCTGGGGAGCCTAGGTGTCCACAATAGACGATCTGATCGGGCGCTCCCGCAGGCTCGGTGCCGACCCGCGCAACACGAACTACGCCGGCGGCAACACGTCGGCGAAGGGTACCGCCACCGATCCGGTGACCGGCACCCCCGTCGAACTGTTGTGGGTGAAGGGTTCCGGCGGGGACCTCGGTACCCTCACCGAGGCGGGCCTGGCGGCGCTGCGGCTGGACCGGCTGCGCGCCCTGCCCGCGGTGTACCCGGGCGTGGCGCGCGAGGACGAGATGGTCGCCGCCTTCGACTTCTGCCTGCACGGCCGGGGCGGTGCCGCGCCGTCCATCGACACCGCCATGCACGGCCTGGTCGACGCCGCGCACGTGGACCACCTGCACCCCGACTCCGGCATCGCGCTGGCCACCGCCGCCGACGGCGAGGCGCTGACCAAGGAGTGCTTCGGCGACAGGGTGGTGTGGGTACCGTGGCGGCGCCCCGGTTTCCAGCTCGGCCTGGACATCGCCGCGGTCGCGCGCGCCCATCCCGAGGCGATCGGGGTGATTCTGGGCGGGCAC
>JBPYFB010000205.1:0-7294 GCA_051986465.1 Rugosimonospora sp.
CGTCCGTGCACTCGCCGGCGAGCAGTTGCCCGTCCGTACGTGGCGGCCGGGTCAGCAGCACATCGCGCGGTCGCCGGTCGGCGGGTATGTAGTGGGCCGCCAGATCCCGGGTGGTCCAACCGCCACGCTCTTCGTTGGTCGCGTATACCGCGGCGTCGCCCGGGCGTTCGTGGGTGGCGATCACCTTGGCCGCGTCGCGGGTGGCCTCGTCATGACCGTCGGAATGCCGGATCGCCAACTGGCTGGGCAGTCCCAGGGCGGCTATCAGGATCACCGCCACCGTTGTCCACAGTGGACGCAGCCGCGCCAGCGCCGTGCCGGCGAGCAGTGCCCAGGCGGACAGGGTGAACACCAGATACCGCGGGAGTAGCAGCGGCATCACCAGCGAGACGACGACCAGGGTGGCCGTCGACACCACCGCCCACGTCGTGTACAGCGCGGTCGGCCAGCGAAGCGGGAGTGCCCAGCCGGCCAGCCCCATCACGACAAGCCCGACGGCGAGACTGCCGAACACCGCGGTCGTGGTGGGCAGGAAGCTGCTCAGGCCAACGTGTGGAATGTAGGCGACCTGGTTGCGCTGCCGGGCACCCAGCCACAGCACGGGAAGCAGTGGAACCAGACCGAGCACACCGGCGGCGAACCATTTCTTGAACAAGGGCCGGCGCCAGGCCAGTACGAGCCAGGCGTGCCCGACCAGCAGCAGTACGGCGACCACATGCAACAGACCCAACGCCGCGACGGCGAGTGCGTACGCGGCCCAGCGCCAGCGCGCCGGTCGATTGAGCGCCACCACCAGCAGGTAGGTCGCCAGGACGGAAGCGAACGCGGTCAGTGCGTAGGGCCGAGCCTCCTGCCCGTACCGGCTGACACCGGGCAACACCGCGAAGACGACACCGGCGATCAGGCCGACCCGGGGTCCGGCCAGGCGGGTACCGAGCAGGCCGACCAGCGCCGCCGCACCGATCATCGCGGCGACCGACGGGAACCGCATCGCGATGTCCGAGGTACCGGCGACGCTGGCCCACAGGTGCATGGCGACGTAGTAGGGCGCCAGTACCGCATCCACCCATCGCAGCACCGGCCAGAACTGGGACCACGGAGTACCCGACATTCCCCAGGTCTGCAACTCGTCGGTCCACAGGCTCGGCCGGGCAAGGCCAAGCCCGCCGGCGATCTCCGCCAGGAGCGCGGGGACCAACCAGGCGGCTGTCGGTTCCCATGGCTTGCGGTCCGGGCGATCGGCCGCTGGCGACAGGTACAACGACTCGCGCCATGGGTCGCCAGACATCCGTTCCGGTTTCGCGGCGGCAGCTTCCGCCACCTGTGGCGCCGGCGTGCTGTCCCGGTGCCGCGAGCCCGCCTTGGTCACTGGCAGCATCTCAGTGGCCGCGTCGTGCTCGGCCAGCCCTTCGCCGGACCGGCGTTGGTTGGGCACGCTCGGTGCCGTGGCTGGTGGCGCCACCGTCCGATCCGACGTCTGATCCGGGGGCGCGGACGCGGGTGCGGATACGGCTGGCGTGTCCGGCGTCACTGCCTGGTCCTCCACTTGGGACTCCAGCAGGATCGACCGGGTCTTGGCGAGCCCGCGCACGTTGAACTCCTCCTCAAATTCATAGGGATCAAGCCGCAGGGCGTAGAAGTTCATGACATGCGCCCGGGCCGGAAAGTCTCTTCGGATTCTTCGCAAACTCCCTACCCGGCGCCCGGAGCAGCAAACAGATTGAGCCAGGCACACCCTTTGCTACTAAGGGTGCTGAACCAACTACAGCCAGGATGTTGCGGCGGCTTGGTGGGTAGCCGGGACAGCCGGTGGGTAGCCGGGACGGAGGCCCTGAAAGGGGAGACCGTTGCGTCTGATCTGGTCCGACGAATGTACTGGTCCCGCCGACTCCCCACCGGACCCTCGCCGGTGGGCGCCGAAGGTGACCGACCGCTGGCAGCCGAGCAGTGAACGGCAGGCGTACACCACCGATAGTGCTAATGCTCACTACGACGGACGGGGACGCCTGGTACTCACCGCGATCCGGCACCGATCGCCGTCAAAGTCGCCGTCGCCGTCGCCGTCGCCGTCGCCGTCGCCGGAGTTCACCTCGGCCCGGTTGAGCGTGCGCCACTCCCTGCGCCCCCAGTTGTTCCACTGTGGACTCTTCGAGGCGCGCATCAAGGTACCGACGGGCACCGGCGTCTGGCCCGCCTTCTGGTTGCTCGGCGAGGACGACCGGTACGGGTGGCCCGCGTGCGGAGAAATCGACATCATGGAGGCACCCGCCTCGGCCGCCACCCGCGGACAGGTCCACCAGGGCACCCATTCGCCCAGCCGAGACGGTACCGGTGACGTAGGCGTCGGGGTGGCGCCCTCCGCCGGCGACTGGGGTCGCGCTTTTCATACCTACGCGGTCGCCTGGGCCGCCGGCGAGCTCCGCTTCTTCATCGATGGCAGATTGACCGGCATCGTGAACGAGCAGGATGTCGAGGCGCGAGGTGGAGCGTGGCCGTTCGACGACCGTCCACAGTCACCAATCATCAACCTTGCTGTTGGCGGTTGGGCCGGTGTCCCGGACGATACCTGGGCCGAACAGTCCATGCTCGTCGAGTGGGTACGCGTGTATGGCTGACCGCGGTTCACCTACCCGGCATTCGACCGCACATCCGGCGGCATGGGCGATCGGCGTGACGCTGGTACTGCTCGCCGCCGGTACGGTCGTGGCGGTCAACGCCCTCAGGTCCAGCGGTGTGCAACTGCTCTCCAGCCACCGGCCGGCCACCGCTTCGTCGAGCGCCACGGGTAGCGAACCGGCCGACGCCGTCGACGGTCGAGCCGGTACGCCCTGGCGTGCCATTGGCGGTGACCCGCAATGGCTCCAGGTCGACCTGCAGGCTCGCGCGCAGCTGCAGCGGATCGCGGTGGATTGGAGCGGCGCCGGCTACTCGGGCGCGTACCAGGTGCAGATCAGTGACGACGCGCAAACGTGGACCACCGCTGCCCGGCTGGCCGGCTCGCAAGGCAGCCAGTCCGTCGCGCTGGTCGGTGCCGGCCGCTACGTCCGCATCTACCTCACCGCCCGCGCAACCGCGTCCGGATACGCCATCGGCGAACTGCGGGTCTACGGCATACCGCTGGCGGACAAGTGCGGCGGGCGAAACGTGGCTCGCGGCCAGCCCGTCACGGCATCGTCCACTGAGAACAGTGAACTGCCGGCGCGGGCGGCGGTGGACGGCAATGTGGCCAGCCGCTGGTCCAGCACGTGGTCGGATCCCCAGTCACTGACCGTGGATCTCGGCCACCGCGAAACCATCTGCCAAGCGGTACTGGCGTGGGAGGACGCCTACGCCGCGAGCTACGAGATCCAGGTCAGCGACGACGCGCGGCAGTGGCGGACGAGCTACGCCACCACGATCGGCAACGGTGGGCGGCAGACCCTCTTCCTCGCCGGTACGGGCCGGTACGTGCGGCTGTGGCTGCGGGCCCGGGCCACCAGGTACGGCTACTCCGTTCGGGAACTGGAGATCCGGACCGGCTCGACACCGGCGCTCACCCCGGCCGACGAGGCGCGGGGAATGGCGGCGCGGGACGAGACGCTGCTCTCCTTCCACAAGCCCGTCGAGGCGTCCTCGTCCCGCGATGACGTGGGTTGCCCGGCGTGCGCCGCCGCCAACGCGGTCGACGCCGATCCGGCCACCCGTTGGGCCACCCGGGCGCCACCCGGATCGCCGGCATACCTCCAGGTCGACCTCGGCGGGCCGGCCGACATCGATCGTGTTGTGCTGCAATGGGCCACCCAGTTCGCCCGCGCGTACGACATCCAGGTTTCCCCCGATGCCCGGCGCTGGCATACGGTCTGGCGCACAAGCGCCGGCAGGGGACTGCTGGAGAAGGTACCGGTGCGCGCCGCAGGACGGTTCCTCCGGGTACGCACCACGCTCGGCGCCGACGCCACCGGATACTCGCTGTGGGAGTTGGGCGTGTACGGCACCGGCGGGGTACCCGTCGCGCCGCCCGCGCCACCGCCCCCGCCACGGAATCCGCCGCAGTTGGTGTGGCAGGACGAGTTCAACGGGGCGCCGGGTCAGCCACCCGATCCGCACAAGTGGCATCCGGACGTCGGGCTCGGGGGTACCGGCGAGTTGCAGTACTACACCGACAACCACAACACGTACCAGGACGGCACCGGCAATCTCGTGCTGGAGGCACGGCGGGAGCAGACCGCCGGCTCCACCTGCCCACGCGATCCGATATCGGGCAGTACCACGTGCCAGTACACCTCGGCGCGGCTGAACACGCACGGCTCGTTCAGCTTCACGTACGGACGGGTCGAGGCGCGCATCAAGGTCTCCGGTACGCCCGGACTGTGGCCGGCGTTCTGGATGCTCGGCGACAACCTCTATACGGGACAAGCGAACTGGCCGTCGTGCGGCGAGGTCGACGTGATGGAGCACGTGGGCGTCGCACCGGACGAGATCTCCTCGACCCTGCACGCGTCGGCCTATCACGACGGATCCGGTATCGGCGCGCGCTACCACACGGCCGGCGACGCCGCCGCCGACTTCCACGTCTACGCCGCCGACTGGCGTCCGGACCGGATCGCGTTCTCGGTCGACGGCAAGACCTTCTTTACCGTCAGCCGCGCCACGACGGAGACGACGCGCGGACCCTGGGTGTACGACCACCCGTTCGCGCTACTGCTGGACAACGCTCTCGGCGGCGCCTTCCCGGGACCGCCCACGGCCGCGACGGTGCTGCCCCAGCGGATGCTCGTGGACTATGTGCGTGTCTTCCAGTAGGCGCGGCGGCTGATCGGCTCCTCGACGAGGAGAAGAAGGAGTCCCGCGGCGACAAGGAACATCGCGGTGACGGCGGTACTGTGCGGGCCGTGCGCGTCCAGGAGGCGCCCACCGAGGAACGAGCCGGCGGCGATGCCCGCGTTGACGGCGGCCGAGCCGGTCGCGGAGCCGACGTCGACATTGCCCGGCGCGATGCGCAGGATGCGGCTGGTCAAAGCGGTAATCATGGCGGACGTGGACAGCGCCAGCAGGGCGACCGCCGGCACCGCGGTGGACGGGTGCGACCCGGCGGTCGCCAGCATTGCCAGCGCGGCGGTCAGCATGGCCACCGACCCGGTCATGGTGACGCGGGTACTGCGGTCCGACAGCACTCCGGACACGGTCGTACCGATCAGACCCGCCACCCCGCCCACCGCGAGCACCGCTCCAATCGAGTGCGAGGACATGCCGGCGACGCGGGTGAGGAAGACGGTGACGTATGTGTAGAAGGTGAAGAGCCCGGCGACGACGATCGCCACCACCGCCACGAGTAGGGAAAAGCGAAAGCGGCTGGGTTCCGGGGCGGTACCGGCCGGGTTGTGCTCGACCGGCGCCGACGGCAGCAGTGTCGCCACGGTGACCCCGGCGAGCAGGCCGAGGCCGCTCATCACCAGGAACGGGAACCGCCAGCCGGCCTGCTGCCCGAGCCATGTCCCCGCCGGTACGCCCGCAATGCTCGCCAGCGACGCGCCGCTGAATACCGCGGCCACCACCTTCGCCCGGACCCGCGCGGGGAACATGCCCGCCGCGGTCGCGGCGACCACCGACCACATGATGGCATGCGTCAGCGCGACCAGGATGCGGGCCACGAGCAGGATGGCGTATCCGGGTGCGGCGGCGCACAGCAGAGTCGCCACGGTGAAGACGCTCAGCAGTACCGCCAGTAGCCCGCGGCGCGGAATCCGCCGGGTCACCGCCGTCAGCGGTACCGCGGTCACGGTGACCACCAGTCCGTACCCGGTCACCAGCAGCCCTACCGACGACAGCGACACTCCCAGCCCCTGCGCGATCTGCGGCAGCAACCCCACCGGCAGGCTCTCCACCGTGCTGAACGCGAACAGCGCGACGCCCAGCGCCGCGGCCGCCGTCACCGCACGCCGTCGGGTGACGTGCCCGGCCGCGTACACCTCCGGCAGGACCACGTCCACAGCCACGGCAGCCCCCGTCGAGATCTTTCGGCTCTCGGCCTCAAGATACACAGCCGGGATCCGTATACCCAGCGGTTATCCGCCGCCGCACCCGAGGCGGCTAGCCGTCTTCTGGTGGCACGTCTACGGGTGGCGCGTTTTCGCGTGGCATGGTGATGAAGCCTTCGGTCCAGTCGTCCTCGTCCAGGACATACCTGGTGATCAAGAAGCAGTCTGGCTCCGAGGCAAATCCCGGCAGCGACCGAGCTCGCTCGATCCGTGCGTGCGCGGCCCGCTCACTGGAGTACACCCCCAATGTCTTGATGTCGTCGCCGTCTTCTTCGTCCCAGACGAGCTCGCCATCCTCGCCGACGTGGTCAACCGAGCCGTCCAGGTTCCGGGCATGGCGTATATGGATGAGCAGAAAAACCTCCACTCCGCGACCATACGGACGCGACACCGCACACCTCGGATAAACCCCCGTTATGACGTGACGACAACGCCGCCGATGCCGGTGCGGCCGGCAGGGGTAGCGACGAGTTCGACCGTCACGCCGGCGCGGACCCGTTCGCCGAAGACGTCGACGATGGCGTCCGTGACTCCGGAGATGAGCCGGGCGACGATCTCGTCGGCGTCGGGTCGGCTGAACGCCGCTTCCTTGATGCCGAACGTGACGCTCGGCGAGGGCGCCTGCGCCGGTGCGCCGCCGATACCCCAGCGGTTGGGCGGCAGGCCGATCAAATGCACGACCGCGATGCTGCGGGCCCACTCCCCGTAGACGGCAACGACCGCCTCGGTCAGCTTCTCAATCAGGGCGGTCTCGCGGCCGGCCAGGTCGTTCTCCAGCACGTGAACGCTGAGGTGAGGCATACCATCCCCGGTGACAAATTTGACGACAAATCATCTTTGAAAGCAAAGGTATTTGGAGGGTGCGTCGATGTCAACGCGTCACAGCACGGATGACACGGTCAGGGAGTTGCTCCTGGTGATGCCGAGGCTCGTCGGCAGGGTCAAACGCCTGCCGTTGCCGGAACAGCTACGCTCCCTGGATCTGGCACCGAGACACTTGTCGATGCTGTCCCTGCTCCTGCTCGACGGTCCGCTGACCGTATCCCAGTTGGCCGGGATGCTGGGTGTGGCACCGACCACGGTGAGCCTGATCGTTAGCGATCTGAGCCGCAAAGGGATCCTGGTGCGGCGCGAAGACGATGCCGACCGCCGCCGCCGCATCATCGACATCAGCCCTGACAGCCGTCCCGCCATCGCCCAATGGCTGTCTCCGGGTGCCCATGCATGGCGACGCGCCCTCGCGCCGCTGAGCCCAGCACAACAACGGATATTCGTCG
>JBPYFB010000206.1:0-22939 GCA_051986465.1 Rugosimonospora sp.
AACGGGCTGACCGCGCCGAGCGGGCCGGCTCAGCAGCGGGTGATCCGGTCCGCGCTGGCCGCCGCCGGGCTGCGCCCCGACGACATCGACGCGGTAGAGGCGCACGGCACCGGTACCGTACTCGGCGATCCGATCGAGGCCGGCGCGCTGGCAGACGTCTACCGGCCCCGCCGGCCCGAGCGTCCACTGTGGATCCGCTCGGTCAAGGCCAACCTCGGGCACACCCAGGCAGCCGCCGGCGTCACCGGGTTGATCTCGGCGATCATGGCGATCCGGCACGGCATCGTCCCGCGCGCGTTGCACGCCGACCAGCCGACCACCCACGTCGACTGGAGCGAAGGGGTACTCGCCCTGCCCGCCGGAGCCGTGACGTGGCCGCGGACCGGACGGCCGCGGCGCGCCGGGGTCTCCTCCTTCGGGATCTCCGGTACCAACGCCCACCTGATCGTCGAGCAGGCGCCCGCGGCCGACCCGCAACCGCAGCCGCCACCGGTGGCGACCGCGCCACTTGCCTGGCCGGTATCGGCGAAGACCCCGGCCGCGCTACGCGAACAGGCCCGGCGGCTGTACGAGCACTGCGGCACCCGATCCGGGCACGACCTCGCCGCCGTCGGCTACGCCCTGGCGAGTACCCGCACCACGTTCGGGCACCGCGCGGTGATCGTCGGCCGCGACCGCGCCGAACTGCTCGATGGGGTGCGCGCTCTCGCCGAGGGTACCCAGGCGCGCGGCCTCGTCGACGCGGGCGAGCGGGGCGCCGACCCGGCCGGCGGTATCGCCTTCGTCCTGCCCGGCCAAGGCGCACACCAGCCCGGGATGGGGCGCGAGCTGTACGCGCGGTACCCGGCCTTCGCGCACGCGCTCGACCTGGCCGCCGAGCAGTTCGACGCGCACCTCGACGCCGGGCTGCGCCAGGTGCTCCTCGCCGATCCGGGCACGCCGGAATCCGCGCTGCTCGACGACACCCGGTACACCCAGGCGGCGCTGTTCGCGTTCCAGCTCGCGCTGTACCGGCTGCTCGAATCCGCCGGCCTGACGCCCGACCACCTGATCGGCCATTCCCTCGGGGAGATCACCGCCGCGCACCTCTCCGGCGTGCTCACCCTGGCGGACGCCGCCACCCTCGTGGCCACCAGGGGCGCGCTCATGCATGCCCTGCCGGATACCGGCGCGATGGCGGCCGTGCAGGCGACCGAGGAGGAACTGCGCGCCCGGCTCGCCGGCCGGCCCGGGTTGAGCATCGCCGCGGTCAACGGGGCGCAGAGCGCGGTGGTCTCCGGGGACGGCGAGGCGGTGGAGGCGCTGGTGGCCGAGTACCGGCGGCAGGGCCGGCGCGCGGTCCGGCTGTCCACCAGCCGCGCGTACCACTCCGCGCACACCGACGCGATCCTCGCGCGATTCCGGTCCGTGGCCGACTCGATCGGGTACCAAGCGCCCGAGATACCGGTCGTCTCGACGCTGACCGGCCGGACCGCGACCGCGGCGGAACTAGGTGATCCGGCGCACTGGACGGACCACATCCGGCAACCGGTCCGGTTCGCCGACGCCGTCGCGCACCTGTACCGCGAGCACCGGCCCGCGGTGATACTCGAACTGTCCGCGCGGCCCACGCTCGCCGCCGACATCCACGCGATCCTGCCGGACCAGCACCAGACCCACGTCGCCAGCGTGCTGGACGCCCGGACCGGGGAACCGCAGGCGCTGCTGCGTACCCTCGCCGGCGTTCACGTCCGGCACACGCCGGTCCGCTGGCAGGCGCTGTACCCGCCCGGCCAGCGCGCCGCCGACCTGCCCACGTACCCGTTCGAGCGGCGCCGGTACTGGCACGCGGCGCCGGCCGGCGGGGCGCGTGGCCCGGTCGGTTCGGGGCATCCGCTGGCCGGCGTGGCGACTCCGCTCGCCCAGGACGGAGGCACTGTCCTCACTGGACAGATCGGCCTGGCGTCGCACCCGTGGCTCGCCGACCACGCGATCGGCGGCACGGTCGTGCTGCCCGCCGCCGCGTTCACGGAGATCGTCCGGTACGCGGCCGGGCAGGCGGGATACCACGTCGTCGACGAGCTGACGCTGCGGGCGCCGCTGGTACTGCCGGCCGGGGACGAGCTCCAGGTGCAGGTCACGGTCGGCACCCCGGACGGCTCGGGCCGGTGCGCGTACAGCGTGCACGCCCGCCCGCTGCCGGCGGATGGCGCGCGCCCGCAACCGTGGCGGCGCCACGCGACCGGCACGCTGTCCGGCGCGCCGGCCGACCCGGCGCCGCCGCAAGCCGTGGCGTGGCCGCCATCCGGCGCGGTACCGGTGGATCTGGCTGCCGCACGCCGCGAGCTTGCCGGGCGCGGCTACGCGTACGGTCCCGCGTTCCACGGGCTGCGGGCCGCCTGGCGGGACGGCAGCCGCTGGTACGCCGAGGTGGTGCTGCCCGACGAGTCCAGTGTGGACAGTGCCGGGTACGGGATCCACCCCGCGCTGCTGGACGCCGCCTTCCAGGCCGCGGTGCTCGCCGCTACCCCGGCGACGGGTACCGGCGGGATTCTGGTGCCGTTCACGCTGAGCGGGGTGCGCGGGTACGCCCCGGCCGGCAGGTGCCTGCGGGTGACGGTGGCATCGACCGGGGCGGGTGGGTTCCGGCTGGAGCTGACCCAGCCGGCGGGCCAGCCCGTGCTCGCCGTCGGGTCGCTCGTGCTGCGGCCGGTGGACCCGCTGCGGCTGCACGCATCCGGTACCGACCCGGATGGCCTGCTGTACCTCGGTTGGCAGCCGGTGGCCGCCGGAGTTGGAGGGCACGGCACCTGTGCGGTCCTCGGTACCGGCGCGGCCGGTACCGCCACGTCATTGCGGGCTGCCGGTGCCTTCGTCCAGGTGCACCCGAACCTGGCCGCGCTGAACACCGCCGTGTCCGCGGGGGCGCCGGTACCCGGGGCGGTCGTCCATGCGGTGCCAGCCGGCCCGGCCGGCGGCGGTACGGCAGGCGCGATCCGGGCCGCCGTCGCGGGTACCCTCGCCGTGCTCCAGGAGTTCCAGGCCAGTGACCGGCTGGCCACCAGCCGGCTGGTGGTGCTCACCGAGCGCGCGGTCGCGACCCGGCCGGGCCAGCCCGTACCGGATCTGGCGCAGGCCGCCGTCTGGGGCCTGATCCGCTGCGCGCAGGCCGAGCACCCCGGCCGGTTCGTGCTGATCGACCTCGACGGCGATGCGGCCAGCGCCGCCGCACTGGTCGCGGCGTTGGCGTCGAATGAGGCCCAACTCGCCGTCCGCGGCGGCCGGCTGCTGGCTCCGCGCCTGTCGCGCTCGGCACCCGGCGCCAACCTGCGCACCCCCGAGGGCGCCTGGCGGTTGGACTGCACCGGGGCCGGCGGACCAGACAGCCTGACGCTGGCGCCGTGGCCCGAGGCGCACGCGCCGCTCTCGCCCGGCCAGGTGCGGATCGCGGTACGGGCGGGTGGCCTGAACTTCCGGGACGTACTGATCGCGCTCGGCCGGTATCCGCAGCCGGCACAGGTCGGCTGCGAGGGTGCCGGCGTCGTCACCGAGGTGCATCCGGAGGTGACCGGGCTGGCACCGGGTGACGCGGTCATGGGGCTGCTGCCCGGTATCGGGCCGGTCGCGGTCACCGACCACCGCCTGCTCGCGCATGCTCCGGACGGCTGGTCGTGGGCCCAGGCCGCCGGTACGCCGGTGGTGTTCCTCACGGCGTACGCCTGCCTGGCCGAACTGGCCGGCCTCAAGCGCGGGCAGGCCGTCCTGATCCATGCCGGTACCGGCGGCGTGGGCATGGCGGCGATCCAGATCGCCCAGCACCTCGGTGCCCGGGTGTACGCCACGAGCAGCCCGCAGAAGTGGCCCGTCCTGCGCGCGCTCGGCGTCGCCGACGCAGACCTCGCCTCCTCGCGCACCGTCGAGTATGGACACCGGTTCGGCCCGGTCGACGTGGTCCTCAACTCGCTGACCGGCGAGCACGTCGACGCGTCGCTGCGACTGCTGCGCGACGGCGGCCGGTTCATCGAGATCGGTAAGGCCGACCGCCGCGACCCGCGCCGGGTCGAGGCCGACCACCCCGGCGTCGGGTACCGCCTGTTCGACCTGCTCGACGTCGCGCCGGAGCGGGTCGCGCGGTGGCTGGCCGAGCTGCGGCCGCTGTTCGACAGCGGTGCGCTGCGACCGCTGCCGCTCACCGCGTGGGACGTCCGTACCGCCCCGCTCGCCCTGCGGCACCTGGCCCGGGCACGGCACACCGGCAAGAACGTGGTGACGCTTCCGGTGCCGCTCGACCCGAACGGTACGGTCCTCATCACCGGTACCGGGCCACTCGCCCGCCGTACCGCCCGCCACCTCGCGACCCGGTACGGCTGCCGGCACCTGCTGATGGCCAACCGTTCCGGAGCCGCGGCCGGACTCGTCGACGAACTCGCCGCGCTCGGCGCGCAGGCCCGGGTGGTCGCCTGTGACGTCGCCGACCGGCAGGCTCTGGCGGAGTTGCTTGCGGGCATCCCGGCCGGGCATCCGCTCACCGCGGTCGTGCACACCGCGGGCGTCCTCGACGATGCCACGGTCGAGGCGCTCACCCCGGCCCAACTGGATCGGGTACTGCGGGCGAAGGCCGACTCCGCCTGGTACCTGCACGAGCTGACCCGCGACCGTCCACTCTCGACATTCGTGCTGTACTCCTCGGTCTCGGCGGTGCTGGGCAACCCGGGCCAGGCCGGGTACGCCGCGGCCAACGCGGTGCTCGACGCGCTGGCCAGTCAGCGCCGCGCCGCCGGCCTGCCGGCCGTATCGGTCGGGTGGGGGCTGTGGGACGAGGCCACCGGCATGGCGGGCGGGCTGGACCAGGCGGGCCGGTCCCGGCTGCGCCGCCAGGGGGTTGCGCCGCTACCCGCGGGCGAGGCCCTCGCCCTGCTCGACGCGGCGCTGGCCGGTAGCGAACCCGCCGTCGTCGCGGCCCGGCTCGATCTCGCAGATGCGGATGCCGAGCGCGACCGGTCGCCGGTCCTGGCCGACCTCATGGCGGCAACCCCAGCCACCACACCGGCCGCGGCCCCGGCCGGTGCCGCCACCCCGATCGCCGGTCAACTCGCCGGCATGGACACCGCCGGGCAGGAGCGCCTGCTGTTCGACCTGATCCGCCGTACCGCCGCGACGGTGCTCGGCCGCGACGACCCGGACGGCATCGGGCCGGCCGACGTGTTCAAGGAACTCGGCTTCGATTCGCTGGCCGCGGTGGAGTTCGGCAACCGGATCGCGGCGGCGACCGGACTGCGGCTGCCCGCGACGCTCACCTTCGACCACCCGTCGCCGGGCGCACTCGCCACGCACCTGCGCGCCCTGCTCGCACCGGCGGAGCCGCCACCGGCCGGACCCCCGCCGGCCGGTGGCCCGCAGACCAGTGGCGCGCAGACCGATGGCCCGCATACCGGTGACCCACAGGGCGTCCTGGACCGCATCGAGGAACTGGTCGCCGGGCTCCCCGCCGGCGGTGCCGCACAGGCCGAGGTGCGTACCGGCCTGCGGAGGCTGCTGTGGCGGCTGGACGATGCCACCGCGGCCGGCGACGGCGGTACCGACGATGAGCTGATCGCGGCGCTCGAAAGCGAGCTGCGCGCACCACCCGGCTAGCCCCGGCCATCCGCCTACGGACAGGACGACGCGATGTCGAACGACGAGAAGCTCCGCGAGTACCTGCGCCGCGCGACCGACGAACTGCGCGAGGTCCGCGGCCGGCTGCGCGACGCCGAGGCAAAGGCGCGCGACGCCGAGGCAAAGGCGGGCGAGCCGATCGCGGTGATCGGCGCGGGCTGCCGGTACCCGGGCGCGGTCGCCTGTATCGAAGACCTGTGGCGGATCGTCGCCGACGGTACCGACGCGATGGGCGGGTTCCCGCCGGACCGGGGCTGGGTCGGCGAGTACGGGCCGCTGCGCGGTACGGGCGGGTTCGTACCCGACGCGGGCGCGTTCGACGCCGCCTTCTTCGGCGTCTCACCCCGGGAGGCGCGCGCGATGGATCCGCAGCAGCGGATGCTCCTGGAGGTCGCCTGGGAGGCGATCGAGCGGGCCCGGCTCGACGCGCAGGCGCTGCGCGGGCGGCCGGTCGGCGTGTTCGCCGGGGTGTGCCCGTCGGAGTACGGCCCCCGGCAGTACGAGGGCGGCCCGGACGCCGGGTACCTGCTGACCGGGTGCGCACCGTCGGTCGTCTCCGGCCGCGTGGCGTACCTGTTCGGGCTGACCGGGCCCGCGCTGAGCGTGGATACCGCCTGCTCCTCCTCGCTGGTCGCCATCCACCTGGCCGCACAGGCGCTGCGGGCCGGCCGGTGCGAACTCGCCCTGGCCGGTGGGGTCTCGGTGCTCGCGACCCCGGGCATCTTCGCCGAGTTCGGCGTGCAGGGCGGGCTGGCCGCGGACGGCCGCTGCAAACCCTTCGCGGCGGCGGCGGACGGCACCGGGTGGGCCGAGGGCGCGGGAATGGTGGTACTGGAGCGGCTGTCCGACGCGCTGGCGCACGCGCATCCGATCTGGGCGGTGATCCGGGGCAGCGCGGTCAACCAGGACGGCGCGAGCAACGGGCTGACCGCGCCCAGCGGGGCCGCGCAGCAGCGGGTGATCGCGGCGGCACTGGCCGATGCCGGGCTGTCGCCGGCCGACGTCGACGCCGTCGAGGCGCACGGCACCGGTACCCGGCTGGGCGACCCGATCGAGGCGGCCGCCCTCGCGGCGGCGTACCGGCCGCGCCTGCTCGACCGTCCACTGTGGATCGGCTCGGTCAAGTCGAACATCGGGCACACCCAGGCCGCCGCCGGGGTGGCCGGCCTGCTGAAGATGGTCATGGCGGTACGCCACGGCGTACTGCCGAAGAGCCTGCACGCGCTACCGCCGTCCCCGCACGTGGATTGGGACGCGAGCGGCCTGGCGCTGCTCGCCGAGCCGGTACCGTGGCCAGAGTCCGGGCGCCCGCGCCGGGCCGCCGTCTCCGCCTTCGGCATCTCCGGTACCAACGCCCACCTCGTCCTCGAACAGGCCCCGCCGCAACCCGCCCCCGCCACCGCGCCGCCCCCGGACGAACCCTGGGCAGTACCGGTGGCCTGGCCGCTGTCCGCGAAGTCCGCCTCGGCACTGGTCGCCAACGGGCGCGGCCTGCACGAGCACCTCACCGCGGCGCCGGACTGGCACCCGGAGCCGATCGGCTCGGCCCTGGCCACCACCCGGGCGACCTTCGCACACCGCGCGGTCGTCCTCGGCCGCAGCCGCGCCGAACTGCTCGCGGGACTGGTGGCGCTCGCCGGCGACCAGGACGCGCCCGGACTGATCCGCGGTACCGGCAACCCGGGCGGCCAGCTCGCCTACGTCTTTCCCGGACACGGCAGCCAGTACCCGGGCATGGGAAGCGAACTGGCCGAACGGTACCCGGTCTTCGCCGCGGCGCTGGACGAGGTCTGCGCGCTGCTCGACCCGCACCTGCCCGTACCGCTGCGCGACGTCATGCGCGCGCCAGCGGGTACAGCCGATGCCGCCCGGCTCGACGACACGCTGTTCACCCATGCCGCCGTCTTCGCCTACCAGACCGCGCTGTTCCGCCTGCTGGAGTCCTTCGGGCTCAAGCCGGACCGGCTCGTCGGCCACTCGCTCGGCGAGATCGCCGCGGCGCACGCCGCCGGAATCCTCACGCTGACCGACGCCTGCGCGCTGGTCGCCGCGCGCGGCAGGCTGCTCGCGTCCCTTCCCGAGGGAGCCATGGCGGCGCTGGGCGTACCGGCCGAGGAGTTCGACGGCCGGCACCCGCTGGTCACCGTCGCCGCGTACAACTCACCGACCGACATCGTGGTCTCCGGCGAGCCCGCCGAGGTGGACCGCGTGGTCGCGCACTTCCGGGACCGCGGCCGGCCGGCCGTCCGGCTGCCGGTGGCCCGGGCCCTGCACTCGCCCGCCACGCACGCCGTACTCGACGAGTTCCGCCGGGTAGCGCGGGGGATGACCTACCACCCGGCCGCGATCCCGGTCGTCAGTACGGTGACCGGAGCGCCGGCCGAGGACGGCCAACTGCGCGACGCCGAGTACTGGGTCGGGCACATCCACCGCCCGGTACGGTTCGCGGCGGCCGTGGCGCAGCTCGACCAGACCCCCACCACGGCCATCCTCGAACTCGCCCCGCGGCCGACCCTGGCGGCGTACATCCGGCGCACCCTCGGCGATACCGGCGGCGCCCAGGTCGCCGGTACCGGCCAGCCCGGGCACGGCGAGTCCGGTGCGGTACTCGCGGCCCTGGCGCGCGCACACACCCGTACCGCCCAGCCGGTGCGCTGGGAGCGGACCTACTCCGGTACCGGACCCGCGGCCGACCTGCCGACGTACCGCTTCCAGCGCCAGCGGTACTGGCATCCGAACGCGGTCGCCGCGCCCGGTCGGCACCATCCGCTGGCCGGGCAGCCGATCGCGCTCGCCGGTACCGGCGACCGGTGGTTCGCCGGCACGCTGGCGGTGGACGAGCCGTGGTTCGTCGCCCAGCACACGCTGTTCGGGCGGCCGGTGCTGCCCGCCTCGGCGATGCTCGAGTGGGCGTTCGCGGCGGCCCGGCACGGCACCGGCGAAAACGCCGGGAGCTGGGCGTTGCGGGAGGTGCGCTTCGCCGCGCTGCTGGCCTTCCCCGAGCACGCGCCGGTGACCGCGCAGGCGGTGGTGCACACCGGTGGGGTGCGCTGCTTCGCGCGCCCGGCGGACCGCCCGGATGAGCCGTGGACCGAGCACGTGACGGTGGCGTCCGCCGGGGCGACCGGCGAGCCCAGAGCCGGGCGGGTCGACCTCCAGCACCTGCGCGGCGGGCTGACCGAACGGGCCGCCGGACCGCTGTACGAGCAGTTGGCCCGGCGCGGGTTGGGGTACGGGCCGGCATTCCGGGGACTGCGCCGCCTGTTCCGCGACGGCGACGATGCCGTGGCGCTGGTCGAAACGGGCCAGGCAGCCGCCGACACCGGCGCCTTCGTCCTCGATCCCGTGGTGCTGGACGCCTGCTTCCACATCGCGGCGGCGTTCCTGCCCGCCGACCGCGAGGGGGTCTGGCTGCCCGCCGCGGTGGACCGGGTCGTGATCCACGACCGGCTGCCCGGCCGGGTGTGGTGCCACGCGCGGTGGCGCGGTCCGGGCCCGGCCGGCTCGTACGCCATGGACCTGCGCGTGCTGTCGGAGGACGGGGAGGTGCTGGTGGACATCGACGGGCTGCGGCTGCACCCCGCTTCCCCGGCGACCCTCGCCCGGCTCGGCGGCAGCCGCCCGCGCTGCCAGGAGCTCCGTTGGCAGCAGCCGGCCGAGGAGCCGGAATCCGCCGGGTCGGCGCCGGCCGCGCCGGAAGCGGCGGGCACCTGGCTCGTGTACGCGGGCGACCCGGCGCTGGCCGGCGACTGGCGGGCCGAACTGGAGCGGCGCGGCAGCCCGGCGATCGCGCTGGCGCCGCCGGTGGCGGGAGCGGATCCAGCGCCGGGCGAGACGCTGGCCATCGACCTCGATTCGGCGGACGGCACCGCGCAGGTCTTCGCCGCGGTGCGGCAGCGAATCTCCCGGCTGGCGGGCGTCATACTCCACTGTGGACTCACGAGCGGCCCGGACGATCCGGTCGAGGCGGCGTACCGGCTGACCCGGCACGGGTACCGCCTGCTCCGGCAGGTCTTGACCAACCACGTCGCGGACCGGCCCGAAATCCTGGTCTGCTCGGCCGGCGCCGCCGCACCCGATGGCCAGTCGCCGCAACCGTCCCAGGCCGCGATGAGCGGGCTGGTCCGGGCCGTCATCGCGGAGTACCCGCAAGTCAGGTGCGTCCAGGTCGACCTGGCACCCGGGGCCGGCGCGCCGCGGCTCGGGCCGCTCCTCGACCGGGCCGGGCGGCTGCCGGGATCGGGGCAGCTGGCCCTGCGCGGGGAGCGCTGGTACGAGGCGCGGCTGCACGAGTACGCCGCCCCGCCCGCCGCCCCGGCGCGGATCCGGGCAGATGCGAGCTACCTGATAACCGGCGGGTTGGGCGGGCTCGGCCTCGCCACGGCCGGCTGGCTGGCCGACCACGGCGCGCGCTGCCTGCTGCTGGCTGGCCGCACGATGCCCGCGGACGGGGCGCCACCGCCGGCGGTGGCGGCGCTGCGCGGCCGGGGCGTGCGGGTCGAGCTGCGCCGCGCGGACGTCGCCGACGAGTCGTGCGTCAAGGAGCTCGTCGAGTACGCGCGGCGCGAGCTCCCCCCGCTGCGCGGCGTGGTGCACGCGGCCGGCGTGACCGCCGACGGGAGCCTCGGCGAGCTGGACTGGACGCGCTTCGTCGAGGTGCTCGATCCGAAGGTGCGCGGCGCCTGGCACCTGCACCGCGCTACGGCCGGCCTGGAGCTCGACTTCTTCGTCCTCTTCTCGTCGCTGGCGTCGCTGGTCGGTTCGGCGGGCCAGGCGAACTACGGTGCGGCCAACGCCTTCCTCGACGCGCTCGCCGGGTACCGGCGCGACCAGGGCCTGCCCGGGACGAGCGTGAGCTGGGGCCCGTGGGCCGGTACCGGGATGGCGCACCGGCGCGGGCTGGCCGGCCGGCTCGCCGCCGCCGGGCTGCACCCGATCGACGCGCGGGACGCCCTGGAGGTACTCGGCCGGGTGCTCGGCGGGCCGGTACCGCATGTCGGTGTCGCGTCGATCGACTGGCACCGGGTGGTGGCCGGCCGGCGCGTCCCGTACCGGCTGCTCGCCGATCTGGTACCGGCCGAGCCGCCGGCCGACGGCGCGCCCGAGCGCCCGGCGCGCAACCGGGAGGAGCTGGTGCGGCTGGTCCTCGAGGATCCGGCGGCGGCTCGGGAGACCGTCCTCGCCGAGCTGCTCGACCAGCTCGCCACGCTGTTGCGGCTGGCGCCGAGCGACCGGGACGACCTGCGCGCCGCGGCCCGGCACACCCACCTCAACCGGCTGGGCCTCGATTCGCTGACCACGGTCCAGCTGCACAACCAGATCCTGCTGGACTTCACCGCCGACGTACCGCCGGATGTGCTGTTCGGCGCGACCAGCGCGCTGGACGTGGCGACGTCGATCTGCCAGCAGCTCGCGGTGCGCGGGGTGGCCGATACCGGTGCGCCGGTCGACCTCGCGGAGACCGAGGTACTCACGCTGTGATGCTCTGTCATGCCCTCGCCGGTTGCTTCCCGGCCGACCAGCGGGCAACCCGCTCGGCGATCGCCACCTGGTGCGCATCGTCCACTATGGAGTAATGGTCGAGCGGCCACCGTTCCACGGTGAGGTCGGGGCACAGCGCCTGCCATCCGGGTACCGGATCCGGCCGGCCGTTCGCGGTGGCCACGAACAACAGCGTGGGCACGTCGGTACGCCCCGGCCGGTACCGGGCGAGGATCGCCAGGTTGTCCCGGTGCACCCGCAGCAGCCGCTCGTACCCGCGAATGTCCACAGTGGCCGGTAACAGCCCGTGCTCCGCCGCGACGTCCCGCCCGACCCGCCCCAGGTCGCCTGGCTCGGCCGACCGGATCGCTCGCGCGGCACCCGCCGGCAACCGGCCGCCCGCCAGGTCGGTGAGGAACGCGAGGTGGCTCTCGTGCGCGCCGGGCACGACAGGTCCCGGCGGCACCGGAACCTCGCTGTCGATCATAAATGCGTTCGACCGGCGACCGCGCTCGGCCAACTGCCGGCCGACCTCGTGCGCCAGGACACCCCCCATCGACCAGCCGCCGATGGTGAGTGGGGCGTCCGGGGCGAGGCGGACGAGCTCCTCGCGGTACCCCGCCGCCAGCGCGTGAAGCTCCGGCGCCTGGGCGAGGTCGAGCCGTCCGGCGAGCGCCGGGCTCTGGAACGCGTGGACCGGGCCGGGCCAGGCCGCGGCAAGGCGGCCGTAGCAGCCCACCGACCCGCCGACCGGGTGGAACAGGAACAGCACGCGACCCTCGGCCCGGTTGAGGCAGACCGCCCCGCCGGGGGTCGCGCCGGCCGCCAGCCGGGCTGCCAGCTCCCCGACCGTGGGTGCCGCGAAGATGTCGCCGAACGGGATGTCCATCCCCAGCTCGTCCCGGATGAGGTGGACCAGGCGCAGGGCGAGCAGGGAGTTGCCGCCGAGCGCGAAGAAGTTGCTGTCCGCGTCGACCTGCGGCGCGTCCAGCAACTGCGACCAGAGCCGGCCGAGGCGGGTCGCGAGCGGACCGGGCACGGGTTGGGCGGAGGGGGTGGCAGGTGCCGGCGAGGTATGCGCATCGGCCAGCGCGCGGGCCACGTCCACCTTGCCGTTCGGGGTCAGCGGCAGGCGCGGCACGAGGTGTACCCGGCCGGGAACCATGTAGTGCGGCAACCGGTCGCGCAGGTACGTGCGGACCGCCGCCTCGTCGACCGCCTCGCCCGCGGCGGCGACAACCAGGGCGACGAGCCTGCGCTGCCCGTCCGGCGACGCCTCCGGCGCGACGACACACTCCGCCACCCCCGGGCACTCGCGCAGGGCCGCCTCCACCTCGCCGGGCTCGATGCGGAAGCCGAGCACCTTCACCTGCCGGTCCTCCCGGCCCAGGAACTCGATCGTCCCGTCCGGCCAGTACCGGCCCAGGTCCCCGGTCCGGTACAGGCGCTCCCCCGTATCCGGATGCCGGACGAACCGCTGCTCGGTGCGTACCGCGTCGCCCAGGTACCCGCGGGCCAGCCCGACCCCGCCGATGTATATCTGCCCGGTGGCCCAGGGCGGCCGGACCTGGAACCGGTCGTCGAGCACCCACATGGTCTGGTTGCGCAGCGGGGTGCCGTACGGGATGCTCCGCCAGCCGGGATCGACCTCGCCGATCTCGAAGCTGTTGGACCAGATCGCCGCCTCGGTGGCCCCACCCAGCGCGAGGATCCGCACGCCGGGCCACAGCCGCCGCATCCGGTCCGGCAGGGCCAGCGGGATCCAGTCCCCGCTGAGCAGCGCCGTCCGCAACGGCGGCCGGCCCAGCTCGGGCCGGTGCTCGGTGACCTCCGCGAGGAGCGCGGCGAGCGCCGGTACCGAGTTCCACACGGTCACCGCGTGCCGCGCCGCCGCGGCGGCCCAACCCACCGGATCCGGCGCCTGGGTGGGCTCGGGCAGGACGAGGGCGGCACCGGCGGCGAGGGTACCGAAGACGTCCCACACGGACAGGTCGAAGCTCATCGACGAGATGCCGAACACCCGGTCCGCCCGGGCCAGCGCGATCCGGTCGTTGATGTCCTCGATCGTGTTGCGGGCCGCCCGGTGCTCGACCATGACCCCCTTGGGCTGCCCGGTGGAGCCCGAGGTGTGGATGACGTACGCCAGCTCCGCACCGCCGCCGGCGACCGGTGCCAGCTCGTCCCCGCCCGGATACAGCCGGTCGAGTACCACCCGGGCGCCGCACTGACCGACCAGGGCGCGGATCCGCTCGGCCGGCAGCCCGGCGTCCACCGGACAGTACGCGGCGCCCGCGCGCACCACGCCGAGGACCGCGACCACCTGCTCCCAGCCCTTCGCCATCACCACCGGTACCACGTCACCCGGGCCGGCCCCCTGGCCGCGCAGCCAGCAGGCGACGGAGCGCGACCGCGCTTCGAGTTCCCCGTAGGTCAGCGTCCGGCCGGCCGTCACCAGCGCCACCGAGTCGGGGCGCAGCGCCGCCTGGCGCAGGAAACCCTCCTCAAGGCGGCCGGTGGGCAGCGGCTCGGCGGTGGCGTTGACGGTGGCGACCCGGGCGCGGTGGATGGCGGGTCCGATCTGCGGCGGGCGGGTCGCGCCGCCCGGCGCGGCCAGGGTCGCCAGCAGTTCCCGGTACGTCGCGAACATCGCGTCCGGCAGGCCGGGCGGGAACGCCTCGTCCACCACGTCCCAGGCGCAGGTGATGCCGCCCCCGGCCGCGTCCTGCACCTGGTTGTCCACCAGGACATGCGGGGTACGCAGGCCACTGGCGGCCACGATCCCGGTCGGCCGCCAGGTGCTGCGCTCGGAGTGCCCGCCCAGCATGCCGTTGAACACGTACGGCAGAGCCGCCCGCGTCGTCCACCCGCGCCGGGCGGACAGCTCTCGCATGACCTGTACCGCGGTGACGTCGGAGTGCTCCAGGTCCCGCCAGAGCTGGCCCTGCAGCCGCCGGCCACGCTCCCAGAAGTCCTCGTCGCGCCGCTGCCGCACCTCCAGCGGGAGGGTCGCGCCGAGCTGGCCGACGACGCCGGACCAGTCCGCACTCCGGCCGCGCCAGCTCTGGTGCAGCACGTTGAGGCAGAAGTGCGGGTCGGCCGTCCAGGCACCGAGCGTCTCCGCGAACACGTGCGCCATCGCCGAGGCCGGCATTATCTTGTGCCGCAACAGGTTGGCGGACAGCTGCCGCCACTGCGCGGCGGGCAGCGCGCAGGTACGGCGGGTCAGCCGGATCGGGCCGAGCCCGGCCAGCGGCCCGGTCAGTGGAAGTACCGGTGCCGCCGGCAGCGAGTCGATCCGCTGCTGCCAGTACCGCCAGTGGTCCCGGTACCGCTCGCCCTGCCGCCGGTTCGGCATGGACCGGCACCACTCCCGGAACGTCAGGGCGACCGGCGGCAGCGGCCGGGCCGGGTCGCGGTACAGCTCCCGAGCCTCGGCGAGAACGTGCCACGTGCTGTGCGCGTCGAACAGCAGCAGGCTCATCCCGACGTGTACCCGGGCCCGGTGGCGGCGCAGCACGCTCACCGCGACCTCGAACAGCGGCCAGCGGGTCGGGTCCAGGCCGCCGGCGAGCATGCGTTCCCGGGTGGCGGCGAGGGCCGCCTGCCGCCCCGCTCGGGAAAGCCCGGACAGGTCCACCACCGGTACCCGCAGCGGCGGCACCTCGCACGGGTCGAGGACCTGCTGGGCGCCGTCGGGCGTCACGACGGTACGCAGGTGCTCGTGCCGGGCGACCAGCCGGTCGAAGACCTCCGCCGTCCGGTGCGCGGCGAGGCCGACCACGTCGAACTCGACGTAGAAGTGCGGCTGGAAGCCACCGAGCTCGATCAGCGGGCTGGTACCCACGAGGTACGCCTCTTGCAGATCGGTCAGCGGAAATGGCGCGCTCGGGTCGAGCGGCTGCTCGTCCTGCGTCGCCAGCAACGGTTCTGCGGTCATGCCGCGCCTCCCGGGTTCATCCCGCCTCGGGCGTATCCATCCACTCCGCGGCCCGTTCCGCGATCACCATGCAGGTGAGATTGGGCGTACCACGCGGGATCGAGGGCATCACGGACGCGTCGACCACGCGCAGCCCGGCCACGCCGTGCACCCGGCAGTGCTCGTCGACGACGGCCATCCGATCGCCCGCGGGGCCCATCCGGGCGGTACCCACCGCGTGCCACATGGGTGACACGAAACGCGGGATGGCCGCCTTGAGCAGCTTGTCGTCGCTGACCATCCGGTCGGTCCACACGAACGTGCGCGCCAGCAGGTCGGCGAGGGGCGCGGTGCGGACCAGGGACCACGCGAACCGGGTACCGCCCATCAGCCGCTGCACGTCCTCGGGCGCCGACGCCAGGCGCAGCGTGATGACCGGCGGCCCGTCCGGATCGCCGGCCCGCAGCTCGACCCGGCCCCGGGACGCCGGGGCGAGCAGGGCGGCCGCCACCGACACGCACGGGCGGTCGCCGACGACCGGACCCACTCCGGGCATGTCAGGTATCGCGATGTTGTTGGTGACGCTGATGCTGACGTCCGGGTCGGCCTCGCCCGCGACCGCCAGCCGCGCCATCACCGAATGCGCGGCGCGGTCCGGCGCCGGGGCCGGCGCGCCCAGCGCGGACCAGATCGCGATCATCGCGTGGTCGACCAGGTTCTCGCCGACACCGGGCAGGTCGACCAGGTGCGGGAGGCCCGCCGCGGCGAGCCGGGATGCCGAGCCGAGCCCGGACCGGTACAGGATGGCGGGCGTGTTGACCGCGCCCGCGGACAGCGTCACCCGGTCGGCGCTGACCCGTACCGGGCGGCCGTCCCGGACGAGTTCCACCCCGACGGCCCGGCAACCGGCGAACAGTACCCGGCGCACCCAGGTGCGGTCCCAGATCGCGAAGTTGGGCCGGTCGCGGGCGGCGACCAGGTGACTGTCCACAATGGATACGCGACGCCCCGCGCGGCTGTTGGTCGGTACCGGCCCCACGCCGACCTCGGAGCCGGCGTTGAGGTCCGGCACGTCGACCAGGCCGAGCCGGCCGCAGGCCCGCCAGAACGCGACCGCCACGGTGTCCATGTCCTCGGCCCGGCAGCGGCGGATCGGCACCGGTCCGCCGTTGCCGTGTACCGGTCCGGCGTAGTCCTCGTCCGATTCGAGGCGGCGGAAGTACGGGACGACGCGAGCCCAGTCCCAGTCCGGGTTGCCGGCCGCGGCCCACTGCGCGAAATCGCACGCGAGGCCGCGCAGCGCGATCGCGCCGTTGACCGCCGACGAACCGCCGACGACCCGGCCCACCCGGTACGGGAAGCGCCGGCCGGCGGCCGGGTCACCCCCGACGAGCGCCTCGTACTCCCAGTTGTATCCGCTGAGCACCGGGCCACCCGGCTGTGGCGCGCCGCCCGGCTCGACCCGGTCCCGGCCCGCCTCGACCAGCAGCACTCTGCGGTCCGGCCGCTGCGACAGGCGGCTGGCCAGCACCGCGCCCGACGAGCCGGCGCCCACCACGACGTCGTCGAAGCCATCGCCGGTCGGGTAGCTGGCCACCGGCTCACTCCGCCGGCGGGCGCAGGGCCTGGGCCATCTCGGCGACGGTCGGGCTGTCGAACAGCAACTGCAGTCCCTCGTCCGCGGTCACCGAGACACCGAGGTCTTCCCGGAGCCGGGCGATGATGCGTACCCCGTGCAACGAATCTCCGCCCAGCTCGAAGAAGTTGTCGCGCACGCCGAAGTCGTCCCGGGCCAGCGTCTCCCGCCAGATCTGGAAGATGCGCTGCTCCAACTCGCCGCGCGGATCCACCCGCTCGACCGCGACCGCGTCCCACGGGCTCGGCACCGCCGAGACGTCGACCTTTCCGTTGGCGCTCAACGGAATCCGGTCGATGAGCCGGAGGTGCGCCGGCACCATGTACCCGGGCAGTTGCTCCGCGAGGGCGGCGCGCAGCGCGTCCGGGTCGACGCCGGCCGCCGCCATCTCCGGCCGGGCGACGATGATGTGCTGCCCCAGCGAGGCGGCACCGGGGCCGGGGATCGCCGCCGCGAGACCGAATCCGGCGGCGCGCAGCTTGGCCGGCCACGCCTGCGGACCCAGCAGGGGCAGCTGCCGCCCGTCGAGGTAGTTCCCGAAGTCTTGGTAATAGCCGACGGTCGCCATGTGGAACGGCTCGTTGAGGGTGTTCTCCAGGAGCACCAGCAGGCCGTCCGGGGCCAGGGCGCCACGCAGGTCGCGCAGTGTCCGGTCCAGGTCGCGAGCGTTGTGTATGACGTTGCTGGCGATGAGCACGTCGACCGAGGCGGCCGCGATGCCTTGGGACTGCGCCGGCTTGTCGACGTCGAACACGCCGTACTCGACGAACGGGTGCCCGGCGAACCTCGACCGCGCCCGCTCCGTGAAGAACGTGGACACGTCGGTGAAGCGGTACCGGGCCCGGTCGGCGGGCAGCTGCGGCAGCACCTGCGCGGTGGTGGCACCACAGCCGGCGCCCACCTCCAGCACCCGCAGCGGCCGGTCCGGCTGACGTGTGTCCACAAAGGACCGGACCACGCCGGCGACCACCCGGTTCTGCATGCGTGCCATCGGGTTGTCCGCGTACATCGCGTCGGCCACCTGGAACCCACCGTCGGGCACCAGGAACTCCAGCAGGTTGATCCGGCCGTGCAGCAGGTCCACCTGGTTGCGCGCGCAGCGCTCGAAGTACCCGGACAACACGCCGTGGGCGCCGTACCGGGGCAGCGCGGCCAGGCCCCGGTCGATCTCGTCGGCGAGTACCTGCGGGTCCGGTGGCTGGTCGCACCGGTACTCGCCGGGACGGTCGGTGGGTTTCAGCACACCCTCGCGGGCGAGCAGGGCGAGCCACTCCGCGACCAGGCCCCGGTACCCGGCGCGCAGCCCGTGCCGCTCGACGATCTCGTCCGCGCCGGCGGTGCTCCCCGCGACGGCGAACTCGCCGAGTTGGGCCAGGGTCGCGGCGAGTACCGAAACGGTCAGTTCGTTGAAGGCCCGGATCAGCGACTCGTACGCCAGCAGCCCCTCCTGGGCCCCGGCCGCCTGCGCCGCGCGCAGCTCCAATCCGGCGTGCAGCACCGCCGTCCAGCTCCCGGGCGCCTGGCCGGCGGCCTTCTCGGGTACCACGTAGGCGATGAGCTGGCGCCGGCCGGTACCCGGGTTGGTGTCGACCGTGACGACCGCGTCGCGTACCCCCGGCTGGCGCAACAGGATGGCGCCGATCTCACCCAGCTCGATCCGGTACCCGTTGAGCTTGACCTGGTTGTCGGTACGCCCGAGGATCTCGATGTCGCCGCCGGGCAGGTACCGGCCGTGGTCGCCGGTGCGGTACAGGCGCTGCCCGCTCACCGGGTGGACGATGAACCGCTCGGCGGTACGGGCCGGATCGCCCCAGTATCCGCGGGCCAGCCCGGCCCCGCCGATGTAGATCTCCCCGGTCGTCCACACTGGACAGTCGTCGAGCCGCCCGTCCAGGACGTGCAGTACCTGGTTGGCCAACGGCTTCCCGTACGGGATGCGTACCGAATTCGCGGCCACCTCCCGGATCGGGTGCCACACCGACCAGATGGACGCCTCCGTGGCGCCGCCGAGGCTGACCAGTTCCGCGCCGGGGCAGCGGGCGCGCACCGCGGCGGGCAGGGTCACCGGGATCCAGTCCCCGCTGAGCAGCACGAGCCGCAGCGGCGGTTCCGGCACGCCGGTCGGCGCCGCGTCCAACCAGGCCTGCATGAGCGCCGGTACCGAGTTCCACACCGTCACGCCGTGCCGGGCGACCAGCTCCGTCCAGTGCTCGGGATCGTGGCTCGCGGACGGCTCGGGCATCACCACCGTGCCGCCGGCGGCGAGCGTACCGAAGATGTCGTAGACGGAGAGGTCGAAGCTGAGCGCGGACAACGCCAGAACCCGGTCCGCCGGCCCGATCCGGAACCGGTCGTTGAGGTCCTGGATGGTGTTCGCGGCCGCGCGATGGTCGATCATCACGCCCTTGGGTTCACCGGTCGATCCCGAGGTGAAGATGATGTACGCGAGATCGGCCGGTGCCGCCCCGGTCGCGAGCGGCTGGGGCTGCGCGTCGCGAACCTCCGCATCGGCCAGCGTCACCAGAACAGTGCCGGCCGGCCACCCGGGCCGCTCCCGCAGGCTCGGTGTGGTGACGACGACGCGGGCCCCGGTCTGGTCGAGCAGTTGCCGCGCCCGGGCCGCCGGCCAGTCGGGGTCGATCGGCACATAGGCGGCACTCGACCATACGACGCCGAGCACGGCGGCCACCTGGTCCAGCCCCTTGGGTACCACCACACCCACCACGCCGCCCCGCCCGGCGGCCAGCGCGGCCAGCCGGCGGGCCAGCCGGTACGCCCGCTCGGCAAGCTCCCGGTAGGTGAGCGTGCCCTCGGGGCCGACCACGGCCACCGCCTCGGGTGCCCGGTCGACCTGGGCGGCGACCAGCTCGCCGAGGGTGCGTTCGGGATAGCCGGCGGTGGTCGCGTTCGCGGCCACCCGCTCCGCCACCTGCCATGCGGGCAGCACGACCGGCGCGGTGGCCTGGTCCCACGCCTCGCCGCCCTCACTGAGCCGGTCGAGCAGCCCGCGGTACGCGGCGAACATGTCGTCGAGCAGGCCGGCCGGGAACAGCGCGGCGACCGCGTCCCAGTTGAAGTACAGCTCGCCCTGCTCCTCGGCGACCTGATGGTCCAGCCACACCTGCGGTGTCTGGCTGATGCCGTAGGTGAACGTCCCGAAGTACCCGGTACCGCCGAAGAAGCTGCGCCCCTCGGTGGCGTCCTCGGTGGGGCTGAGCGCGAGGGCGCTGGTGAACACCACCGGCATCATGGCGCTCGGTCCACCACCCGCCCGCCTGGCCCGCTCGCGCTGGACCCGTACACCGCTGTACGACATGTGCGCCAGGTCGCGCATGAGCTGTTCCTGTACCCGCTCGGCCCGGGCCGCGAAGGACTCCCCGGCGGCGGTGTCCACTTCGAGCAGTGTGACGGAGGTGAAGTCGCCGATGACCTCGCCGATCTGCGGGTGCAGCGGTGGCCGGTTGAACAGCGACAGGTTCAGGGTGAACCGGGGTTGGCCGGTCCACAGCCGCAGCACCTCGGCGAAGGCGGTCGCGAGCACGCCGGACGGGGTGAGGCCGCGCTGCCGCGCCTGCCGCTTCATCGCCTCCCACCGGGCCCCGGACAGGTGCCCGCGTCGCCGGGTGAACTCCGGGCGGTGCACCTGCGCGGGCTGCACCGCCAGCGGCAGGGCCGGCGCCGGTGGCAGCGAGTCCAGCCGGTCCAGCCAGTACGCCTCCGCCTGCCGGTACGCGCCGGTCTCGCGCAGCGCCTCGGCCCGCACGACGTAGTCGCGGAAGGACACCGCCGGGGGCTGGACCGCCCAGTCCGGGTTCTCGCAGAACTTGCGCCAGTCCTGGAAGAGCAGGTACATGCTGAACGCGTCCGCGATGAGCAGGTCGAGGCTGACGTGCAGCCGCATCCGGTCGTCGTCGAGCAGGGTCGCCCGGATGTCGAACAGCGGCCACCGGTCGGCGGGAAGCAACTGGTGCCCCATCTCGGCGCGGATCCGCGCGATCCGCGCCTCCTGTTCCGCCGGTGGCAGCCCGGCCAGGTCGGCCGTGGCGATCTCGTACGCCGGTGCGTGCGGCAGGACGCGTTGGGTACCGTCCGGCGCGATGACCGCGCGCAGCATGTCGTGGCGGTCGATGACCTGGCGCAGGCTCGCCGACAGCCGCGGCATGTCGATGCCGTCGCGCTCCAGCTCGACGTAGAAATGGGTGGCGACACCGCCCAGCTCGACCGCGGGCGTGCGCCCCACCCAGTACGCGTGCTGGATGTCGGTCAGCGGGAACGGCTCGTGCCGGCGGGCCGGGTCGGGCACGATCCCGGCCAGGTGGGTGTCCTCGGTGTCCCGGCTGAGCATGGCGATCAACCGGTCCCGGTTGGCGCGCAGCTCGGCGCGCAACTCCTTGGTGAGGGTCCCCGCCGGCGCCAGCACGTCGAGGCGGCCATCGGTCAGCCGCAGCCGGATGCCCCGCCGGTGCAACTCGCTCAGCAGATCGTGGGCCATGCCACTTGCTCCCTCCCACCGTTGACCGCGGTGCGGGTCCGGTCGCGGATCGCGGCCGCGACCGCGCTCACGTGCGGCGGCCGGAGCATGCTGTGATGCGTGCCCGGCACGGTGACCACCGCCACCCGCCCGGTCGTCAACCGCGACCAGCCCCAGTCCGGCGCGGCCGTCTCGGGATGGTCCGCGAATTCGGTGACGCATCCCTCGCCCGCCCGCAGCACGGTGATGTCGGCCGCGACGGCCGGCGCCTGGTAGCGGTTGGCCGCCCGGACCACGCCGCGGAACACGGCAAACATGTTCCGCAGCCGCGCGCTGTCCACTTCGGACAGCGGCCCGCCCTGCTCGCGGATTGCCGCCAGGACCAGATCGAGGCCGGCGGCCGTGGGGACGGCCGCGAGGTCGTGCCGCAACCGCCGGCCCAGCGGGCCGGCGTCGAGGCCGGCGTCGAGATTCTCCACGAACCACGACAGCGCGGTATCGTCGTCCACTTCGGACGGTGCGACCGGGGCCGGGGCATCCAGCACCATCACCCGATCGACCACCTCGCCCGAGAGTTCGAGCTGGTATGCGAGTTCGAGCGCGACGCACGCCCCGGACGACCAGCCGCCCAGCCGGTACGGGCCGTGCGGGCGTACCGAACGCAGCGCCGGCAGGTACTCGCGAGCCAGCTCCGTGACGTCCTGCAGCGGTTCCCGGCCGGCTTCCGGCCCGGGCGCCTGGAACGCGTGGCAGGCCCAGCCGACCAGCTCCGCGAGTTCGCGGTAGCACAACACGTCGCCACCGGCCGGGTGCACCAGAAACCAGGTATCCGCCGCCGGCCCGTCGCACAGCCGCAGTACCGGCGACCATCGCGCGGCCTCGGCGTCCAGCCGCTGCGCCAGTCGCGCCACGCTCCGCGCCTCGAGCAGCGCGCCGACGGGTACCGGCCGGCCGAGCCGGTCGCGCAGCAGTCCCGCCAGCCGCAGCGCGGCGAACGACTGCCCACCGAGGGCGAAGAAGTCGTCGTGTACGCCGATCGGGTCCGTCGCGAGAATCTCCTCCCAGGCCGCTACCAGAACCTTCTCGGTCGGCGTACGCGGCGCCACGTACTCGTGGTCGGCCGGCCCCTCGGGTGCGCGTACCGTCTCCAGCCGCGCGCGGTCCACCTTCCCGTTGGCGGTCAGCGGCAACTGGTCGACGACGGTGAGGTGACTCGGTACCAGGTACCCGGGTAGCCGCTGGGCCAGGACGGCGCGCAGGTCCCGCGGTGCCGGCGGGGTACGGCCGGGTGCGGCGACCACGAAAGCCGCGAGTTGCCGGCCGGCGGCCGTACCGCGCGCGACGACCACCGCCTGGCCGACCGACGGGTGCTCCGACAGCGCCTGCTCAACCTCGCCCGGCTCGACCCGGAACCCGTTGATTTTGACCTGGAAATCCGCCCGGCCCAGGAACTCGATGTCGCCGTCGGGCAGGTACCGGCCGCGGTCGCCGGTCCGGTACAGCCGCTCCCCCGTCGCCGGATGGCTGACGAACGCGGCCTCGGTGCGGTGCGGGTCGCCGAGGTATCCGAGCGCGACACCGGCGCCGCCGATGTAGAGGTCGCCCGCGGTCCACATCGGAGCGTCGCGGCCGGTCGCGTCGAGGATGTGCCAGGACTGGTTCGCCAGCGGCCGGCCGTACGGGATGCTGGCCCACCGCGGATCCGGCCGGTCGACCGGATAGTAGATGGACCATATCGACGCCTCGGTCGCGCCACCCAGGCTCATCACCCGGGCCTGCGGTGCGATCTCCCGGATGCGCT
>JBPYFB010000207.1:0-2403 GCA_051986465.1 Rugosimonospora sp.
ACGGCCTTGCCGAGACCGGCCAGCTCGAGGGCCTCGGTGAGGCCCGGCGGGGGCCAGGACCGGCCGGCCGCGGACCACAGCAGCTTCAGGTTCCCGGTACCGGACAGGTGCGGCACGAACGCGGGCCCGTCGATCAGGACGCCCACCCGCCGCAGGACCGGCGCGCCCAGGCTGACCGGGGTCTGGGCGATGCGGACGGTACCGGCATCCGGAGTGGCCAGGCCGACGAGCATGCGCATCGTTGAGGTCTTGCCGGCGCCGTTGGGGCCCAGCAGCGCGCAGACCTGGCCGGTTTCCACCGCGAACGTGAGGTGGTCGACAGCCTGCTGGCGGCCGTAGCGCTTCGTCAGGTCGTCGGCCTGGATCGTGGCAGGAGATGCGGACATGCGGCATCGCCCTTTCTCGGCGTAGCGCCGGAAGGTCGGGGAAGGAAACGCGTTTGTTAGGCGGCGGCCGCCAGTTGGCGCCGACCGGCGATCCCGGCCAGTACCGTCGCGGCGGCCAGCGCGACAACCACCGCGACCCAGGACAGGGCGAACGGTGTGGCCAGGATCCCGTGGTCGGAATCGAACCCGGCCGGGTCGCCGCTGCGGACCTGCAGCCCCCAGGCCACGGCGGCGAGGGTGGCGACACCCATGCCCCCGGCCACGGTGAGCAGCGCCGCCGGGCGCAGCGTGCGCGGCTGCTCGGCCGGTACGCGCCGCAGCACCGTTGAGGCGGCCCACGCGGTGGCGGCCACCACGGCGATTCCGGTCACCGCGATCAGTACGAACCCGGTCACGATCGGCGCCGAATGCACCGCGTGGTTGCCCGAGAGGCCGATCGCCAGACGCAGGACGCCGTACCAGATCGCGGCGCCCGCGACGGGGACGGCGAGGTACTTCCACGCACCGGTGTCCCGGCCGCGCAGCAGGGCGACCGCGCTGGGTGCCGCGGCGGCCATGAGCGCCAGCATCGCCACCGCTGCCGCGGCGACTAGCACGACGTACAGGCCGCGCGCGGTGCCGGTGAAGTCCTCCGCGAGCTTCGCGAAGCCGATCCCGGCCACGGTGAACAGTCCGGCGGCCCACACCACCGTGGTCATCGGCGCATCGCGGTTCATCAGTACACCTCCATAGGCGCGCGCGGCGCCGTACAACGAATCGACAATGAGTGCGGGCCGGCGGTGGATGCGCAGGTCGCACAGCAGTTGGGCGTACTCGTCGCCGTACCGGCGCCGCCACCCGGCCGGGTAGCAGGCCACCAGCGCCCGGACCAGCCGGGGGTCGCCGCTCACGCGCGCCCCAACTGAAGGCGACCCAGGCTCAGCGCGGCGAGTTTCTGCATGCGCGTCGCCTGAGCGGACAGTTCGGCCGCGCCGGCGGCGGTCAACCGGTACGGCCGGCGGCGCCCCTCGGCGGGCAGCCCTTCGATCAGGCCGTGTTCCTCGAGTCGGGTCAGCGTGGCGTAGAGCGTGCCCGGACCGAGCGTCACCCCGACCTGCTCGACGATGTCGGCAGTGATCGCGTAGCCGTGCTTCTCCCCGTCGGCGAGGCTGGTCAGGACCAGCAGGGCCGGCTCCGTCCAGCGGCCAAGATCGTCGGCCATCCATCACTCCGTTCTCCGCTATATCGCCCACCGTACTACGGCGGACGATATAGCGCCAGCCGTACTACGGACGCCGGCGGGTCGGAGCTTCTGGCGGATCGGGGCTTCTCAGGAGGGCGGCCAGTCGCCGACCGGCCTGCCGATCTCCCACTCATGGCCGAACGGGTCGACCACCCGGCCGACAAGCCAGCCGTGCTCCTCGGCCACGGGCGACATCTCGACGGCGCCCGCGTCGACCGTCCGGCGCTGCGTCGTCTCGGGATCGTCGACGACGAGCAGGATCCTGCCGGTGTCGCCGCCGACGTCCCAGGGGCTGAACCGGCCCAGGTCCGGGCCGGCCGCGGAGACCCAGAACACCGCGGTATCGACGGCCAACTGGGCGACGATGTCGTCGCCCTCGCCCACCTGATGGAGCACGGACGCACCGAAGGCGTTGCGGTAGAAGGCGACCGCCTGGCCCGCCGTCTCGACCCACAGCTGCGGCTGAATGCCTGTCATGGATGCGATTCTGCTACGGCCCGCGCAATGTGTTGCCTCCGGCCTCGCCGCAACTCGTGCGGTCGGCCCACCGACCACAGAACGGTTCGGCGTTGACTCCCGGTGCCGGAACGGGGTTGAGTGGGCTGGTGAAGGCCGAATTCGTCGCCGCCACGGTTGCGGAGCAGGCGTACACCGGGGGAGCCGTCGAGATCTGTGCGGTGCTCAACCGGCTGTCGCCCGGGTTGCTGGCCGGTCCGGACGACCGGGTGATCGACGATGTGGACGCGTTGATGGACGAGCTCTACCGCAGCAATGAGCTCTACTGCCCCGGGCATC
>JBPYFB010000208.1:0-4402 GCA_051986465.1 Rugosimonospora sp.
AAGGAGCCGCAGGCGGTCAAGGCGTACTGCCTGCTGCGCGCGATCCTCAACACCGCGACGAAGGAAGACGCGATCATCCGGGAGAACCCGTGCCGCATCAAGGGTACGACCAGTACCACACGCCGGAGCGGCCGGTCGCCACCGTCGAGCAGGTCTACCGACTGGCCAACGAGATGCCGGCCCGGTTCCGCGCACTCGTCATCGTGGCGGCGTTCAGCGGCCTGCGCTGGGGCGAGCTGGCCGCGCTGCGCCGCAGCGACGTGGACCTGGTCGACGGCGTCGTACGGGTACCCCGCAAGCTCGCCGCCCTGCGCAACCGGATGGAGTTCGGGCCACCCAAGTCGGAGGCGGGCCGGAGAGTTGTCGCGCTGCCGGCCGCCGCGATCGCCGCCCTGCGGCCCCACATGCTGGAGTTCGTCGACGCCGACCAGGACGCTTTGGTCTTTACCGGCGACCTGGGCGGCGTGCTGCGCACCGGGAACTTTCGCCGCTCGGTCAAGTGGGCGGCCGCGGTGAAGAAGGCCGGCGCCCCGACCGGATTCCACTTCCACGACCTGAGGCACACGGGCAACAACCTCGCGGCGGCCTCCGGCGCCAGTACCCGGGAACTGATGCACCGGATGGGGCACTCCAGCATGCGGGCGGCGCTGATCTATCAGCACGCGACCAGCGAGCGGGACCGCGAGATTGCCGAGGGCATGGACAAGCGGATCGCCAAGCAGCAGGGCAAGAAGACAGCCACCGCGAAGCCGGCCAAGTCCAGGCGACCGAAGAAGGGCGACAACCCGGACGACGGCACGATGGCCCGAGTCGGCTAATGGCCCGCGAATGGCCCAAGCCACGAACAGAGATCAACAAGGCGCGGGCGACAAGAAGCGGAAAGAGGCCCTGAGCAGGGCTGGAGCATTGAGAGCGGCCGAAGGGAATCGAACCCTCACCGTCAGTTTGGAAGCATCTCGTGGATCATCCCGCATGGTCCCGCCCGGTCCCGGCAACCCCAACTGGCCTGGGGTTTCGTCTCAGCGGTATCCCCGTGGATCCCGGCTCCAGGCGGGCCATCCCGCACCATTGCCTAACAAGATCCCTAACATCAGGGCGCCTTGGCGACCCGGTGCTACATTCCGAGATCTTGAACCGGTGGGGTTGATCAGCCTTTTAGTTTGGCGTGGTCGAGATCATGACGGTCGAGGACATCGCCGGCTGGGACGAGGATCTTCGGGTGCTGGCCGACGGGTTGGGGTGGTTGTTTAACCGGCCGGAGCCGAGGGTGACGTTTGGGCTGATGGTGCGCGGGTTGCTGGCCGATGTGGTCAAGAAGTACTCGTGGGGGTTGGCCGAGTATCTGGGGTTGGCGACCCCGCAGCCGTTGGAGCATCTGTTGGGTGGGGCCCGGTGGGACGCGGATGTGCTGCGTGACGCGGTGCGCGGCTATGTGTTGCGGGGTCTGGCCGATCCCGGTGGCGCGCTGGTGCTCGACGACACTCAGGTGGTCAAGAAAGGGGTCAAGAGTGTCGGGGTGGCCCCACAGCACTGCGGGTTGACCGGTCAGACGGAGAACTGCCAGGTGATGGTGATGCTCAGCTACGCCTCCAGACATGGGCACGCGTTCATCGACCGGGCGTTGTACCTGCCGCAGGTGTGGACCGCCGATCCGCAGCGGTGCCGGGCCGCCGGGGTACCGGCCGAGGTGGAGTTCGTGACCAAGCCGCACCTGGGGGTAGCGATGCTTCAGCGGGCCCTGGCTGATACGGCACTGGTGTTCTCCTGGTTCGTCGCCGATTCCGGCTACGGACGTGACCCGGTACTGCGCCAGTTCTGTCACGACAACCTGGTGCCGTATGTGCTGGCCGTCCCGGTGGACCTGCCCCTGCTCGACGTGTACGGCAAGCCACTTCGCCCCGACCTGGTGCTGGCCGACACGCCGCACACCGCGTGGGAGCGGCGTTCGGCTGGTGATGGCAGCAAAGGCAAACGGTTCTACGACTGGGCCGCGCACAACGTCACAGTCAAAGGCCAGCCGCCGGCCGAAGGATACGAGCACACCCTGTTGATCCGCCGGGCGCGGACCCTGAAAGTCACCAAGAAACATCCCGACGGTATCTACGAAGTTGAGTACTTCCTGGTCCACGCCCGTATCGGTACCCGCATCCCGGCGATGATCGCCGCGGCCGGGCTGCGCTGGAACATCGAAGACGACAACAAGACCGGCAAGGACCTGCTCGGCCTGGACCAGTACCAGGTCCGCAACTGGACCCCCTGGCACCGGCACGTGAGCATCTGCATGCTCGCCCACGCGTTCCTCGCCGTCACCAGGGCTGGACTGGGAAAAGACCACCGGTCGACCCCACCGATACGTTGATCCCGAAGGTCCTCATCCGCTACAGCCTCGCCGCGATCCGCGGCCTGCTCGCCACCACCATCCTCGCCCGCAACGCCCTCGACCACACCGCCGCCATTACACGAGATCTATGGCGACGCGCCCACCAAACCCGAGCCCTGATCAGCCACTACCGACGCCGAGGAGACCCACTACCCCAAGATCTCCGAATGTAGTATCTGCCAAGCACCGCTCTGTCGTCCGCAAGGTGACCCGCATTTTAGGGCGAATGGCAGCCATCCATGTCCGATGTGGACTTCGTCGGGCGTACCTTTCCTGCCTGCGCGCTCACGTACAGCTTCAGCCGCCCCGGGTCGGACGGGTGGGAGGCTGCGTTCGCCGAGTCCAGAACGGGTCGACGTGGCCTTCTGCGTCGTTCTTCGCCGGTCAATCCGGCTGGCCGGGGTATCGTCCGGTGCAGCGACTGGGAGACTCGGTCGCTGCACCGTGTGGACCGGATTGATTGGCTGGTGATGGTGGACGACGGGGAGCTGAACGAGCGTCAACGGCTGTGCGGCGTTACGGAGTTGGCGTTCGCAGCGACGTTGCCGGGTCAGCCGAAACATCCGGAGTTGGTCGTTGCGGTTGCGGCTACCGCCGACTTGCGGCGGCTGGCAGTACTTACCGCCTGTCGATGGCACCCGTCAGGTGGTGAGTTGGTGCTGGTGGATTCGGGGCAGCGGACGGTCCACGGTGTATCCCACCGAATGGGGCCAGCCGGTGGGAGCCTGCGTTTCGATGGGCGGGATGGCAGGTTGCTGTCAGCCACGGGCCCGGCTGGCGGCCCGTTCGAGCCGGTGACCGCCTCGTCGCCTGGCCGATTCGCGACCCTGACCGCCTGGTTACCCGGCCTGCGCGTACCGGCCTGGCGGTATGAGGTCGAAACCCGCAGGTGGAATGCATGGCCGCTGGACGGAGGAGTATTGCTCACTGTCAACGGGCGGCATGTAGCGGCATGTCCGCGGTGGTGCGGCACGCCCGTGGTGGCCGAAACACAGACGGGCAACATTGTGCTCCGTGCCGACCCCGAGGGTCTCTTGGAGCGTTACCTTCGCGTGCCGATCCGCGCTGTGGCGCTCAGCCACGATGGTCGTTGGCTGGCGCGGGCCCTGTACGTGCCCGATTCGAGCTGGCGGGAGTGGCGGATCGAGCTGGTCGATCTCGGATCCGGTCAGATCAGTAGCGTGCTGCCCCTGGCCTGCGGTCACCCGACCGAGCCGCCGGATGTCCTTGACCTTGCCTTCGCACCGGATGGCACCGCGTTGCTGGTGGCCGGGAATGTCGGGGATGCGCCGCGGGTGTGGCTGGTCGAGATGTCCGCGGCGGGTCTGGGCGCCGCGCAGGAGGTGTGGCGGGGCCCGCCGGGATTGCTCGCCGCGTGGCGGCACCGCAACGACCTGCCCTTGATGTTCGGCGACGCCGAGGCTGTCTGGCCCGATAGCGGACCGCGCGTGCTGTTCACTGGCTATGACCGCCCCGCCGTCGTGGATGTGTGGGCTGGGCGGCTGCGGCACGTGGCGTTGAGCCTGCCCGACACCGCCGCGTTGACCTCCGACGGTCGGTTCGTACTCACAGCAACCCCCGACGCAGTGTGCGCCTGGCCGGTCGACGCGTCAGCGACGGCTAGCACTGTGCGCACCGTGCCCATGGCCACCGAGGCGGACCTGCGGCTGACCACCCGGCAGCGGCTGGAGACGCTGCTCGATGGCCGCCCGACGGCTGAGGCGTGGCAGGAAGTCTGCCGACTGCTCGACGACCTCGACGACCTCGACGTCGCCGCGGTGACGCCGAAGGTTGTTGCCTGGCCCGGGCGGATTCGCCAGATGCCGGACCGGTGGTGGACCGACCAGCAACACGGGCGGCCGCAGGCAAGGCTGCGTCTGGCCGGCTGCCGCCTGGTCGAGTTAGCCAGCGACCTGGACGTGGTCGCTGTGGCTTGTGCGTCCGGCGCCGTCTCATTGCTAGTCGGTACGGCACATCCCGACAGGGATGGCGGCGGCATCTCGTTGTGGAGCATCGGGGAGT
>JBPYFB010000209.1:0-3633 GCA_051986465.1 Rugosimonospora sp.
GCGTCTTCAACGAGGGCGACGTCGTGGTCTATCAGGGCACGAAGTACGTCGCCCAATGGTGGAACCGCAACCAGGTACCCGGCAAGCGCAACGGTCCCTGGAAGGCGCTGGGCTGACCATACGGTGAATGACGGCGGGGCCGCCTTCGCCACGAGGGCGGTCCCGTCGTCGTACCCGGCGTTTTCCGCATTCCGCACTTTCACATGTGCGATGCGCTATACGCTTACCCGCGATGAACTGCCAGTTGTCGCTTGCCCGCACCGTGACGAGGTTCCTGGCCGGCGCCGGGCCCGTGGCGCTTGTCGTGGCCGCCTTCGGTGCCAGCCCGGCATCGGCGGCGCCGCCCGCCGTCCGGTGCGGCGACCGCGTGACGAAGAGCGTGGTGCTGCATGCGGACCTGATGTGTACCGGTGACGGCCTGACGGTCGCCGCGAATCACGTCACGGTGAACCTGAACGGGCACACCATCACCGGGCCGGGCAACACCGGCGTCGGCATCAGCGCCCCGGACTCCGTACGCGTCACGGTCAAGAACGGCACCATCACCGGGTTCCGCGACGCGATCGAGGCAGCCGGCAGCGACCACCTCTCCGTGACGAGGGTACGGGTGAGCGGTGCCTCGCTGAGCCTGACCGGCGGGACGGGCCCGCTGATCCGGGACAGCTCCCTGACCAACAGCAACGTCTTCCTGACCGGGGTGCGCGACGCGTCGCTCAAGGACAACAAGCTGCGCAGCACGGCCGTGGTCGTCAACGCCGCGTCCACCGCGGCGATCGTCGACAACAGCTTCGTGGACAGCGTGGTGCAGCAGGGGTCTGGCGGGACCGTGGTGCGGGGCAACAGCTTCACGGGTACCTCGGCGGTCTTTGCCAACCCGGACGGCGTGACCCGCTACCTCACCATCATCGGGAACAGGTTCACGGGCAACCCGATCGGGGTGGTGGTCGACACCGATCTCAGCCAGATCCGGCACCTCACCATCGCGGGCAACACGTTCCGCCGCGACGAGCGGGCCGGTGTGTTCCTCCAGTCGGCGACGGCTCCGGCCGGCCGGTACACCATTCGCGGGAACCGGTTCATCGGCAATGGCTTCAACTCCACCCAGACCGACAGCGCCGGCCGCACCATCAACGACGGCCTGCACACCAACCTGCCGGTGGGCAGCAACGTGGTCGTCAGCGACAACAACACGCGCGACAACGCGGAGTTCGGCATCGAGGCGCTACCCGCCGGCAGCGTCATCGACGGTGGCGGCAACACCTCGCGCGGCAACCCGGCCGGCTGCGCCGGAGTGCACTGCTCCTGACCGCGCCTGCTCCTGACCGCGCCTGCTCCTGACGGCGCCTGCTCTTGCCGCGCCTGCTCTTGCCGCGCCAATCGCCGCGATTCACCCAGCCGAGGTGACGGCGGATCGCCCACCAGCGCAGAACGGTGAGCTTGTCCTGCGGCAGGAGCAGCAAGGAGAGGACACCAATGGTCAGCGCACGAACGACACCCGCCCCTTGGTTCGGCTGGATCGCGTTTGCCGCCACCATGCTTCTGGTCATCGGAGTGCTCAACATCCTCGAAGGATTGGTGGCGCTCGTCGATGACCGGCGGCTGGTCATCGCCCAGAACCGGCTCATCGCGGTCGACCTGACCGGCTGGGGCTGGACCCTGCTCATCTTCGGGATCGTCCTGGTGGCGATCAGCCTCGGCCTGTACTCCGGGGCGAACTGGGCCCGGATAACGGCCGTCGTGATAGTGGCCCTGCACGCGGTGGCCCAGGTCGGCTGGCTGGCCGCGTACCCGGTGTGGTCGATTCTGATGATCACCTTGGACATCGTGGTGCTGTACGCCCTCACCGCCCGCTGGCCGACCGTAGCCGACCGGGCTGACCGGGCAGCCGACCGGGCAGATCGCTACAGCTAGCGGTCGAGCCGCAGGAGGCGGTCGATGGCGGGGATGCGCCGGACGAGCTCGTCGAGCGACCGCTGGGTGCGCGCCGGCTCGCCGGCGGCGATGAGGTTGGTCATGCCCGGGTCGCCGGCGGCCGCGGCTACCGGGATGCCGTCGACCATGCGCCGGATCCGTTCGGGTACGGCGCGCAGGATCCGGCTCGCGTCGAAGCCACCGTATGCGTCGGCGATGACGGTCAGCCGCTCGGCCGCGTACCCCGGTGTGCTCGCGCGCCACAGCGGTACGCAGTTCCACGCGATGAACGCCAGTTCGGACAGGGGCGTGGCCGGGCCGGACATGTCCCAGTCGAAGACGCCCACCAACCGGTCACCGGCGAAGCAGGCGTTGTACGGGGCGATGTCGTTGTGCCCGATCAGAGTCGGGCGGTCGATGGGGAAGTAGCGCCACGGCCCGGGGTGGCTGAAGCCGGCCACGGCACGGTGGAAGTCGCGGGTCCACGCCACCAACGACCGGATCTGCGAAGCGGTGAGCGACTCCCGGTCGATGTCGATGACGTCGCCCGGCAGGTACGACAGCACCTCCCGCCCCTGGCCGTCGAAGCCCAGTACCTGTGGGATGTGCGGGACCCGGCCGGCGAGGTGGCGCAGGAGTGCGTGTACGGCGGGGGTCCACGGGCCGGTGGGTCGGTGCACCGTTGCGCCGATCCGGACCGCCCCGCCGACGTTGCCCGCCAGCGCCTGTTCCTGCTCCTGCGACATGCCAGTCCTCTCTATCCACTATGGACGGCGCGTCCTCAGTAGACAGTGCGAGGGCCGGGCCCTGGTACGGGCGGCCCGGCCCTCGGCGCGATTGAGTTCTACTGGCAGCTCAGGCTCGGTACCCCGTTGCTGCCGTTCCAGTTGGCGGTGAAGCCGAACGTCGTGCTGCCGCTGGCGCCGAGCGAACCGTTGTAGCTGGCGTTGTGTACCGTCACGCTGGATCCGGTCTGAGTGTACGTCCCGCTCCACAACTGCGTGATGGTCTGCCCGTTGCCGAAGGTCCAGCTCACTTGCCAGGAGCTACGCGCGGTCGAGCCGTTCTGCACGGTGACGTTCGCCTGGAAGCCGCCCTGCCACTGGCTGACGATGCTGTAGGTCGCCGTGCATCCGCCGGTGGCCGGCGGGGAGGACGCCGGTGCGGAGGAGGCCGGTGGGGCAGACGCTGGCGCCGACGACTGCGGACGGCTCTGAGCCGGCGACGGGGACGGCGAGCCGCCGGTGTTCGTGGTGCTGTTGAGGCCGAGGAACGCGATCGCGAAGGCCACCATGCCGTTCATCGGCAGTGCGTGCCCGGCCCCCGAGACGCTGATGCCTTCCACGGGTGCCTGTGTCGTATTGCTGCCGTACCGGGTCCGGGTCCACCCCGACTGCGGTGCGTCGGTGAGCACGGGAGTCTGGCTGACCCCGCGCAAATTGGTCCACTGCTTGATTTCCTCGCCGAAGTTGTTGTAGTTGAGCGTGGTGTCCGCGGTGCCGTGCCACAGTTGCATGCGCGGATAGGTGCCGCCGTACCCCGGATCCATCGCCCGGGCCGCGTCACCCCACTGCTGCGCGGTCTTGCTGACCTGACCGTTGGCGCATTGACTGTTCCACGTGTTGGTGCTGCTGCCGGTGGCGAAGCAGGTGGCCGGTACGCCCATGAACGCGGCGCCCGCCTTGAACACGTCCGGATACTCGGCGGCCATCACATTGGTCA
>JBPYFB010000210.1:0-10530 GCA_051986465.1 Rugosimonospora sp.
ACGGAGTAGACGTAGGCGTCGACGGTGTCGCCCATCTCCGCCTTGGGCAGCGTCGCGAAGCCTGAGCGCGCCAGCACCTCGCGCTGGTTGGCGAGCTCGGTAGCGGTCAACCGACCGGAGCGGGTCACCGCGCGGGGCCGCTGCCGGGTAAGCGTGAAGGCGCCATCGCTCCGCACGGAGAGCTGGTCCGCGAAGCCGGCGAGGCCGCCGCGCCGGTCGAACACCACCAGCACCCCGGCGGGCGCGGCGGTGGGTGCGGCGGTACGCGCCGGGCTGGGTGCGGCGGGCGCAGATTCATCCACAGTGGACGATGATGACGCCATTGTGGAGGGTCCGATCGAGGTACCGGACGTGGCCGGCGGTGCGCCGCTGCCGCCGGTACACCCAAAAGCGGATGCCAGGACGACCAGCAGCAGCTGGGCCACGAGCAGGGGGCGGCCCGAAGGCCGCCCCCCGATGGTTCTCATCCCGCGGGTGCTCCGTAGACCTCGATCTCAGACATGTCCATGAACAGGCAGCCGGAGAAGTTCCCGGGGCACAGATCCGACGCGTTACCCGGCAGTTGGGTGCCGAGCATGGTGAAGCGGAAGTACTGCACACCGGCGGTCGTCCCGGCATTGAGCGGGACGCTGTTGAGCCGGTGCCGGTCCGCCGCGCCGAAGGTGCCCTGCGCCGCCACCGTGAACGTGTTGCCGTCGGTCGACGTCTCCAGCCGGTAGGCGCCGGTGGAGGCGCTGCCGGCGTCGCCACAGGTGTTGCCGGGATCGATGGCGATCTCGCTGACGTTGACCGCGTGCGGCAGCTTCACCGTGACGAACTTCGGCGTCGCGGTGTTGCCCACGTAGTCGGCGTTGCTGCCCCAGCCGTTGCCAAGCGACTGGTTGATGGCGCCGCTCGGACCGCAGCCGAAGGCGGTGTAGTCGGGGCCGTTGAAGGCCACGACCGAGCCGCCGCCGGCGAGTGCCGCCCAGTCGCGACGCAGGCTCCAGTTGCGGGTACTGGCCCTGGAGCTGATGGACATCGTTGCGGTCTGGCGGTCGTACCCGTCGCCGCGCGCGAAGACCGCGGGGTAGGTGCCGGGCACGATACCGGTGATGGTGTAGTGGCCGGCCGAGTCGGTCACCGCGGCGTAGTCGCCGGGGAAGCCGGAGGCGTGGCCACCGAAGCCGACAACGGCGCCGGCGACCGGGGTGCCGGCGTCGGTGTCGGTGATGGTACCGGTCAGCGAACCCGTCGGGGTGCCGGCCGGAGCGGGCAGCGAGAAGTCCTCGATCGGAGCGGTGTCGTCACCGTCGACGGCACCGGCGAACCAGCCCATGCCCCGCGCCGCGAACACCTTCCAGATCGCCGCGTTCGCCTTGCCGCTGTTGACGACCTGGTCGGCGACGAGGATCGAGTTGCGCATGTCGAGGTAGGACGGGTTGGCCGGAGACAGCTCCATCGCCCGGGTCACCAGCGACTCGGACAGCTTCGACCCGAGGGCCTTGCGCAGGTCCCACAGGGTCTCGCTCCAGATCTCGCCATCCGCGTGTACCTCGGGAGCGCCCCGGACCTTGCCGAAGTCGCCGTACGTGTACCCGCCGGGGCCGGCGCCGGCCGTACCCGGGCAGGCCGGCGAGGTGGTGCCGACCGGGCAGTCCAGCGGCTGGGTACGGATGAGGTCGTTGCCGGCACCCACGTAGTTGCCGATGCGTACCTCACCCGGTGCCGCGGTGTCCTTCTGGAAGCCCAGGTCGACCAGGAAGTCCATCGCGTACCAGTCGCTCCACGCCTCACCCATCGAGCCCGCCTGGATGTTGCCGAGCGTGGAGTTGCCCAGGGCGTCCACCACGAGCCGGTTGGACAGGCCGTGCGTGTACTCGTGGTACACCACGTCCGCCTCGTCGCCACCGTTGGTCGGAATGAACGGGTCGCTCGCGCCGGCCGCCGGATCGGGGAACAGGTACATCTGCATCCGCGGCGGGGTACCGTCGGCCGGCGTCGCCATGTTCGCGTTGTCGGCGTGGTTGGAGTCGGGCAGGCCGTTGGCCGTGTTGGCACCGTCCAGCGCCTCGGCCTGTACCGCGTCACCGTCGACCGCCTCGAAGTTCCCGGCGGTACGGGTGAACCCGATCGGCGCGTCGCGCAGGTGGTCGTGGTACTTGCCGATGTAGTAGAAGACCTGTACCGCGTTCTGCGAGCGGTTGGTCTGCCAGGACAGCGGCGTCTTCGGGTCCCACGAGCACACGAACTGGGCCGAGCAGGCGCCGCCGTCGGTCGCGTTGAAGCTCGTGAACGGGTACGCGAAGGAGCGGGTACCGCTCGGCGTCACCTCCTCCGACGGCTCTGCGGTGTTGTCGTCGTTGACGTCGGTGTACACGTGCGCGACGTTGCCCGCCAGGCGCGGCGAGTTGTTCGGCAGCCAGCCGGGCGCGGTGAGGTTGCGCGAGAGCTGGGTGCCACCCTTGGCCGCGCCCGGGTAGTAGTCCCACGCCAGGCCGCTGTCGGACTGTACGAGGCTGCGCCGGTACAGGACCTTGCCGGAGGCCGCGTCCACGATGCTCGTGTACATGTCGCGGGAGGTCGGCGAGGTGAGCGTCTGCCACGCCAGGCGCAACCCGCCCGGGGTCATGAAGTAGGCCAGGTCCGCCTGGTCGCCGTTGCTGAACACGGTGGTCTGGCGGGCGCCGCCCTTGGCGGTGGCGGTCGCCGGCTTCGCGGTCTGCTCGACGCTCTGGATGGCGGCGACCCGCGCCTTCTCCGCCGAGATGCCCGGCGCCGCGGCGGCGGCGGGCAGGTTGGCGACGGGCGAACCGACCACGTTGATGACGCGGCCGTCCTTGGCGATGTTGGCCTGTACGCCGTTGCCGAAGACCGGCACGCCGTCGACCGCCTGGATGTAGCTCAGGTGGTGGGTACCGGCGATGTCGACGTAGTCGCGGCGCAGGCTCAACCGGGACATGCCGGTGGCGTCGAGCCCGAAGACGTCCGGGTGCGCGCGCAGGTAGTCCATCGCGATCTGGCTCGCCGGCCGGGCGCTGGGCCCGGTGAGGAAGCCGTTGAGGCGGGACACGCTACGTGCCGTGGCGGTCAGCGCGTCGATCGACACGATGCCCTGATTGCCGAGTTCTTTGCGCAACGTGCTGACGCCGGCCTTCGGCTGGGCGGAGAGCCGGGCGGCCCGGGTCTGCAGCACCTTGGCCGCGGACGGGTCTTGCCGAGAGTCGTAGTAGGCGGTCTTGTCCGTCAGGTTCAACTGGGTACTCGCCTGGGGAACCGGTTCCTTCGCGGACGCGGGACCGCTGGCGGCGCTGAGCCCGGTCACCGCTAGGCCTGATGCCAGGCCGAGCGCGGCGATCCGACGCGCCATGGGTAAGGCCATTGTTCCTCCCGAATCAGGAGTGCCGAGACCGCCCCAAACTACGGACGCCGTCAATTCATCTCAACCCGCAACACCCGCGAATCTACCCGCGCATCCATTCCCGCTGGCCAATGCTTGCTTAGTACTAGGAAGCTACGTAACGGCTACGATATCGGCGGCGACACACCGTAACCGGCAGAAATCGACCCTCTATAGGGACCTTGACCAGGATCGATAGCCGATCGGACAGCGCGACTCGACGATCAGACGAACGGCGGTGGCCGGTCGCGAAAGGTACCGTGCCGGGCATGGAGTACCGCTCCTACCGTCCACTGAGGTCGAACGGACCGAACCGTATCGGTCCTGGCCTCGCGCCGCCACCGCCGCCGAAGCGCACCCCGCCGCAGCCACCGCAGCACCGCGGGCGCGGGCTCGTCATCGTGGCGATCGCCGCCGTCTTCGTGATGCTGTGTGTCGCGGTCGCGACCGGCCTTGTGATGCGGCACAACAACTCGCCGGCCGCCGCCAGCACCGCGCCGGCCGCGGCCCAGGTCCCACTGTCACCGCAGGCGCCCCTGTCCGACGGGCCGGTCGTGGCGCCGGTGCACCCCAAGACTCTCGTCTCGATCGACGGCAAGGGTGCGGGCCAGACCCAGACGTTCACCACCGGCGAGGACTGGTACCTGCGGTACAGCTACGACTGCGGCGAGGACCTGCCGGAGAGCCGCCGATCCGTACAGATCTTCGAGTACTCGGCCACGATCCCGGGCACGATGATCGTGAACGAGTCCGACCAGGACGGTACCGACACACTGCCGCAGCACGGTCCGGCCGGCCCCCGGTACCTGCGCATCTCTTCGGAGTGCGACTGGACCGTGACGGTCCTCGGTTAAGCTGGACAGGTGCGCGCAATGACGTCTCGTCGATTTATCGACCCCCTCGGCCCCGACCGGGCGCCGTGGGAGTCGACGCGCTGCCGGCTGAGGCCATTGCCGACTGACTGACCCACATCCCGGTTCGGGCGAGGGGGATGCCGCCATCCACCGCCGGCCCGACTCAGGGAGTCAGTCATGCTCATGCCCGAACAACTCGCCCGCGACCTCGCCGTCCGCGACCTCACCGATCCGGCCGAGGGCGGCCACGCCATCCAGACCATCATCGACCGGGCCGCGTCGGCCCTCGCCGCGCGCTGGGGTTGCCAGGTGCGCCGCTGCGGCGGAGACCGGGTGGTACCGGTCGAGGACAACTACGACAACCTGCGGTACGACCCGGCCGACGTGACGCGGGAGGCGCGCTACACCCGGTACGTCGACGAGCGGCACGTGCTGCGCAGCCACTCCACCGCGATGGTCCCGCCGGCACTGCGCGCCCTGGCCGCCGAGCCGCAACCGCCCGCGGACGTGCTGCTGGTGTGCCCCGGCGTCGTGTACCGGCGCGACGCGATCGACCGGCTGCACAGCGGTACCCCGCACCAACTCGACCTGTGGCGGGTGACCCGTCGCAGCCCACGAATGTCCACATCGGACCTCGCGGAGCTGGTCGCCACGCTACTTCCCGGCCTCCGCTGGCGCTGGGAACCGCGGATCCATCCGTACACTGTGGACGGACATCAGGTCGACGTGGCGAGTGACGGCGAATGGGTCGAGATCGCGGAGTGCGGGCTGGCCCACCCTGAGGTGCTCGCCTCCGCCGGGCTGGACGAGCGATACAGCGGGCTCGCGCTCGGCATGGGGCTGGACCGGATGCTGATGCTCGCCAAGTCCGTACCCGACATCCGGCTGCTGCGCTCGGCGGATCCCCGGATACAGGCACAGATGTCCACTCTGGACACGTACCGGCCGGTGTCCGCGATGCCACCGGTACGGCGGGACCTGTCGGTCGCGGTCGCGGCCGACGATCTCGCGGAGGACCTCGGCGACCGGGTACGCGACGCGCTCGGGCCCGAGGCGGACGCGGTCGAGTCCGTGGAGATCCGCGCGGAGACGCCGTGCGCGGCACTGCCACCGCAGGCGCTCGCCCGGCTCGGTGCGCGTACGGACCAGAAGAACCTGCTCGTCCGGGTGGTGCTGCGCCCGCTGGACCGTACCCTCACCGACCGGGAGGCGAACGCGCTGCGGGACCGGGTGTACGCGGCGATCCACCAGGGCACCGCGTACCAGTGGGCGGCCGGCGAGGCCGCGCCGCGGTGACTCAACGCGGAGACGGTCGCGCTGCCCGGCCTCGGCCGGACAGCGCGATCCACTATGGACGGTGAACTAGGCGCGTCGCCTCACGACTGGTTCGCCGACTTGTTCTTCGGCTGTGCGCTGTGCCGGCCGCCCTGTCCCGGCTTGCCCTTGAAGTGGCCGCTCACCGCGCGCAGAATCTCGTCCTTGTTCATGTGCTCGGCACCCTTGATGCCCGCTTGCCGCGCCTTGTCGACGAGTTCGCCGACCTTCAACTGGCGTGGATCCTTGTCCCCCATGTCTGCCTCCCTTTGCACAAGTTGCTGCCAGGCGTCCAACCTGGCACCGCCCGGGGGCGCCCCCGGTCAACGGCGCGCCCCCGGTACGGTTTTCCGGCTCAGGCCGCGGCCCGCATCTCCGGCCCGTACCGCGCGTTGCGCGCGCTACGCGTGGCGCCGCTCGCCCAGCTGAACAGGCTTGCGAGCACCACGATGGCCCCGGTGATGATGTCGCTCCAGACCAGGCGTGACCCCGCGCCGAAGTGGGCATAACCGAACACCCACGGCGACGCGATCATCCAGGCCCCGAGCACCAGGCTCACCGCCGTTAGCCACGGGCTGGATGCCGGTGTTACCAGGCGCACCAGCGCGATCAACACGATGGCTGCGCCGATGACGATGCCGTTCAAGACCCCGCGCGGGCCGATACCGCCCATCGGGAACGTGAACACGAGCCTCGACACGATGAACCAGAGCCCGCCCAGCAACACCAGTGCTGCCGGTGCGTGGCTCGCCTCCGTGCCGATGCCTGCGGCTCGGCCGACTCCGCCATACGCCGCTCCGGTACCGGCCGCGGCGCCCGCGGCCGTACCCGTGCCGGCCCGCTGGGCCGTAGGAGCGGCTGCGGTGGGTGCGGTGGGACGTTCCCGCTCCCGCTCCTGCGTCACGGTCGCGCCTCGGCGCCCCGTGTCGTAGTCACGGTCACGGTCACGGCCGGCGAAATCCCGGTCCATGTAATCCCTGCCGTCCCGGCCGGTCTGCGCGTAGTCGCCGCGCATCGCCTGCGTACGGTCAATCTCATGCTCCGCGGCGTGAGCGGGCTCCCGCTCGACTCCGGGATCGCGCTGAGTTCTCATGGCACTCCTCCTGCTTTCAGCGCTTCTGACCGTTTCCATGTGGCCCTACCCGGCCCCGGCGCGGGCAAACGATCGCGATCCGGGTACAGGCCGCGCATGTCCGACGTCGAGGAGCAGCGCCGCCTGGTACGGGCGCTGCTGAGCATGTATCCGCGGGGCTTCGCCGAGGGGTACGGCTTCCCGGTCACCAACAGCCCCGCGAGCCTGTTCCGGCTGCTGTGCCTGTCGGTCCTGCTGGCCCGTACCGAGGACCACAGGTGCGCGATCGCCGCCACCCGTACGCTCCGGGAGCAGGGCTGCGACAACCCGACTCGGATGACGATGTGGGAGCAACCCGACGGTACCGGCGACGTGCTGCGCGGGCTGGCCCGTACCGTCATCCAGCGCTACAACGGTGACCTGCGCCGGCAGCGCGCGCTGGCCCGGTACGACCCGACGCGGGAGCGGGAACTGTTGCGGGAACTGCCCGGCGTCGACGACCGCGTGGTGGACGGGTTCTTCCGGGACGTCCAGCTGCTGTGGCGGGAGGTGTGGCCGTTCGCCGACAGCCACGCGTTGATCGTCGCGCAGAAGCTGGGCCTGGGCCGGTCGGTCGCGGAACTGGCGGCGCTGTCCGGTACCGAGGAATCGGAGCGGCTGGCCTGGCTCGTGGGCGCGCTGACCCGGGTGGACCTCGACAACCGGTACGACGAGGTGGTCGCGACCGCCCGCCGCTAGCAGCCGCCATGTGACCTGGGTCACACATTCTCCCATATCGCCCGTTCATGCCCTATCTGCCCTATACACGGAATTAATCCGTTCAGGGTGATGTGGGCCGCTTCCGCGGACACACCGGTGCGAGGGGACGTGGCTGTGGTGCGTGCAGGGGTCGGCAGGCGGCAGGTGGGGCGGTTGCTGGTGGCCGCGTTCGTGGTCGCGGCGCAGGCCATGGTCCTGCTGCTGGGTCCGGCGCTTTCCGGTGCCGCCTTGGCTCAAGCCGGCACGCCGCGGCCCGCAGCCCAACTGTTCACCGAGGGATTCGAGAGCAACCCGGTCGGCACGCCGGTGCTGCTGACCGACTACACGGGCACCGCCGGGATGCGGTACACGGCTGATGAGCCATGGTTGGAGGCGTGTAACGGCAACGTGGTCGCCTTCTTCATGACCGAACTGCCACCCAACTGCTCGGCGGGCCCGCAGGGAATGGAGAACCTGAGGTCGTTGGCGTTCGCGCTGGGTGTGCTGCAGGGAGCGGCCGATCCCACCACCAACCGCGCCCTGTCCGCCTACACGGACCTCGGGAACAACACCGCGGTCGACCCTGGGCCGGGCCTCATCCAGCTGCAGACAATGGACGCTGTCGCGGTGCCGCCCCACGTCGGCAAGCGATACGTCACCTTCAGCGTCGATGTGGCCGCGGTGACCTGCCAGTTCGCCCATCCGCTGCTGCAGTTCTCACTGCTCGCTGACAGCACCGTCATTCCGGTGGCCGGGCAGATCGAAGCCTGTACCGACCCTCGGGGCCGCGACATCGACGTGCCCCTTCCACCTCCAGGCGAGGGCGACGTGACAGTCCATGTCGGCACCTACTCGCCAGAGGGGTCCATCGCGTTCACCGGTTCCACACTGGGCGTGCGGCTGGTGAACAACGAGGGCAGCGGCCTGGGCAACGACGCGGCGATCGATAACATCGAGATCCTGGACGCGACCCCGCAACTGGACAAGACCTTCAGCCCGGCGGTACAGGTGGCCGGGCAGCCGGCGCAGCTGACGTACACGATCACCAACAGCGCGGAACTGGCGTCGAAGTTGGGGTGGTCGTTCACCGACGACCTGCCCGCGGGGATGCGGGTGGTCGCCCCGGCAGCGACGTCGACGTGCCCCAACCACGTGGTAACGGCGACTCCGGGGAGCACGTCGGTGCATGTCGTCGGGGACCTGGACACCAATCAGCCCTTCTGCACGGTGACGGTGAACGTGACCGCGGGCGCCGGCCACTTCGTCAACGGCCCGGGGAACGTGACCCCAGACGGAGTGCTACCGCCAGGGACATCGGAGATCGACTTCCGGCCGGTGATCACCCTGGTCAAGAACGGGGTACCGAACGACCTGAACCACAACGGCCGCATCGACGCCGGCGAGACGATCAGTTACACCTTCACCGTCGCCAACCCCCTGTCCAACGGCGTCGAACTGTCCAACGTCGCGGTGGCCGACCCCAGGGTAGGTCCGGTCACCTGCCCGTCGGGCCCCCTGCCGGCGGGTGAGTCCACCGAGTGCACCGCCACATACACGGTGACCCAGGCCGACCTGAACGCCGGCGTGGTGAACAACATGGCCACCGCGACGGCCTCGTCCCCGCCCGGTGTGCTCAACCCCGAATCGGTCACCGCCAACGCGAGCACGCCGTTGCCGGCCTCCGCCACCATCACCGTGGAAAAGTCGGTCGACCCGACCTCGGTGAGCGCCGCCGGGCAGCAGGTGACCTACCACTTCGACGTGACCAACACCGGCAACGTCACCCTCACCAACGTCGCCGTGCGCGACACCGACTTCTCCGGCACCGGAACCCCGCCCAACGCGCCGTGCCAGGACACCACCCTGGACCCCGGCGACTCGACCACCTGCACCGGCACATACACGGTGACCGTGGCTGATGTGAACGCCGGCAAGGTGACCAACACCGCCGTGGCCACCGGCAGCCCACCCACCGGAGCCGCCGTCACCTCCCCCGAGTCCTCCGCCCAGGTGACGATTCCCGCGGGGCCTGCGCTCACCGTGGAGAAGTCCGTCCAACCGACCTCGGTGGGCGCGGCCGGGCAGCAGGTGACGTACCACTTCGACGTGACCAACACCGGCAACGTCACCCTCACCAACGTCGCGGTACACGACACCGACTTCTCCGGCACCGGAACCCCACCCACCGCCCCGTGCCAGGACACCACCCTGGACCCCGGCGACTCGACCACCTGCACCGGCACATACACGGTGACCCAGGCGGACGTGAACGCCGGCAAGGTCACCAACACCGCGGTCGCCACCGGTACCCCACCCACCGGGACCGCCATCACCTCACCGGACTCCTCCGCCCAGGTGACGATCCCGCCAAACCCGGCGCTCACCGTGGAAAAGACGGCCGAGCCGACCTTGGTGCGCGCGCTTGGCGACGTGGTGACCTACCACTTCAAGGTGACCAACACCGGCAACGTCACCCTCACCAACGTCGCGGTACACGACACCGAGTTCTCCGGCACCGGAACCCCGCCGGTCGCGCCATGCCAGGACACCACCCTGGACCCCGGCGACTCGACCACCTGCACCGGCCGGTACACCATCACGCAGGCCGACGAGGATGCCGGCACCGTGACCAACACCGCGGTCGCCTCCGGTACCCCACCCAGCGGGCCGGCGATCACCTCCCCGCCCTCCAGCGCCGAGGTGACCATCCGCCAGGTGTCGGAGATTACCCTGACCAAGACCGCCGGCCAGCCGGTCGACGCGAACGGCAACGGGCGGATCGATGCCGGGGACACCATCGGGTACACCTTCGTCGTCACCAACACCGGCAACGTGGATCTGACCCACGTCATGATCAGCGACGAGAAGACCGGCCCGGTCACCTGCCCGACCTCCCCGCTCGCCCCCGGCGAGTCGACGACCTGCACCACCGTCTACACCATCACGCAGGCCGACGTCGATGCCGGAGCAGTGACCAACACAGGCACCGCCACCGCCACCCCACCACCAAGCGCGCCACCGACGAACCAGCCCACCGCGACCACGACCACCCGGATACCGGCCGCACCCGGGATCAACCTGGTGAAGAAGGCCGACCGGACCTCGTTCGCCGCCGGTGACACCATCCGGTACACCTTCACGGCGACCAACACCGGCAACGTGACGCTGACCAA
>JBPYFB010000211.1:0-4347 GCA_051986465.1 Rugosimonospora sp.
CTTGGTGCCCCCCATCGAACAAAGGAGTATCGATCGTGCGCACAGCTGGGTGGAACCCCAGGCGCCGCCGGGGCCGGGCATTCGTCGCGTTCTCCGCCCTCGCCCTCGTGGCCACGAGCGTGGCGACCGCCGCGCCCGCCGCCGCCGATCCCAATCCCAACCCCGGTAACCCGCACAGCGTGGATGGCCGCCCATCCCGCGAAGTCGACAACCGGCACGGTGCCAAGGTGCCGACCACGAAGCAGCAGGAGGCCGCCGCCCGGGTCGGCGCGGCCAAGGTGCGCTGGAACTCGCTCGGTGAGCCGGAGTCCGTGGGCCCGGACAAGGCCCTGGCGACCGGCCTGACCGGCGACCCGGTCACCGAGGCTCGCCAGTACCTACTTAACAACCAGGACCTGTACGGGCTCGACGCCGATGCCGTCGCCGCCATGGACACCGTCCTGATGGAGCCCCTCGGCGCCGGTACCGTCGTGCAGTTGCGGCAGCGCTTCGGCAACCTGCCCGCCGGTCACGACGGACTCGTGTCGATCCTGCTCAACCACGGCAACGTCGTACGGGTGACCTCCTCGCTCTCCCGCGACACCACCGCACCCGAGGCGTCCACGCTGTCCGCGGCAGACGCGGTGACCGCGGCCCTCGACGACGCCGGGCTGCGGGCCGACCAGGTCTCCGCGCCGGACGTGCTCGAGGTGGCCGTACCCACGCCGGAGAACGGGCCGCGCGCCGCGTACGAGGTCACCCTCGTCTCCACCGACGTCGAGACCCCGACCGCCTTCACGTCCTATGTGGACGGACGTACCGGCGCCATCCTGCTCCGTGAGGACCTGGTGAACTTCGACTCGGACGACCCGACCTGGGCGGTCTTCCCGACCACCGCCCCGCCGGTGTTCGACCCGGCTACCGATCCGCGGGTGACGTGGTGCTTCACGCCCAAGGCCGGCTGCGTCAAGACGGTCAGCGACGCCGCGTCGGGCCTGCCCTGGGACCTCAACCAGGTGACCGGCCAACCGACGTTCACCTCAGCGGGCAACTCCGCCAACAACCTGGTGCAGTGGGGCGGTGGCGTTGCGGCCTTCCCGGCGACCACGCAGCCGGACCGCAACTACCACTACCCGCTCACCGACCAGTGGCAGCAGTCAAAGTGCGATCCCAGCGACTTCACCTCCGCCGCGCGTACCGACGCGGACGCGGCCGTGTCGAACCTGTTCGCCATGCACAACCGGATGCACGACTTCAGCTACCACCTCGGCTTCACCGAGGCCACCTGGAACATGCAGGTGGTCAACCTCAAGCCGGGCGGGCTGGGCAACGACCCGGAGCAGGGTCGCGCGCAGTCCGGTGCGATCAGCGGCAGCCGCAACAACGCCAACCAGAGCACCGGCCGCGACGGCCAGACCTCGACCACCAACATGTTCCTGTGGCAGCCGGTGGCCGGCGCGGCGTACCCGCCATGCGTGGACGGCGACTACGACATGACCGTCATCGGGCACGAGTACACCCACGCGATCACCAACCGTATGATCGCCGGTCCCAACGCCGGCATCACCGGCCAGCAGGGTGGCTCGATGGGTGAGGCGTGGAGCGATCTGGTCGCCGCCGAGTACCTGTCCGAGACCAACCTGCGGGCGCCGGGCGACACCCCGTTCGTCACCGGTGCGTACGTCACCGGAAACACGCACGAGGGCATCCGCGACTACGACGCCAGCAAGAGCCCGCTGAACTACGCGGACTTCGGCTTCGACCTGGTCGGTCCCGAGGTGCACGCCGACGGCGAACTGTGGGTCGCCACGAACCTGCGGGTACGCCAGCAGTTCGTCAACCGCTACGGCCTGGGTACGCCCGAACTGCAGCAGCGGTGCGCCGACGGTCTCGTCGACGCCGGGTCCTGCCCCGGCAACCGGCGCTGGATGCAGGACATGTTCGACTCGTTCGTGTTGCAGGCGTCCAGCGGCGTCACCATGGTCGACATGCGCGACAACATGCTCGCGGCCGACCTGGTCCGCTTCGGCGGCGCCAACCAGGACATCATCTGGAACGCGTTCGCCGAGTCCGGCCTGGGTGAGGGCGCGACCGGCGCGCCGGCGGACACCGACCCGACGCCGAGCTTCCACTCGCCGTACGCGGACAACGCGACGGTGACGCTGCGGCCGATCGACGGATCCACCGGCGCGGTCGTCAGGCTGTACGTCGGCGACTACGAGGCGCGCGCCATGCCCGTGGCCGACACCGACCCGGCGACCCCGCTCCCGGACACCTTCCAGATCGTGCCCAACACCAAGCTCGACTTCCTGGTCAACGGCAAGGGCTGGGGCAGCCAGCGGTTCACCGCCTCGTTCAAGCCCGGAGTGCAGGACCTGAAGCTCAAGCTGCCGCAGAACATGGCCTCGTCGGCGCTGGGCGCGGTGGCGTCCGGTAATGGCGTCAACCTCGACAAGATCAATGACGAGACCGAGGCGACTGACTGGGCATCGCTCGACGGCGTGGCCGGCAAGCAGGTCACCATCCACCTGGCCGGCAACCAGCCGGTCAACGTCCAGTCGGTCAACGTCAGCGCCCTGCTGCGACCGGCGATCAGCGGCGACGTCGACACCGGCGCGCAGAACCGGTTCAGCGCGCTGCGGTCGTTCGCGATCCTGGCGTGCAACGCGACGAGCGCGGACTGCACGCAGGACTCCAGCTACCAGCAGGTGTACCGCAGCCCCGACAACGCCTTCCCCGGCGGAGCCTTCCGCCCGGTGGCGCCGCAGCTGAACCTGCGCAGCTTCGCCATCCACCCGACGCTCGCCACGCACCTGCGCATCGTGGTGCTGTCCAGCCAGTGCACCGGCAACCCGCTGTACGCCGGTGAACAGGACAACGACCCGCGCGCGAACACGGACTGCGCTACTGCCAGCCAGTTCCGTGACCAGGTACGCATCGCCGAGGTCCAGGTCTTCGCCGCCAGCGGCAACCTGACCCCGGAACAGTAGTCACGCACCAACCCTGGGGCCCCGCCGATCCACGTCGGCGGGGCCCCTTCGCGGGGTTCCACCGTCCACAGTAGACAGGTTGCGCGGCCGGCCGCCGGGGACGATGATCTGCACTCGTGTATGAGGTTCGGGTAGCCGTGGCGCACGTCCTGGTACTGGTGCTGCTGATGCCGCAGCTGTTCGCCATCTACCGCGGGATCAGGCGCCAGGGCACCCTCGGGCGGCTCGCCGAACGGCCGCGGTTGCGGTCCAGGCTCTACCTTCTCCTCATCGCCGGCAAATGCGGCGCGGCCGCCGCCGTGCCCATCATTGTGCTCGTCAGCCCGCAACTGTCCATGGCCGACATCGGCTGGGCGTGGCCCAATGGCGACGGAATCGACTATCTGCTCACCGGCTACGTGCTGGCACTGACCGTCATCGGCGGCCTGCGGGTCCGCTACCGCATGCGCCGGGGGCGGGTGTCCAAGCTGAGAATCGCGATGGCCGCGATCCTGCCGGAGACTCCTCGGGAGCGCTGGCTCGCCGCGGCTCTCGCGTTCAGCGCGGGTATCGGTGAGGAGGTCGTCTTCCGGGGCTTTCTCATCGGTGCGGGCATCCGGCTGTACCACCTGCCGGCCGTACTCGCCGCGGCGGTCGCCCTCGTGCTGTTCGCGCTCGGCCACGCGTACCAGGGTCGCCGCGGGATGATCCGGATCGGCGTCCTCGGCGCCATCTACACGCTGGTCTACGCCATCTCGGGCAGCGTATTGCCGACGATCGTGCTGCACGTGTGCCAGGATCTGATGGCGCTGCTCGTGATACCGGCACGCCCGACGGTACCGGCGCCTCCGCCCGTTCCCACTCCCGTTTCCGCTGTCCCAGCTGAGCCGACTGGCTTCACTCTCCGCAGATCCGTTGGCGGGCAACCTGGCTCGTGACCTTCAGACGCGGCTTCGCATGTAACCCCCGGGTGTATCCAATCGTGGCAGCAAACACGACACGAGGGGGGATTGCTTTGCGAGGCAGGCACTTCACGCTGATCGCGGTCGTCGCGACCGCGCTCACTCTGGTCACGGCGGGCAGCGCCGAGGCCAGCGGACGGCGTTGCGGCCCGGCGTCGTCGACCAACGGCGTCGGCAGCCTGGGCACGCCATGGACGCTGAAGTCCATGCACGACGACGACGGCCCCGGCGGAACGTTCGTGGTCGGCGAGGAGTTCGAAATCAACACCCAGATCGCCGGTCAGGTATGGTCGATCACCTTTGCCGACAACGGACTGGTGTTCTTCACTGCCGATGACGTCTCCACGGCGACCGGCATCCGGGAAGTACACCCGACGGCCAACCAGCCCGGCACCAACCAGCACATGACCGCGCACGCGGTGAACCACATCACCGGC
>JBPYFB010000212.1:0-5047 GCA_051986465.1 Rugosimonospora sp.
GCGGACGACCGGGTGCCTCGTGACCGTAATGCTCAGGGCGATGGACGGCTGCGGCCACTGGCGCACAGGGCAGGCAGCCATAGGCTGATCAGAATAGTGGTTTCCGATGGTAGGCATTACCCGAGAAGACACCCGCCTGCTCAAGCTGGGCGCACGAACCCGTAAAGGCGTCCTGGTAGTCCATATCGCGTCAGCCGGCGCGTGGCTCGGAGTCGACGTCGCGATGGCCGTGCTGATCGCCACCGCGGTGGTCAACCACGACACCGGCATCCGGGCGGCGTGCTACCAGGCACTCCAATTGTTCGCGGTCACACCGCTGTTCACCGCGGGCATCATCTGCCTCGTCAGTGGTGCCGTGCTGGGCCTCGGCAGCAAGTACGGCCTGGTGCGGTACTGGTGGGTCGCCACGAAGCTGGCGCTGAACATCATGCTCACCGGGCTCGTTCCGCTGGCGTTGCGCCCCGGGCTGTCGGGGTTGAGCGAGCTCGGCCGGGAGCTGGCGGCGGGCCACCTCGTGACGGCTTCGGTGGGCAACATGATCTACCCGCCGATCGTCTCGCCGGCCGCATTGGTCGTCGCGATGGCGCTGGCCGTATTCAAACCGGGTGGCAGGATCCGACAGCGTGGCGCGGGTACGGGCGTAGGGCCGGGCGAGCGGGCCCGGGGGTGAGGGTCACCGACCGGCGAGCCGTTCCACCACCGGCGCGAGCTGTTCGACGAACATCCCGCTCACGGTGATGTAGGAGATCCCTAGCGTGTCCCGGCGGCGGCGTAGGGCGTCGGCGACCCGAGCCGGCTTACCGACGAGAAATGCCACGCCGCCGAGCGCGGCCATGACCCGGGGATCACCGCCGACCTGACGAGCCAGCCACCCGTCGCCGGGCAGGTCGGCAAGGTCGTCGGCGACCGCGGCGACGTGGACGGCCATCTCGATGTCGTCGAACCGGGCCCCGGCAAGGTCGCGCAGCCCGGCGACCTGAGCCGCAAGCTGCTCCTCGGGGCTGTGCGGTGGCAGACCCAGCGCGACGGTGTCCGCCTCCCGCGCCGCCAGCCCCATCACCCGCGCCCCACGCCCGGCGACCAGGATCGGCGGGCGGGACTGCTGCACCGGGCGCACGGCTGAGAAACCGTCCGCTCGGTCGCGAAGCTCCTTCACCGCGCGGATGGTGTGGGCGAGTTGCCGTACCCGCTCGCTCGGGGAGCCGAACGGCACACCCAGCCGGGTCGCGTCGTCCCCTGCGGCGGGTCGTCCGGCGCCGAGGCCGAGTTCGAAACGGCCACCCGAGAGCACGTCGAGGCTCGCCGATTCCCAGGCCACCGCGCCGGGCGTCCGGTTGGGTGCGCTCAGGACGTAGGTGCCGACCCGCAGCGAACTGGTGGCGGTCGCGGCCGCCGCGAGCGCCGGAAACGGTGAGAGCGTCGCCTGAGTGTCGGGGACCAGGAAGCTGGCGTACCCGAGGCTCTCGGCACGGCGGGCCATCTCCACCCAGGCCTGCCCGGTGGATGCGAACCCGGCAGTGACACCGAAGCGGAAGCAACGATCGGACATGGGGCAGCTCCCTCATCGGCACCTTCTCGGCTGTGTCGGTAAATCGTGCGGCATCCCCAGCCGCGCCGGCATCGCCCGGTAAGCGGCCGGGCGTGTACGCCGGTTGGCGTAGCGACCCTGGACACCGCTGCGCCCACGGACGTACGCCAGGATCACCAGCCGTGCCGATGCCGGTGGCGCCCGGCTCGGGCACGATCGGGCGGTGCGGTGGACTGCGCGCTCTCCATGGCAGGCCCTGATCGCCGACAGCGTGCTGGCGCTCGTGCTGGCCTGCGTCGGGCTGGCCACGTCGATAGGACCGTGGACGTGGCAGGGCGAGGCGCACCACGTCGACGTGCTCGGCGGTGCGTTGATCGTGGGTGCCGCTCTGCCGCTGGCGGCGCGCCGGGCCTGGCCGCTGACCACCGTGCTGCTGACCGTCGCCGCCACGTCGGCCTATCTGGTCATCCGATACCCGTACGGCCTGATCCTGCTGTCGTTGGTGGTGGCCCTGTACACCGTGGCGGCCCGGTTGCCGGCCGGACGTGCGGCGCTCGGTGGTGCGGTCGCCCTTGTCGGGCTGTCGCTGCACGTGCTGGCAGGTGGGTCGGGGGCGTTGGCCGGGTTGGTGCCGGGCTCGGCCTGGGTGGTGCTGCCCTTCGCGGTGGGGCGGGTGATCCGGGTCGGCCGGGAGTCGTCGGCGCGGACCCGGGCCGACGAGGTCCGTCGACTGTCCTATGAGGAGCGACTGCGCATCGCCCAGGAGGTGCACGACGTGGTGGGTCACGGCCTCGCGGCTATCCACATGCAGGCCGAGATCACCTTGCATGTGCTGTCCAGACGACCGGCGCAGGCGGCGCCCGCGCTGGCCGCCATCAGCCGGACCAGCGAAGCGGCTCTCGACGAGTTGCGCGCCACTCTCGCAGTCGTACGCCGTGAAGACCAGCCCGCGGCGCGGCGCACACCGGGCACTGGGTTGGATCGCCGCGATGACCTCGTCGCGCGGATGTCCGACGCCGGCGTCACAGTGCGGGCCACGACCACAGGTGCCCGGCGGGATCTGCCGGCCGCGGTGGACCTGGCGGCCTACCGCATCGTGCAGGAGGCACTGACCAACGTCCTGCATCACGCGAACACCGCCACCGCGGCAGTCCTGATCCGGTACCAGCCGCACGAGCTGACGCTCGAGGTCACCGACAACGGTCGAGGCGGGAACGCCGGACGTGTGGACGGCGGACTCGGACTACCGGGCATGGCCGCACGGGTAACCGCGCTGGACGGCGTGTTCGAGGCCGGCCAGCGCCCCGAGGGCGGCTTCCGCGTCCACGCCCGGCTGCCGCTACCGGAGACGCGGGCATGATCCGGGTACTGCTCGCCGACGACCAGGACCTGATCCGCCTCGGGCTGCGCGTGTTACTGGACACCGAGGACGACCTGGAGGTCGTCGGCGACGCGGCGGACGGGCTGCTCGCCGTCGCGCTGGTCCGCCAGTTGCGCCCGGATGTGGTACTGATGGACGTACGGATGCCCGGCATCGACGGCATCGAGGCGACACGCCGGATCGTCGCCGACCCGGAACTCACGACTGCCAGGGTGATCGTACTGACCACCTTCGAGATCGACGAGTACGTCTTCGACGCGCTGCGGGCCGGCGCCAGCGGGTTCATCATCAAGGACACCAAACCGGTGGAACTGCTACGCGCGGTACGCCTGGTCGCCGGCGGCGACGCGTTGCTGTCGCCATCGGTGACCCGCCGGGTGGTTCGCGAGTTCGCCACGCTTCCTGGCCGGACCGTGAAGCCGCACCCCCAGTTGACCACCCTCACCCAACGCGAGCGCGAGATCGTGGGGTTGGTGGCCGAGGGCCTGAGCAACGACGAAATCGCCGCACGCCTGGTGATCAGCCCGGCGACCGCGCGTACCCACATCGGCCGGGCCATGGTCAAACTGGACGCGCGTGACCGCGCCCAACTCGTGGTCTTCGCCTACCAGTCCGGCCTGGTGCAGTGATGTGTTGAGTCGGAGGACGCACCAGAGTTGGTGCCCGGACAAGGAGGTACAGCATGGTTCGCCGGCATGCGGTGGTGGTCGGCGCCGGAGTCGGCGGCCTGAGTGCCGCGGCGGCGCTGGCGCGGCGGGGATGGGCGGTCACCGTCCTGGAGCGGCAACCGGTGGTGTCGGGCGCCGGCGCGGGGATCAGCCTGTGGCCCAATGCGCTGCGCGCCCTGGATCGGCTGGGTCTCGGTGAGCAGTTTCGTCACGGTGGCGTGATCGGCGGGCGCAGCGGGGTGCGCCGCCCGGACGGTCGGTGGATCGCCCGCTCGGATCTCGCCGAGGCGATCACACGTCGCTACGGCCGGCCCCTGATCCTGGTACACCGCGCCGACCTGATCGCCACGCTGGTGGACATGCTGCCGCCGCAGACGCTGCACGCGGATGTGCAGGCTACGTCGCTACGCCAGGATGGCAGCGGGTCGGCGACCGTATCGACAACGGCCGGCGACGTGACCGCCGACCTCGTCGTGCTCGCCGACGGTCTGCGCTCGGCACTGCGAGGCCTGCTGTTCCCCGAGCATCCCGGGTACCGGTACGCCGGCTACACCAGCTGGCGGATGGTCGCGAAGCGGCCCGCCGGACAGCTGGAACCCGCGGAGACCTGGGGCCGGGACGGGGAGCGTTTCGCCGTCCTGCCACTGTCCCGGGACCTGGTGTACTGCTACGCCACGGCCAACGCCCCGGCCGGTGCGCGCAGCCCGGATGAGCGCGCCGACCTGATCCGGCGCTTCGGCGACTGGCACGATCCGATTCCGGCCATTCTCGCGTCGATCCCGGCGGATGAGGTGCTGCGGACCGACATCCACGAACTGTCCCGACCGCTGCCGGCCATGCACGCAGGGTGTGTCGCCGTCCTCGGCGACGCGGCCCACGCGATGACTCCGGACCTCGGACAGGGCGGCTGCCAGGCCATCGAGGACGCCGTCGTGCTCGCCGCCACCGTCGCATCGGGCGACCAGCCCGTGCGCGACGCACTGCCCGCCTATACCAGGGCCCGGCTCGGTCGCACCGCCGACGTCGCGCGCCGCTCACACCGCGCCGGTCAGCTGTACCAGGCGCCGCCGTTCATCGCCAGAGCCGCCGCGCGGAGCATGAACCTCATACCCGCACGGTTCGTCGCCCGGGGACTCGCACCGATCCTCGACTGGCAGCCACCCGGGTAGCCGACCTACGCGGATCGACGTATCCACAGTGTCGTCGCGGTGCGGATGAGGACGCAGCCGACGGTTCATAGCGTCGGGGCCATGAGAGCTGATCGCATCACCGTCGCGTTAGCCGCGGTATTAACGGCGTTCGGGACCGCGGCATGCGGAGCCGCCGCCCAGGGATCGCGGGACAGGTCCGTCGTCGTCACGGAGTCCGGCACCGTGAGGGGAACGGTCGCCACCGACCACCGGACGTTCTCCGGCATCCCTTACGCCGCGCCGCCGGTCGGCGACCGGCGCTGGCGAGCCCCGACGCCGC
>JBPYFB010000213.1:0-10862 GCA_051986465.1 Rugosimonospora sp.
TGGCCGTGGTGGTGGCCGGGCTCGCGCTGTGGCGGGCCGCGCGGGTCGGCCGCACCGACGCCCTGGCCGCGACCATCATCGTCGGGTCGGCCAGCGTGGCCATCTCGCCGGTCTCCTGGACCCACCACCAGATCTGGCTGGTCCTGGCGGCGCTGCTGCCGGTACGGGGACCGCGGTGGATCCGTTACGGGTGGCCGGCGCTGGTACTCGCCCTGATGATCCTCCCGGTCACGTCGCTCGGCTCGCGACTGCCCGGCGCGCTCGGTACGGTGCTGGGCGAGTCCCGCCTGCTGCTGGCGGTCGCGATCGCCATAGCGGTACCGCTGGCCGCCCGCGCGCACCGTGGCGAGCCCGACCATCCCGACCCCACGGGGCCGGTAGGGACCCGAGTCCACCCCCTTTCCTTTTGACCTTAACGATGTAGGCGCCTAGACGTGCGCCCGTCGGAGGAATACGTTGTCCCATCTGAGCCGCCACCGCGGGTGGCGACTTCGGCCTTATCGGCTGCAAGCCTCGGAGCGCGAGGTGGAGCAGAAGGGACAGCAATGCAGAAGAAAGCACGTCGTGCGCTGATCGGCGTGGTCGGGGCCACCGCTCTGGCCATCGCGGCCAGTGCCATCGCCGCCGCGCCGACCGCGTCGGCAGCCCCTGCGGGTTCGGGTAGCGCCGGGACAGCGCCGTCGAATGACGCCCGGTTCGCGACCGCCGGGAGCGTGACCCCGACCTACGGTGCCCGGACGATCCCGCACTGGTCCTTCACGTATCAAGACCCGACCAACAACCAGCAGTACACGATGACCATGGTGGGCTCGGACCCGCGCAAGGGCGGCTCGACCACGGTCAAGACAGAGATCATCCCGCTCGAGTTCACCTTCGTCGCCGCCGGTCAGGACATGTCCGCGGTGAGCGCGCTGTACGGGTACGACGCGAAGGCGCAGCCTTGGGACGCGGACCCCACGGCGGGCAGTCCCAGCGACGTCACCAAGACGCTGGCCTCGCCGGTCTTCGCCGACAACACCTACCCGGCCGACATGGGCGGAGACACCGGCCAGTACGGCGACGTGTTCATGCGTGCCCAGTTCAAGCAGATCGGCTCCGGCTACCACGTCAAGCTCAGCAACACGGCGGTCCTGCCGAGGCAGTCGTTCGCCGTGCCGGCGAGCCAGGGTGTCGCGTACCAGCGCGTGTCCGGGGCGGTCGCGGGCATCGTCGAATCGGGCTGGTTCTCCACCAAGCTCCAGCAGTTGATGGGCTCGCTACAGATCGACCCGACCACGGTTCCGATCTTCCTGACCCACAACGTGCTGCTGTTCGACGGGCACGACAACTACACCAACTGCTGCACGCTCGGCTACCACGGCGCGGCGATGCCGCTCGGCCGCGGTTCCGGGCAGGCGAACGGCCAGGGCAACAACCCGGTGCAGACCTTCATGTACGCGGCCTACACCACGGCCAACACGTACACCGGCTTCTCGCCGGTGACCTCTCCACGGCGCGGTATCGCCGACATCCACCCCCTCTCGCACGAGGTCGCCGAGTGGCTTGACGACCCGTTCGTCAACAACGCGGTCCAGCCGTGGCAGACGCCGACCGCTCCGCAGTACGGGTGCACGGGTGTCCTCGAGACCGGAGACCCGGTCGTGGGCGTGTGGTTCCCGATGGCGGGCAACCCGGACGCGGACGCCAACCACGTCTGGCACCCCGAGGACGAGGTGAACGCCAACTGGTTCACCCGGGACGGCACGAGCCCGCTGGGGCTCGGGTCCTGGGACGGCCGGTACACCTTCATGGGCTCGCGTACCACGTCCATCCCGGGCGGTTACGACGGCTTCGGCAAGGTGGCAACCGGCTGCTGAAATCTCAGCGGTACACGCAACGTGGGGCCCGCGGACACCGTCCCGGGCCCCACCGCCGTGAGCGCGGTCAACGGATCGTGATAACCGGACCCGCCAGCTCGTACTCCAGCGGGGTCGCGGGCTTGACCCATGGCCGGTACGCCGGCGCCTCCGGGTCGACCGTCCACTTGCGACAGACCTTCGGTATCGCGACGGGGTAGATGGTGAGCCCGTCCGGACCGATGTGCATCCGCAGGAACGCCTTGGCGTCGTCGATACCCTGGCCCGCGAAAAGCTCGTTCACGTTCACTCCGCTGGTCGCGGCGGCGAGCATGTACAGGCAGACCACCTCAGTCGCCACGATGCCCGCCGGTACGCCGTAGATCACCACGGCGGCCAGCAGCGACAGCGGCCAGGGCCAGTGCGTGAACGGCAGGTGGTCCCACGCGAACGCGCCGGCCACGCCGACGGCGAGCTGCACCACGCCATGCGCCACGCCGTACAGCAGGTGGCGCCAGCGTTTGCGGCGCCCGGCCGTGGGCGGCATCGCGAAGTACACCCCGGCCAGCATGATGATCACGGCCATCAGGCTGACCGGTATCGTCGCCAGCCGCAGCTCCGCGCCGCGCAGGTGCTGGATCAGGTTCAGCACGGCGAGCATGTACAGCGCGTGCAGCAGGCCCATCAGCCCGACAAAGCCCCGGTTGCGCCAGGGCAACCGGGCGAACACGCCGGAGGCGTACTGCCGCGACTTCGCCTTCGTCGGGAACGTCGTGGCGAGGTTGTACTCGACCGACGGGCTGGCCTTGCGTACCAACGTGCTGGGCGGCGGTACCGCGAGCTTCTCCGGCAGCACGTGCGTGGGGTACAGGTAGGCGCCACCGCCACCGCAGGTCACCAGGTGCCGGTCCGGCCCGACGTAGTGGGCGTAGTGGTGCATGTCCCCGGACAACAGGAGCTTGAGCGTCACCCCGGGCTTGTCCAGGACGGTACGCACGAAGTAGTCGATCGTGTCGTACGCGCCGGGCTCCTCGGTGGCGTGCACCCAGCCCGGCGCCGGTACGCACAGGATCACCTGGTCGCCTTCCCGCAGTTGCTCCTTGACCTGCAGGAAGTAGTGCATCTGCGGATCGTCGATGTACGTACTGAACTGGGTATCGACCGCCATCAACCACCAGCGCCGCGGCAGTTGGATGGCGAAGTACGAGCGGGCCTGCTGGTTGCACCAGCCGCCGATGCTGTCCGTACCGTTCTTCACGAACAGGCGCAGGAAGGCGGTCAGGCCGTCGTACCAGTCGTGGTTGCCGGGCAGCGCGTACATGTCGGGTACCGGCTGCCCGGGCGGGCAGGCAGGCATCGCCGCCCGGTACGGGCCCTTGGTCCGGTCCTCGTACCGCTGCGTGCTCGCGGTCGGGTACACCTGGTCGCCGCCCATCACGAGCAGCCGGCCGCGGGGCAGGTCCGTACCGGACAGTTGCAGGCTCGGCTGGGCCAGCAGGTACGCGACCGAGTAGGTGGCGTTGAACCCGTCGCCGACGTCCGCGACGAAGTCGAACCACGCCTCGGGCGCGTCGGCCCCCTCGTCGTAGATCCGGGACGGCAGCGCGTTCTGCAGCTCCCGCTTGTCGAGGTACGCCCCGAACAGCGCGGAGAGCGCGACCTGTACGGCAGTGCGGGTGAGCTGCCCGGGGGAGAGCCACGCCACCGGGCTCTGCGGCGTGAAGCCGAGCTCGCCGGGGGCGAGACTGCGTGGACGGGGTGGGTTCATCGCCGGGGGTGGGTCGACGGTCACGGATCCGCAGCCTACGGTGATCCCGCTCGGGTCGGAAACCCCGCATCGGTGACGCACCTGGGTCGCGTATGATGGTGCGTCGTTGCCGCCTTAGCTCAGTCGGCAGAGCGATTCACTCGTAATGAATAGGTCCGGAGTTCGATTCTCCGAGGCGGCTCCCAGGTCAGGGCCTTGATCATTTGATCAAGGCCCTGACTCATGTCTCGACCTGTGGCACAGACGTGGCTCGCAAGCGGAGCAGAGGTGAGATCGAGACCCCGCCTGGCGGCCCGCGGCCGCACTTCGAGATCAGCCAGCACGTCGAACCCGACCAATGGGCCGCGCTGAGCCTGCGCCACCGCAAGGAGCGTTAGCCGAAGGTTAATCACCCCATGCGGCCCACCGGAGGACGCGCCTAGGTTGGCCGACAGAGCCAACATCGTCTCCCATCAGCGAGAGGAGTCCCGCAATGTTCGACCTGACCGATCTGGATTTCGATGCGGTGGAAACGGTCGACGACGACCTGACCCTGGCGAACCTGCGCACCATCGCCGGCCTCCACCTACGCAACGCGAAGGCGGGCACCCGCAGCTGCACCCCAAACTTCTGTAGTTGTTACTATTGTTACTATTGTGGTGGAACTTGCCACGACCAGCCGGCGACCCCCAGCAAGGACTGATCCTCGTGGTGCGCCGGCGCGAACCCGCCGGCGCACCACCGTGACGGCCGCATACCCCCAACGCCTTGTCTAGGGACATGTCCGTGCGCCGGTGTCCACCGGGGAGGCCATGACCTCGTAGAGATTGCCGGTCGCGTCTTCGAAGAAGAAACCGCGCGGGCAGACACGGTCACCCGTGGCCCCCTTTCGGGAGATTCGACTGGTCCTCTTTCGAGACGTCCGGGCGGGTCGTGCCGAACAGGACGATGTCCACCAGATCGCCAGCGGTCAGCGTCGATGCCGGGTCGATCGGTTGGCGGGCTTGGGTGAACAGCAGGCCGAGGAAGGCCGACGCGACTTGGTGCGGCGGGAACCGCAGCGTGTCGCGGTCCGGTTCGATCAGCTCGGCGACGGCGTCGCGGGTCGCCGTGATGGACGCATCCCGGTCGGTCGGGCGCGGCCGCGGTTGGTCGGGGCGGCGTCGATGGCCAGAGGTGTACAGCGCACCGGCGACCGCGCCCATCCGGTTCAGATGTCCGTGTAGGGCGTCGACCGCGTCGGTAAGCCGCGCGGCCAAGGGTTGGTCGAGGGAGATCGAGGCCAGCTCGCGGATCACATGATCGGAGCGGGTCGCCTCGGCGATGCACGCATCCAGGACCTCGTCCTTGTCGGCGAAGACCCGGAAGATGGTGGCCTCGCCGATGCCGGCGGCCCGGGCGATCTGGCTGGTGGTCACGGCCGCCCCGTACTCCGCCACCAGGGGTAGCGCGGCGGCGACGATCATCGCGCGGCGCTCCTGCGGTGTCATCCCCGGTGCGCGGCGACTGGACCCGATACGCGTTGGCGGTTGCGGCATGCATCGACGGTACGGAGTGAGCGCTCACTCCGTCAAAGGCAATTTCCCGGTTTCCGGCCGGATCCGCTGGGTAGCCCATAGATGAACGCAATCACCGATACCGAGGAGGTAGCTGTGTCTAGCGTGATCAAGTCGGTTGACGTGCACGTTCCGATCCGTACCGCGTACAACCAGTGGACTCAGTTCGAGTCCTTCCCCCAGTTCATGAGCGGGGTGGAGTCGGTCACGCAGACCGACCCGACCCATACGCACTGGGTGACCAAGGTCGGTGGTGTCCGGCGGGAGTTCGACGCCGAGATCACCGAGCAGCACCCGGATGAACGGGTGGCGTGGAAGAGCATCGGCGGCGACACCAAGCACGCCGGCGTGGTGACCTTCCACCGCCTCGCGGACAGTGACACCCGGGTCACCGTACAGATGGAATGGGAACCCCAGGGCGTCGCGGAGAAGGCCGGCAGCGCTGTTGGCCTCGACGACCGCCAGGTGAAGTCGGACACGGAGCGGTTCAAGAAGTTCATCGAAGAACGCGGCTCCGAGACTGGCGCATGGCGCGGCGACGTGGGTCGGTAGGTCGTTGACCTGCCGAGCACGGTGAGGATCGTGTCAACGGCGCGGCCGCGGCGACAGCCGCGGCCGCGCCGCTCGGCGTACCGGGGTGCGTAGAGAGCGAAAAGGAGGATCGGGTACTGGTCGGCTGTGATGTGCGACACGTACCGTGGTGATCATGCGTAGCACGATGATGGATCTGCCGTTGCAGATCTCGCAACTCCTCGAACACGGCAGCACCGTGCACGGCGAATCCGAGGTGGTGACCTGGACCGGGGGCGGATCCCGGCGGGCCAGCTACGCCGAGATCGGCCGGCAGGCCGCGCGCCTCGCCCATGCGCTGCGCGACGATCTCGGTATCACCGGCGACCAGCGGGTCGGCACGTTCATGTGGAACAACGCGGAGCATCTCGTCGCGTACTTCGCGGTGCCCAGCATGGGTGCCGTGCTGCACACCCTCAACCTGCGGCTGTTCCCGGAGCAGCTGATCTACATCGCCACGCACGCCGAGGACCGGGTGGTCATCGTCGACTCGACGCTCGTGCCGCTGCTCGCCCGGGTGCTACCCCAACTGTCCACAGTGGAGCACGTGGTGGTCGTCGGCGGCGGCGACGCGGCGCCGCTGGAAGCCGCCGGGCAGGTGACGGTACACCGCTGGGAGGACCTGCTCGCGGGCAAGTCCGAGCGGTACGACTGGCCGGAGGTGGACGAGCGGGACGCGGCGGCGCTGTGCTACACGTCGGGTACCACGGGCAACCCGAAGGGTGTCGCGTACTCGCACCGCTCCATCTGGCTGCACTCGATGGAGGTCTGCATGGCGGAGACGTTCGGCCTGTCCCCGCAGACCAAGGACCTCGCCATCGTGCCGATGTTCCACGCCATGGCCTGGGGGCTGCCGTACGCGGCCTTCATGTCCGGCGCCTCGCTCCTCATGCCGGACCGGTTCCTGCAGGCCGCGCCGATCGCCGAGATGATCCAGGCGGAGAAGCCGACGCTCGCCGGCGCGGTCCCGACAATCTGGACCGACCTGCTCGCCTATCTGGACGCGCATCCGGAAATCGACGTGTCCTCGCTGAAGGAGGCGGTGGTCGGCGGCTCGACCTGCCCGACGGCGCTGATGCGCGCGTTCTCGGAGCGGTACGGCATCGAGATCATCCACGCCTGGGGCATGACCGAGATGTCCCCACTCGGTACGGTCTCCCGCGCTCCGGCCGGCGTCTCCGGCGAGGAGGCGTGGGCGTACCGGTACACGCAGGGGCGGCTACCCGCCTCCGTACAGGGGCGCATCGTCGACCCGCTGGGCGAGGTGGCGGCGCCGGACGGCAAGGCAGTCGGCGAGCTGGAGGTACGCGGCCCGTGGATCACCGCCCGGTACATCGGCGACGAGGTACCCGATCCGGAGAAGTTCCACGACGGCTGGCTGCGTACGGGCGACGTCGGGACCCTGTCCGCCAACGGGTTCCTGACGCTGAGCGACCGGGCCAAGGACGTGATCAAGTCGGGCGGTGAGTGGATCTCCTCTGTGGAGCTGGAGAACCACCTGATGGCCCACCCGGCCGTGCTGGAGGCGTGCGTGGTCGGCGTGCCCGACCCGCGGTGGGACGAGCGTCCGCTCGCGACCGTGGTGCTGAAGGAGGGCGCCACCGCCTCGGTCGAGGACCTGCGGGCATTCCTCGCTGAGCGGGTGGCCCGCTGGCAGCTCCCCGAGCGCTGGGCCTTTATCGAGGCGGTACCGAAGACGAGCGTGGGCAAGTTCGACAAGAAGGTGGTACGCGCGCAGTACGCGGACGGCGCGCTGCAGGTGCAGACCGTGGAGTGAGCCGGCGAGATCAGGCTGACTTGCGCGCCTTCTTGGCCGGTTCCTTCTTGGCGGGCTTCTTCTCGGCCGCCTTCTTGGCCGAGGGTGCCTTCTTGGCCGCGGCCGTCTTGGCGGCAGCCTTGGGTGCGGCTGCCTTCTTCGCCGCGGGTGCCGTCTTGGCGGCGGGCGCCTTCTTGGCCGCCGGTGCCTTCTTCGCCGCGGTGATCGGGGTCGGCTCCGGCGCCTCGCCGCGGGCCTGGCGGGCCCGGTCCACCGACGCGCGCAGCGCGGCCATCAGGTCGACGGCGGCGCTCGGCGCCTCCTCCTCGGCCTCGGGGGAGACCACCTCCTGCCCGCTGACCTTGGCGTCGATGACCTCCTGCAACGCTGCCCGGTAGTTGTCGGTGTACGCGTCCGGCTCGAAGTCGCCGGCCATCGAGTCAATGAGCGAGGAGGCCATCGCCAGCTCCTGCGGGCGTACGCTGACGTCCTCGCCGAGGAATTCGAAGTCGGGGGTACGCACCTCGTCCGGCCACAGCATCGTGTTGAGCACCAGCACGCCCTCGTGTACCCGCAGGGTCGCCAGTTGCTCCCGCTGGCGCAGCGCCACCTTCACGATCGCCACCCGCTCGGAGTCGGTCAGCGCGTCGCGCAGCAGCACGTACGGCTTGGTGGCGGCGTTCTCCGGCTCCAGGTAGTAGGTCTTGCTGTAGAGGATCGGGTCCACCTGCTCGGCCGGTACGAACTCCAGCACCTCGACCGCGTGCGAAGTGCTCAGCGGCAGGTTGGCGAAGTCCTCGTCGGTGAGGATCACCATCTCCCCGCCGCCCAGGTCGTACCCCTTGGCGATGTCGTCGAAGGAGACCTCTTCGCCACAGACCGAACAGACGCGTTTGTACCGGATGCGCCCGCCGTCCTCCCGGTGGACCTGATGGAACCTGATGTCCTTCTCCTCGGTCGCGGAGTACAGCTTGACCGCGATCGACACGAGGCCGAAGGAGACCGCGCCTTTCCAGATCGCCCGCATAGTCCCAGGATAGAGTTGATCGGTGCCGGCCGCGCCCATGCTCGCCACTCCCGGCCCGCTGCCAAGCGGGGCAGACTGGGCGTACGAGTTCAAGTGGGACGGCGTACGGGCCATCGCGTCGATCTCCGGCGGCGCCGTCCGCCTGTACGCGCGCAGCGGCGCGGAGATCACCATCGCGTACCCGGAGCTCGCCTCGCTCGGCCAGGTCGCGGATGAATCGGTGCTCGACGGCGAGATCGTGGCGCTGGACGAGCGGGGCCGCCCCTCGTTCACCCGCCTCTCCGAGCGGATGCACGTGCGGGACGCGCCCCGGGCGCACCGGCTCGCGGCGAGCCAGCCCGTCACGTACATGATCTTCGACCTGCTCGCCCTCTACGGCGCCGACCTGGCGACCCAGCCCTACCTGGAACGCCGGACGTTGCTGGAAGGGCTGGCCCAGCCCGCGCGGCACTGGCTGGTGTCGCCGCGCTTCGACGACGGACCGGCCACGCTGGCCGCCGCCGAGGAGCACGCCCTGGAGGGCGTGGTGGCCAAGCGGCTCGCCTCGCCGTACCGGGCCGGCCTGCGTACCCCCGACTGGGTCAAGGTCAAGCGGGAGCACACGGACGACTTCGTGGTCGGCGGCTGGCGGCCCGGCGCGCGGGAGCTCGGCGCGGTACTCGTGGGCGTGCCGCTGCCGGACGGGCGGCTGGACTACCGGGGCAGGGTCGGTGGCGGGATCTCCGAGGCGAGCCAGCGGGCGCTGCTCGCCGAGCTGCGGCCGCGGGAGACCGCGGTGTCGCCGTTCGCCCAGGAACTGCCGCGGGACGACGCGCGCGAGGCGAGGTGGGTACGGCCGGAGATTGTGATCGAGGTGCGGTACGGCAACCGTACCCCCGACGGCCGGCTGCGCTTCCCGCGCTTCATGCGCCTGCGCCCGGACAAGTCCCCCGAGGAGTGCGCGGATGGCTGAGGATCGGGTCGCCGTACAGGTGGCGGGCGTACGGCTGGAACTGTCCAATTTGGACAAGGTGCTGTACGCCCAGGCCGGGTACACCAAGGGCGAGGTCATCGACTACTACACCCGGGTGGCCCCGATACTGCTGCCGCACCTCGCCAACCGGCCGCTGACCACGATCCGGTACCCGAACGGCGTGGATACCAAGGGATTCTTCGAGAAGAACGCGCCACAGGGGTCGCCGCGCTGGGTGCGTACCGAGCGGCTGCCCGCACCCGGCTCGACGATGGGCCGGGACACCCTCGCCTACGTCGTCGTGGACGACCTGCCGACGCTCGTATGGCTGGCGAACCTCGCCGCCCTGGAGCTGCACGTTCCACAGTGGACGATCGGTGCGCCGGGGCCGGACCGGCTCGTGGTCGACCTCGACCCCGGCCCGCCGGCTGGGCTGCGCGAGTGTGGCGAGGTGGCGCTGCTGCTGCGGGATCGGCTGGCCCGGGACGGGCTGCGGGCGTACCCGAAGACCTCCGGCCGCAAGGGCATGCAGCTCATGTGCGCGCTGTCCGGTACCCGCCCGGCGACCGATGTGTCCGCGTACGCGAAGCGGCTGGCGGAGGAGCTGGCCCGGGCGAAGCCGAAGCTGATCGTCGCGCAGATGTCGAAGAACCTGCGACCGCGGAAGGTCTTCATCGACTGGAGCCAGAACAGCGCGGCGAAGACCACGGTCGCGCCGTACTCGCTGCGCGCCGTACCCGTACCGGCCGCGTCGACGCCGTTGACGTGGGACGAGGTGGAATCCGGCGAGCTGCGCCAGTTCGGACCGGCCGAGGTACTGGCCCGGATCGAGGAGCACGGCGACCTGTTCGCGGAGCTCTGCACCGGCGGCCCGGAGCTGCCGACCTGAGCGCAGGGTGAACTTGTCGCCACGAGACGGGGCTGGCGGCCGACTGCGCGCCGTTGCACGATGGTTCGATGCGCGCGGTACGCCTGGCACTCGCTGCCCTCCTGGGGCTGGCGGTCGCCTTGACCGGAGCGCCGGCCGCCTTCGCGGCCGGCGCGAGTCTCGCGCTCAACCCCGCCCAAGGCGCCGGTCGCGAGGTGTTCACCGCCACCTATCGCTACGCCGCCGGTAACGGATTCTGTCCGACCGCGCGGGGGCGGGTCGTGTTCACCTGGGACGGCGCGCCGATCGGCCAGGCCGCGCTCAACCGGCAGACCTGTGGCGCGCAGATGCGGCTGCGGCCACCGCGCAACCGGCGCACCGCGGGACAGCACCGCGTAATTGTGGCCATACCGGGCGTCCCCGGGTCGCAGGCTTCCGCGATCTACACGGTCGGTACGCAGATGTCGCCCACCCCCGTGCAGTCGCTCCCCTCGATGGACCCGGGCGCGCTGCCGGCCGCGGACGACACGTCACCCGCCGCGCTCCCGGCC
>JBPYFB010000214.1:0-18504 GCA_051986465.1 Rugosimonospora sp.
CGAGATCACCGAGCACCTCGCCGCGCAGGTCGCCGGCGCCACCGCCCAGATGCGCAAGCTCGACCTGATCAAGCCGCCCGGCGTCGCCGAGTCGCTGGACTGGGCGGCCGCGCTGCACGCACTGGGCGCCCGGACGATGGATCCCGAGGTCGCCGCGGCCACCCTGGGCGCGGTGCTCAAGTACCGCGAGGACGCCGACCGGGTACGGGCGACCGGCGTCGCCGCGCTGCTGGAGACCTGAGATGACCAGCGAGATCCTGCTGGGGCTGGCCCGTACCCTGCGCCACGCGGGGGTCGCGGCCACGCCCGACCGGGTACAGACGATGCTGCGCGCCGCGGACGAGCTGGGCGTCACGGAGCCTGCGGGCGTGTACTGGGCCGGCCGGCTGGCGCTGTGCGGTGAGCCCGACGACATCCCGGTCTACGACGCGGCGTTCGCGGCGTACTTCGGCGCGCGTGCCGCGCCGCCCCGGCTGCCGCTGCCGGTACGGCCGATGCTGCCGCGGGTCTCCGCCCCGTTCGCCGCCGGCCCGCCACCGCAGGCCGGTGACGCGGAGCCGACCGAGGTGGTGGCGCTGTCGGCCAGCCCGTCGGAGCTCCTGCGCCAGCGCGACGTGGCCGCGCTCTCCGCGGTCGAGCGTGCCGAGGTGCGCCGGCTCGTGGCGCTGCTGGCACCGGGCACCGCACCGCGCCCCAGCCGCCGGTACCGGGCCGGGCCGCGCGGCGGCGTGGACAGCGCCCGGACGGTACGGGCGATGCTGCGCCAGGGCGGGGAGGCGTCCCGCCTGTACCGGCGGCGCCGCGTCGACAAGCCCCGCCGGCTGGTGCTGCTGCTCGACGTATCCGGCTCGATGGCACCGTACGCGGACGCGCTGCTGCGCTTCGGTCACGCCGCGGTGCGCCGCCGGCCGGCCCGTACCGAGGTCTTCACGCTGGGTACCCGGCTGACCCGGGTGAGCCGGGCGCTGCGCCACCGGGACCCGGACGCGGCGCTGCGCGAGGCGGGCGCGGCGATACCGGACTGGCACGGGGGTACCCGCCTCGCCGAGTCGCTGCGCGCCTTCCTGGACCGGTGGGGCCAGCGGGGTACCGCACGCGGCGCGGTGGTGGTGCTGTTCAGCGACGGGTGGGAGCGGGGCGACCCGCGGCTGCTGGCGGCGGCGCTCGCGCGGCTGTCCCGCCTCGCGTACCGGCTGGTGTGGGTCAACCCGCACCGCGGTAAGCCCGGGTACGAGCCGCTCGCCGCCGGCATGGCCGCGGCCCTGCCGTACCTGGACGAGTTCGTTGCCGGGCACAGCCTGGCCGCCCTGGAGGAGCTGGTGGGGGTGATCGCGCGTGCGTGACGTGCTGGACGACCTGGACCGCTGGTGGGCGGCGGGCGAGACGGTCGGGATGGCGACCGTGGTGGGCACCTGGCGGTCGGCGCCCCGGCCGGCCGGCGCGACGATGCTGGTGGGTTCGGACGGCACCGCGGTGGGCAGCGTCTCCGGCGGCTGCGTCGAGGGCGCCGTGTACGAGCTGGCCAAGGAGGTCACCGGCAGCGGGGAGCCGGTACTTCAGCGGTACGGGGTCAGCGACGACGACGCGTTCGCGGTTGGCCTGACCTGCGGCGGGATCATCGACGTGTTCGTCGAGCGGGTGGATCGGACCAGCTTCCCGGAGTTGGGCGCGGTGGCCGCGGGCATCCGTTCCGGTACCCCCGTCGCGGTCGTCACCTGCGTCGCCGCCGGCAAGGCGGACCCGCGGCACCGGTTGGGCCGCCGGCTGGTGGTGTGGGCCGACCGCACCGAGGGGTCGCTGGGCACCGAGCGGCTGGACGCGGCCGCCACCGACGACGCGCGCGGCATGCTCGCCACCGGCCGCACCGGCACGCTCCAGTACGGCTACGACGGCCAGCGCCGCGGCGACGAACTGACCCTGTTCGTCTCCTCGTTCGCACCGCCGCCCCGGATGATCGTGTTCGGGGCGATCGACTTCGCCGCCGCGGTGGCCCGGGTCGGCGCGTTCCTCGGGTACCGGGTGACCGTGTGCGACGCCCGGCCGGTCTTCGCCACCGCCCGCCGGTTCCCCGACGCCCACGAGGTCGTCGTCGAGTGGCCGCACCGGTACCTGCAGGCGCAGGCCGACGCGGGCGCGATCGACGAGCGCACCGTGGTCTGCGTGCTCACCCACGACCCGAAGTTCGACGCTCCACTGCTGGAGGTGGCGCTGCGGCTGCCGCTGGCGTACGTGGGCGCGATGGGCTCGCGCCGCACCCACGAGGACCGGCTGGCACGGCTGCGCGAGGCGGGCCTGACCGAGGAGGAGATGGCCCGGCTCGCCTCACCGGTCGGGCTGGACCTCGGCGCGCGTACCCCCGAGGAGACCGCGATCAGCATCGCCGCGGAGATCATCGCGGGTCGGTGGGGCGGCTCCGGCGAGCGCCTGACAGTCCTCAGTGGACGGATACACCACTAAACGCGACATTTCCTCGGTATGTAGCCGGCACCCCCTTGCGGCGACGCGCCGAAGGATATTGGCTGGAGCGAGCGCGCGTACCCGCATGTCGACGCCGCGAAAGGCAATGGCGCCGGGACCGCTGGACGCGCCCGTCCCCTCGGTTCGGTGCGTGCGCCGAACCCTCCAACCCGGGAGGTGCGGTGACCCGGATCAGCATCACGGTCGACGGCGTGCGCTACGACGACGACGTCGAACCCCGAACCCTTCTCGTCCACCACCTGCGCGAGGCCCTCGGCAAGGTGGGTACGGTCGTCGGCTGCGACACCAGCAGCTGCGGCGCCTGTACCGTCCTGCTGGCCGGACGCGCCGTCAAGAGCTGCTCTGTACTGGCCGTCCAGGCCGACGGGCAGGAGGTCGTCACCATCGAAGGGCTGGCCGGTCCCGACCAGGCCCTGCACCCGGTACAGCAGGCGTTCCACCAGCGGCACGCGCTGCAGTGCGGATTCTGCACGCCCGGCATGATCATGACGGCGGTCGACCTGCTCAGGGAGAATCCCGACCCGTCCGACGAGGAGATCCGCGAAGGCCTCGAGGGCAACCTGTGCCGGTGCACCGGATACCAGAACATCGTGCGGGCCGTCCGGGACGCGGCGGCGCAGCTGCGCGGCGGCACCGTGCCCCTGCCGGACGAGGAGCCGGCGCCCGCCGGGGACGCCGTCGCCGCGTCGGCGCAGAAGGTGAGCCCGTGATGACAATTGCCCCAGACCGTCCCGCGGGTGAGGTAGGCGCGGCGCGGCGCCGCAAGGAGGACGCCCGGCTGATCACCGGCCGCACCCTGTGGACCGAGAACGTGATCCTGCCCGGCATGCTGCACCTCGCGATCCTGCGCAGCCCGATGGCGCACGCCCGGATCACCCGGCTCGACCTCGAACCGGCGCTGCGCGAGCCGGGCGTGGTGGCCGCGTTCGCCGGTCGGGACGTCGCGGACGTCCAGGGCGCCCTGCCCTGCGCCTGGCCCGTCACGGAGGACATGGTGTTCCCGGACCGGCCGGCGCTCGCGGTCGACGAGGTGCGCTTCGCCGGCGAGGCGGTCGCGGTGGTGGTCGCCCGCTCCCGGGCCGCGGCCCTCGACGCGCTGGGCGCCATCGACGTGGAGTACGACCCGCTGCCGGTCGTCCTCGACCTGGACGCGGCGGTGGCCGAGGGCGCGCCGCTCGTCCACGCGGACAAGGGCACCAACAAGGCGTACACGTGGGTCTTCGACTCGGCCGCGGCCGGCACCGGCGGCGCCGTCGACGCGGCGCTCGGCGAGGCCGAGGTGGTCATCCGGCGGCGGTACGTGCAGCAGCGGCTGATCCCGTCGTTCATGGAACCGCGCAGTGTGGTCGTGGATCCGAGCGGTGACCAGGTCACCGTGTGGACGGCCACCCAGATCCCGCACATCCTGCGGTTCCTGCTGGCGGCCGTGACCGGCACGCCGGAGCAGAAGATCAGGGTCATCGCGCCCGACGTGGGCGGTGGCTTCGGCGGGAAGATCGCCTTCTCCCCCGAGGAGATGATCGCGTTCCTCGCGGCGAAGCGGGTGGGCAAGCCGGTCAAGTACACCGAGGCCCGCTCCGAGACGATGGTCTCCGCGCACCACGGCCGCGACATGATCCAGGAGGTCGAGCTCGCCGCGCGGCGCGACGGTACCGTCCTCGGGCTGAAGGTGAACCTGCTCGCCAACATGGGTGCGTACCTGGGCCTGGTCGGTCCGGGCGTACCGCTGCTGGGCGCCTTCATGTACAACGCGATCTACAAGATCCCCGCGTACCGGTTCGAATGCACCGGCGTGTTCACCAACACCACGATCACCGACGCGTACCGGGGCGCCGGCCGGCCGGAGGCGACGTACGCGATCGAGCGCGCGATGGACGAGCTCGCCGTGGAGCTGGGCCTGGACCCGATCGAGGTACGGCGGCGCAACTGGATCGGGCACGAGGAGTTCCCGTACACGACGGTCGCCGGCCTCACCTACGACTCGGGCAACTACGAGGCGGCCACGGCGAAGGCCAGGGAGCTGTTCGGCTACGACGAGCTGCGCGCCGAGCAGCGGGCGCGGCGCGAGCGCAACGACCCGGTACAGCTCGGCATCGGCGTGTCCACCTACACCGAGATGTGCGGCCTGGCACCCTCCCGGGTGCTCGGCAGCCTGCGCTTCGCCGCCGGGGGCTGGGAGAGCGCGAGCATCCGGATGCTGCCCACCGGCAAGGTCGAGGTGGTCACCGGTACCTCACCGCACGGGCAGGGGCACGAGACGGCGTGGAGCCAGATCGTCGCCGACCAGCTCGGGGTCGCCTTCGAGGACGTCGAGGTGCTGCACGGCGACACCCGTTCGGCATACAAGGGCCTCGACACGTACGGGTCCCGTTCGCTCGCGGTCGGCGGCGTCGCGCTGGTCAACGCCTGCCAGAAGGTCGTCGAGAAGGCGAAGCCGGTGGCGGCGCACATGCTCGAGTGCGACGTCAACGACCTGGAGTGGAGCGGCGGGCAGTTCCGGGTGCGCGGGGTACCCGAGGGCGGCAAGTCGATGGCCGACTGCGCGCTGGCCGTCTTCGCCGCGCACGACCTGCCCGACGGCATCGAACCCAGCCTGGACGCCGACGCCGTCTACGACCCGGTCAACTTCTCCTTCCCGCACGGCACGCACCTGTGCGCGGCCGAGGTGGATACCGAGACCGGCCGGGTGAGCCTGCGCAAGTACGTCGCCGTCGACGACGTGGGCCGGGTGGTCAACCCGCTGATCGTCGAGGGGCAGGTGCACGGCGGCGTCGCGCAGGGCATCGCGCAGGCGCTGTTCGAGGAGGCCGTCTACGACGCGGACGGCAACCTGCTCTCCGGCACCTTCGCCGACTACACGCTGCCCAGCGCGGCCGACCTGCCCGACCTGGTCAGCGACCGCACCGAGACGCCGTCGCCGGACCATCCACTGGGGACGAAGGGCGTCGGCGAGGCCGGCACCATCGCGGCGACACCCGCGGTGGTCAACGCGGTCGTCGACGCGCTGCGCCCGTACGGCGTCAACGATGTGTCCATGCCGTGCACGCCTCAGCGGGTGTGGCAGGCCGTACAGGGAGGTGCCTCGTGATCCCCGCTCCGTTCGAGTACGCCCGTCCCTCCACAGTGGACGAAGCGGTACGGGCGCTCGCCGACGCCGGCGAGGACGCCAAGGTACTCGCCGGCGGGCAGAGCCTCATCCCGCTGCTGCGGCTGCGGCTGGCCGCGCCGACGGTAGTGGTCGACATCGGCTCGGTGGACGGCCTGTCCGGCGTGCGCGAGGATGGCGATGCGCTGGTGATCGGAGCGACCACCACGCACGCCTCGGTGCTGGGCGACCTGCTGGTCAACCGGTACGCGCCGCTGCTGGCGCAGGCCACCGCGACCGTCGCCGACCGGCAGGTGCGCCACCGGGGCACCCTGGGTGGCGCGCTCGCCCACGCCGACCCCGCCGGCGACCTGCCCGCGGTGGCCCTGGCGCTGGGCGCGACGCTCACGATCGCGGGGCCCACGGGCACCCGCGAGGTGGCCGCGGCGGACTTCTTCGTCGACTACCTGACCAGCGCGGTAGCGCCCGGCGAGGTACTCGTCTCGGTCCGGGTGCCCAAGCACGAGGGCTGGAGCACCCACTACGAGAAGTTCAACCGGGTCGCCCAGGCGTGGGCGACCGTCGGGGTGGCCGCCGCGGTGCGGCGGGAGAACGGCAGCATCGCCGAGGCCCGGGTGGCGCTGACCAACATGGACACGGTGCCGGTGCGCGCCGCGGCCGTGGAGGCGGCGTTGACGGGGGTACCGGCGACAGCCGACGCGGTCGCCGCCGCGGCCGGGCACGCGGCCGAGGGTACCCACCCCACCGGCGACCTGTCCGCGTCCCCCGAGTACCGGGAGCACCTGGCCCGGGTTCTCACCAAGCGCGCGGTGCTCGCCGCCGCCGGAATCTGATACCGGAATCTGAAACAGGAGCTCAGATGCTGCTTGACCAGGAATTCACGGTGCCGGTGCCGGTCGACGAGGCATGGCGGGTGCTGCTGGATCTGCCGCGGGTGGCGCCGTGTATGCCGGGCGCGACGCTGACGTCGGTGGATGGCGACACGTTCGTCGGCACGGTGAAGGTCAAGCTGGGCCCGATCAACCTGACCTATCAGGGCAAGGGCCGCTTCGTCGAGCGCGACGAGGCGGCCCACCGGGTCGTCATCGAGGCGAGCGGGCGCGACCAGCGGGCCGCCGGTACGGCCGCGGCGACGGTGACCGCGACGCTGGTACCCGACGGCGCCGTGACCAAGGTCAACGTCGCCACCGACCTGCACGTCACCGGGCGCCCGGCGCAGTTCGGGCGCGGCATGCTCGCCGATGTCAGCGACAAGCTGATCGCCCAGTTCGCCGGTTGCCTCGCCGAGACGATCACCGGCCCGGCGCCCTCGGCAGCCGACGAAGCTCCGCCGGCCGGTACCGCCGCCGAGGGCGCGACCGCCGCCGCACCCGAGGCCGCGCCGGCCGCCGCTGGGCGGCCGGTACCGCAGGCCGAGGCGAAGCCGGTCGACCTGCTGCGGGTGGCGGGCTCCACCGGCGCCGCCAAGCGCTATGCCGGCTACCTCGCCGGCCTGGTCGTGCTGGCCGTACTGGTCTGGCTGCTCATCCGCCTGCTGCGCCGCTAGCCGCGCAGCTTGTCGGAGCGGCTACCAGCCAGCGGTCTTATCAGCCGCGCAGCTTGTCGGAGCGGCTACCAGCCAGCGGTTTTATCAGCCGCGGTCAGCCGAGGGCCACCGCGACGATGGTCTGGTTGTGGTACCCGAAGATCCCGCGTACCCGGGCGATCTCGCCCCAGGTGTAGAGCCCGGCCACCGGCGCGCCCCCGGCCGCCGCGCCGAGCCGGTCGATCTCCTCGCGCATGGCCTGCTCGCCGAGCAAAGTGCCCCGCGACGCGCAGTCGAACGCGAGCAGGCCCAGGGGTTCCAACCCGCCCAGGGCGGCCACCGCGGCCCGGCCAGCCTCCTCGGCGGCGACCAGGCTCGATTCCACGTCGCCCTCCATCACCCAGACCACCGCGCCCTCGGGCACGTCGCCTCTGGAGTAGAGGTAGCCGCGCGCCGGATATTCGTCGCGCTCCACGTGGCGCAGTCCCACCGTGGTGCGCCGGCGTACCCCGAGCGGGTGGGTCCGGGCGAACTGCTCGAACGCCTCGGGCTCCAGGTACGCCTCCGGCGGCGCGCCCAGCCGGCGCAGGTACGCGGGGAGGGCAGGCTCGTCGTCGAGGGTGCGTACCAGTCCGGCGCTGGCGCTCGTCACGATCATCGGTTCGCCGACCTTGCGGAACCCGTGCTGGCTACTGACGCCGATCGGCCCGTCCGAGCCGATGACGGCCGCCACCACCCCGTCGTCGAGCACCTCGCGACCGGAGAGCATGAACGTCTGCCCGGATGGTGCGTACGGGCTGGCCGCCCCCCCGATCATCGGCAGGCCCGCGCCCACCACGCTGTACGCGCCGGTCAGGATCGCCTCATGGCTGCTCGCGTCGCCGTTGGTCAGCAGCAGCAGCACCTGGTTCGGGCGCGGCGCCGCCGCTACCGCACACCGGGCAGCGCCCGCGCCGGCCTCGCGCTCCCGCCCGGCGGCGCCCCGCTCGGTCGTGACGCTGACCGTGAAGCCCTGCCCGCCGAGCGCGGCGACCACCACGCCCCCGCCCGGCCCGTCCGGAGCCACCAGGTCGGAGGCTGAACAGCCGACCAGCGGGACCCCGGCCGCCACGTCGGCGACGCCGGCGAGTACCGCGGCCGGGTCGGCGGCACCGCAGCAGAACACGATCAGCAGGGCCGGATCGCTGGCCACCAGCGCGCGGGCCGCCGCGTACGCACCGGCGCGCCGCGAGTCCGGGTCGCCGCTGCGCCCGATCGCGAGCCAGCGCCGGCGCCCGGTCGCGTCCTGAACAGCGCGTGTCCACTGTGGAACGGCGAGTCGAGGCGCGGCCATGAGCCAAGTCTTCGGTACGGGCCGGCGCCTGGCAAGGACGTATGACGTATCCACCTGTGACACATTGATGCGATATGGTTACTCTTCGCTCACGTACCTGCGCGCGCCCGATCGGCGGTGGCAGCCATGGTCCGCCTGGCCCCGGTGAAGTCCGACCGACCCGAGATCGTGTACGGCCGCGTCGCGAGCGTCGAACCCGCGTACCCGCGGGAGGTCCGGGTACCACCTCCCCTGCTCGCCGCCGTGCTGGTCGCGGCGTCGATCGTCCGGATCGCCGGCCGGCTGTTGCGCACCGTCCTCGGCGCCGGCCACCAGCCCGGCGCCCCCGGCTGGCGGGCGCTGCGCACGGGGCCCGAGTTCCTGGTCACCCCGGTGCTCGTGCGCGACGCGGACAACCAGCTCGTACCGATCGAGATCCACGGACACATGTCCGGCAGCGCGCTGGTACTGCGCGACCGGGTCCGGGTACGCGTGCGCTGGCCCCGCGACGCCAGCCTGCCCCGCCGCGCGGTACGCATCGAAAACCTGACCACCGGGCGCACGCTCCGCCCGCGCGGCGCCACGCTCTGGTCGCACCTCGGCCTCGGTCTGATCCTGCAGGCAGTGCTCGGCGCGGCCTTAATCATTTCGTCTCTAATTTGCCTCCTCGGCCGGGTGTAACCTGCCCACGACCTATCGCCCGTCAAGGGAGGAACTGTGACGCCGCGCCTCCGCGTGCTCAGCCTGACCCTGCTCGTGGGTGCCCTCGCACTCACCGGTTGTGGTAATAAGCCGAAGGTCGGAACCGGCTCATCGAACGACGTCCAAGCCGCTGTCGACTCCCCCGGCGCGAAGGCACCCAAGGACACCCTGCTCGCCTCGATCAAGCACCTGGCCGACACGACGTACCAGTTCAGCGGTACCCAGGCCGGACTGAACGCGACGGGGGTGGCGGATCCGGCGCAGAAGGCCGCGACCCTCTCCGCCCACGGCAGCGTCCAGGGCACGCCGTTCACCGAGGACCTGATCGGCATCGATACCAACTACTGGGTCAAGATGGACATGGGTGCCACGTACAACAAGGCCATGGGCATCAAGGCCGGCAAGTGGATGCACATCGACACGGCCAAGCTGGGCAGCGCCGCCAACCTGCCGTTCGACCTGGCCGGCGGCGACGTGATGGACCTCTCCGGCCTGCTGAACGCGGTGACCCAGGTGCAAGCGGTCGACACCGCGCACTTCACCGGCGTCATCGACCTGACCGCCGCCAAGGGGGTCTCCTCCTACGCCCAGGACGACCTCGACAAGCTCGGCGCGATGGGCAAGTCGATGCCGTTCACCGCCGCGCTCGACAGCACCGGACACCTCACCAACATCACGGTCGATACGTCCTCAGTGGACAAAACGCTGACCGTGAACCTCAACTTCACCGACTTCGGCTCGCCGGTCACGATCCACAAGCCGGCCGGCGCGGTGGAGGCGGCCGACGGCATCTACAACCTGTTCAAATAGGGTTCCTGGCGAGTACGAGGACGTCGAAGTTGCCCACCACCGGCCCGTCTTCGCAGGTTGCGGCCACCTCGGCATCCAGGGCGGCGAAGCCGCGCGCGATCTCCTCCTCGGGCAGGTGCTCGAAGGTCGAGATCGCGCGCAGCCGCAGCCGGTCGGCGTACTCGGTGAAGGTGGGCGCGAACTCCTGCCACACCTCGTCGAGCGCCACCTGCGCCAGGCCCGCCGTGGCGAAGTCGTGGAGCACCGCGCCGACCGTGGGGAACATCCGCGCCTCCACGGCCTCGGCGCTCGGAAAGAAGCGGTGCCACAGCCGGTACCCGGGCCGGTCGGAGAACGAGCCGCAGACCAGTACCCGGCCGGTCGGGCGCAGCACCCGGGCGATCTCGGCCGCCGCGGCGGGACCGTCCGGGACGTGCTGCCAGACCAGGAACAGCACGACGAGGTCGCAGCTCGCGTCGGGCAGCGGGATGCGGTCCGCCGCGCCGGCGAGGTACCTCACCCGCTCGTGCCCGGCCTGCGCCTGCGCGACCGCGCGCATCCGGGCGGCCGGCTCGACCCCGTACACCGGGCCGCCGAACTCGTCGGCGAGCAGTGGGGTGAACCGGCCCGTACCCGAGCCGAGGTCCAGCACCGCCAGCGGCCGGCCGGTACCGGCGTGCCGGACGAACGCGTCCCGCCATGCTGCCGATGCCGACGGGGTCAGCGCCCGGCCGCGGGCGTAGACCGCGTGCTGCCGCTTGTCGTAGTCGACGCGCTCCATTGTGGACACTCCCGCGAAGAATCCGGGCCGGACACACGAACGGGGGGCGACGTGCGTGCGCGCCGCCCCCCGTCGATGACGGATCTAGAGGTACTGGCCGGTGTTGCTGGCCGTCTCGATCGAGCGGCCCGACTCGGTACCCTTTCCGCCGGAGACCAGCGTGCGGATGTACACGATCCGCTCGCCCTTCTTGCCGGAGATGCGGGCCCAGTCGTCGGGGTTCGTGGTGTTGGGCAGGTCCTCGTTCTCCCGGAACTCGTCGACGCACGCGTCGAGCAGGTGCTGCAGGCGCAGACCCTTGCGACCGGCGGAGAGGAACTCCTTGATCGCCATCTTCTTCGCCCGGTCGACGATGTTCTGCACCATGGCGCCGGAGTTGAAGTCCTTGAAGTACAGGACCTCCTTGTCACCGTTGGCGTAGGTGACCTCGAGGAACCGGTTCTCGTCGGTCTCCGAGTACATCCGCAGCACCGCCGCCTCGATCATGGCGGCCACGCACGCCTTCGGGTCGCCACCGTGCTCGGTGAGGTCGTCGGCGTTGAGTGGCAGGTCCGGGAGGATGTACTTGGTGAAGATGTCCTTCGCCGCCTCGGCGTCGGGGCGCTCGATCTTGATCTTCACGTCCAGCCGGCCCGGGCGCAGGATGGCCGGGTCGATCATGTCTTCCCGGTTGCTCGCGCCGATGACGATGACGTTCTCCAGCCCTTCCACACCGTCGATCTCCGACAGGAGCTGGGGAACGATCGTGTTCTCCACGTCCGAGGAGACGCCGGAGCCGCGGGTGCGGAACACCGAGTCCATCTCGTCGAAGAACACGATGACCGGGGTACCCTCGCTCGCCTTCTCCCGGGCCCGCTGGAAGATCAGGCGGATGTGCCGCTCGGTCTCGCCCACGTACTTGTTGAGCAGCTCGGGGCCCTTGATGTTGAGGAAGTAGCTGGTGTGCTTGTCCTCGCCGCGCCGCTCGGCGATCTTCTTCGCCAGCGAGTTGGCGACCGCCTTGGCGATCAGCGTCTTGCCGCAGCCGGGCGGCCCGTACAGCAGCACGCCCTTGGGCGGCCGCAGTTGGTGCTCGCGGAACAGGTCGGCGTGCAGGAAGGGCAGCTCCACGGCGTCGCGGATCTGCTCGATCTGCCGGTCCAGGCCGCCGATGTCGTGGTAGTCGACGTCTGGTACCTCCTCCAGTACCAGCTCCTCGACCTCGCTCTTCGGCACCCGCTCGTACGCGTACGCCGCGCGGGGTTCGATCAGCAGCGAGTCGCCGGCCCGCAGCGGGGTCCCCTCGAGTGTGTCGGCGAGGTGCACGATGCGCTCCTCGTCGGCGTGCGAGATGACGAGGGCGCGGTCGCCGCCCTCCAGGACCTCTTTGAGCATGACCACTTCGCCGGCGCGCTCGAAGCCGAACGCGTCGACGATGTTCAGGGCGTCGTTGAGCAGGACCTCCTGGCCCCGCCGCAGATTCTCGACATCGAGTGCGGGCGATACCGCCACCCGCAACTTCCGGCCACCGGTGAAGACGTCGACAGTGCCGTCTTCGTGCCGGGCCAGGAAGACACCGTACCCACTGGGCGGCTGTGCCAGCCGGTCAATCTCCTCCTTCAACGTGACGATCTGGGCACGCGCCTCCTTGAGCGTGGCGACCAGGCGCTCGTTGTTCTCCGTTAGCCGTGCCAACTGCGCCGAGGTCGCGGCGAGCCGCTCCTCCAGCTGGCGTACGTGTCGGGGGCTCTCCGTCAACTTGCGCCGCACCAAGGCGAGTTCCTCTTGGAGAAACGCGACCTGGGTGGAGAGATCGTTGGCTTCTTTCTCCCACCGTGCGGCGCGCGTCTCCGCGTCGTCGCTGCGTGCCACGTCCCACCTCCCCGGGGGCTTGAACCTGTCTTAACACTAACTGCTGATCGCCTCTCGATGCTCCCGCAGACGCCGTCGTGCCGGAGCTTGTTTTCACACCACACCGTGTCTAGACCCCGCAGGCACTCGGGTACCGTCGGAGGAAGTTCGAAGAATACCCCGGGGGAGGATGTTGTGTCGGTGGAGCCCGGTGAGTTGCGGGTACGGGTTGACCAGGACCTCTGCACCGGCGACGGATTGTGTGTGCAATACGCGCCCGAGGTTTTCGAGTTCGACGTCGATGGCCTGGCATACGTCAAGGACAGCGCGGGCGACCTGAAACTCGCCGCGGGCAGCCACGTCGACGTGCCGGAGCACCTTCGGCTCGATGTGATTGACGCCGCAAAGGAGTGCCCGGGCGACTGCATCCACGTGCTGCGCGCCGCGGACGGCGTCGAGGTGGCCGGACCGGACGCGCAGGGATGAACCCGGCGCGACACCCCTTGGCACACGCCTAGAGCCCCGCTGCCGCCCGCTCAGAGCCCGCTGGCGCCCGTCTGCAACGCCCGTGGGTCCCGCGGGGAGCACCGGGTGCGGGCTTAGACCACCGGGCGCCCCACCATGCCCGCGACGAGCCGCGCGAACTCCTCCAGCCGCGCGATCTGCCCGGCGCCCCCGTCGTCGAGCGTCTTGCCGAAGCGCAGCGCGTCGTGCCGGATCACCGGTGGGGTGTAGTCCTCCGCACCGAAGCTCGACTCGTCGAGCGAGCTGAGCAGCAGGTACACGTCGAGGCTCTCCACCTGGACGGCACCGGTAGCGGCCCTGGTCAGCCGCCGGCGGCAGCCCACCTCGGTCACCGCCGACAGCGGGATCACCCGCAGCGACGAGGTCATCGAGCCCGGCGGCCCCTCGTTGGGCGGGATGTCCTCCCCGTGCCACAGGATCAGGCGGGTACCGTCGCACACCACCACCTCCTGCCACACGCCGTTGACGTCGTTGACGAAGCGCTCCAGGGTGAAGCCGAGCACGCTCGAACCACGCAATACGCCGCTGAGCGCGTCCAGCGCCACCTCCGGGTCGCGCAGGTACGCCCGCGCCGCCGAGTCCAGGTCCGGGTAGGGCGACCAGTCGGGGAAGACCGCGGGAAGGTCACCGTAGGGCGGCATGCGCTCGGTCATTCGGCGGCCCCGTTCTGGCGGGCCCGCTGCTGCGCGTACGCCTGCGCGCCCTTGCTGGGCTTGCGCCGCCGTGGCGGGGCCACCACGCCGGGGGCCAGCCGCCGCGAGGTCACGAGGAAGGCGGTGTGCGCGATCATCCGGTGGTCGGGGCGTACCGCCAGGCCGTCGGCGTGCCAGTCGCGTACCAGGGACTCCCAGGCGCGGGGCTCGGTGAAGCCGCCCCGTGCCCGCAGCGCCTCCACCAACTCGGACAACTGCGGCGTGGTTGCCACATAGCCGACAAATACCCCTCCCGGGACCAGTGCCCGGTCGACCAGGTCGAGCACCTCCCAGGGGGTGAGCAGGTCCAGCACGATCCGGTCGAAGCCGCCGTCCGGGCACTCCGCCACGTCGCCCACGCGCAGGTCCCAGCCGGGCGGCTGGAAGCCGAAGAACTCGGCCACATTGCGCCGGGCGATCTCGGCGAAGTCCGCCCGCGCCTCGTACGACACGACCTGGCCCGCCTCCCCCACCGCGCGCAGCAGCCAGCAGCTGAGCGCCCCGGAGCCGGCGCCGGCCTCCAGCACGCGGGCACCGGGGAAAATGTCACCCATCGCGATGATCTGGGCCGCGTCCTTGGGGTAGATCACCTGGGCGCCGCGCGGCATCGACAGCACGTAGTCGGCGAGCAGCGGGCGCAGGGCCAGGTAGTTGGTACCGCCGCTGGAGCTGACCACGCTGCCCTCGGGCAGGCCGATGAGCTCGTCGTGCGGCAGGCCGCCGCGGTGCGTGTGGTACACCTTGCCGGTCGCGAGCACGAGCGTGTGCATGCGCCCCTTCGGATCGGTCAGCTGTACCCGGTCGCCCGGTTGGAACGCGCCCCGCCGAGTGCTGCTCAAGGTCACGCGGACTGCCCCCTGGGTTCGAGTACGTTCATGAGGTCGGCGACGCGCATCACGCCGATGACATCCTCGCCCACGGTCACTACGTACTCGCTCGCCGGGTGGGCCTGAACGGCGCGGATCACGTCCATCCCGGACAGGTCCGCGGCGAGCACCTGGGACGGGTTGAGGGGACGGGCGACCGCGTCGACCGCCACCCACGGCCGCCGCTCCTCCGGTACCGCCGCCGCGGCCTCGCCGTTGACCACGGCGAGCAGGCGCCCGGCCGAGTCGACCACGGCCATCACCCCGTCCGCCGCCGCCGCGCCGGCCGCCGCCGCCTCGCGCCGCCGGCGCTCCGCCTCGGCCAGCGGCGTGCCTGTGGTAACCGGGAACAGCGGCCGGGCCAGCCGTCCCGCGTTGACCATCGGGAGCCGGCGCCCCATCTGCCCGAGCCGGATCGCCTGGCCCGCGCCGGTCCACAATGACATCGCCACCATCACCGTGATGACCAGGCCGAGCAGGGTCAGCGTCTGGCCCCGGTAGAGCAACAGCGCCACCAGGACGCTGACGCCGGCCACCGCCCGCCCCGTCCACCCGGCGACCCGGTCGGCCAGGTGCCGGTCGCGGCTGACCGACCAGACCCCGGCCCGCAGCGCCCGCCCACCGTCGAGCGGCAGGCCGGGCAGGGTGTTGAACGCGGCGACGATCAGGTTGCTGAAGGCCAACTGGAAGGTGACCTCGTGGAGCAGGCTGGTTCTGGGTACGGCGAGCGTGGCGAGGACCGCCACGGCGCCCAGTCCGAACGACACCGCCGGCCCGGCCATGGCGACCAGTACCTCGACCTTGGGGCTGGGCGCGTCCCGCTCCATCTCCGTATAGCCGCCCAGCATCTCCAGCGTGATGCCGCGAATCTGGATGCCGAACCGGCGCGCGGTCAGCGCGTGCCCCAGCTCGTGCAGCAGGACGGAGAGCAGCAGGCACACCACCATGCCGAAGCCGGTCAGGTACGCCAGGCCGATGGTGAGTTCGGAGTGGTGGTACGCGACGAACCGGCCGTACGTCAGCGTGATCAGTACAGCGAGTAGCAGCCACGGTACGGTCAGGAAGACCGGTACCCCCAGCACCCGGCCCACGGGAATGCCACCCATCCGGACGCGGGCGGGCGGCCGCTTCCCGGGACCGGTGCCGGCGGGCGGCGCGACATGGTCCTCCATCGTCCCGATGCTACGGAACGCCGCCCACCGATGGGCGCGCCGCATGCCGAGTTTCGTCGTACCTCTGACATAGCCTGTCGCCATGACGGTCTCGATCGAAGGTGACGCAAGGGAACTGGCGAGCGAACCGGGGACGCAGAGCGTCGAGGAGGCCCCGCGACCGCACCGCCCGTCGCTGTCGCCCAGCCGCGCCGCGGACTTCAAGACCTGCCCCCTGCTCTACCGCTTCCGTTCGATCGACCGCCTCCCCGAGCGCACCACCGGCGACCAGGCCCGGGGCACGCTGGTGCACGCCGTCCTGGAGCGGCTGTTCGACCTGCCGGCGGAGCAGCGCACGCCGGAGCAGGCCAGAGCCATGGTGGAACCCGTGTGGGAGCACCTCGCCGAGGAGCAGTCCGACCTCGCGTCCCTGTTCGACGGCGACAGTAGCGAGAGCGACAGTAGCGAGCGTGCCGGTGGCGAGAGTGACAGCAGCGGGGGTGGTACGGGCGGCGGCGTCGATGGCGGCCGCGCCGAGTTTCTGGCCTCCGCACGCGACCTGCTCGGCGGCTACTTCGCCGTGGAAGACCCCCGGCGGCTCTCCCCCGCCGAGCGCGAATACCTGGTCAGCACGGAGATCGACGAGGGTCGGTTGCTGCTGCGCGGCTACGTCGACCGGCTCGACGTGTCCGCCGCGGGCGAGATGCGGGTCGTGGACTACAAGACCGGCGGCGCGCCGCGCGAGGCGTTCGAGGCGCGGGCGCTGTTCCAGCTGAAGTTCTACGCGCTGGTGCTGTGGCGCACGCGCGGCGTCGCCCCCCGCGCGCTGCGCCTGCTCTACCTCAAGGACGCCGAGATCTGCGACTACCACCCGGAGACCGACGAGCTGGTCCGCTTCGAGCGCACCCTCATCGCACTGTGGGCGGCGATCGCGCGCGCCATCGAGGCGCGGGAGTTCCGCCCGAAGCCGAGCCGGCTCTGCGGCTGGTGCTCCCACCAGGCGCTCTGCCCGGCCTTCGGCGGCACGCCGCCACCGTTCCCGTCGCATGTGGACGAAGCCACCCCCACCGCGGAGACCGCGGTCGACCTCGACGGGTGAGCGAGCGAACTATTGAGGTGTGAGCGCAGCGGGGCGCGGCGACCTCTGGACCGAGGAGCACCGCAGCGAAGCGAGGAGCGCACGAGGGAAGAGGCCGCACCGAGGCGCCCCGCGGAGCGAACCAACAAGCTCGGCGCGCAGCGAAACCGCTGAGTCATGAGTGCGGGCGGTACGTTGTCGGGCATGGCGGGCCACGACCACGGGCCGCTGGTGCGCGTGCTACTCGCTGATGATCAGCAACTTCTGCGCACCGGCTTGCGCACCGTGCTGCGCGACGCTCCCGACCTGCACGTCGTGGGCGAGGCCGCGGACGGTGTCGAGGCCGTGGAGCTGGCCAGGCGGCTACTGCCCGACGTGGTGCTGATGGACGTCCGCATGCCGCGGCTGGACGGGGTGGCCGCGACCCGCGCGATCGTCGGCGCCCGGCTGCCCGTACGCGTACTCATCGTCAGCACCTTTGATCTCGACGAGTACCTGGTTGCCGCGCTGCGCGCCGGGGCCAGCGGTTTCCTCGTCAAGGACCTACCCGGTGAGGAACTGGTCGCGGCGGTGCGCCGGGTGGCCGCCGGCGAGGCGGTAGTGGCGCCGAAGATCCTGCGCCGGCTGCTGGACATGTTCGCCGAGGTGCTGCCAGAGCCGGCCGTGCCCGCCCCGGACGACCTGCGACTGCTGACCGACCGGGAGCGCGAGGTGCTGGTACTGGTGGCTCGGGGCCTGACCAACGCGGAGATCGCCGGTCAGCTGTCGGTCAGCGAGACGACCGTCAAGACACACGTCGGTCGGGTACTGACCAAGCTGGGACTGCGCGACCGGGTACAGGCCGTGGTGCTTGCGTACGAGAGCGGCCTGGTCCGCCCGCGGGCCTGACACAGCAACGCGCTCAGGGGCAACCCTGACTCCACCTCCGGGCCGACCCCCAGCGAGAAATCAACCCCGCGTCCACCCGTGGGCGGACGATCCCGCGCGATCAAGTACCGACCATGGGTTATGCCGGCCGGGCGCCGTGCCTGGCCGGTCCATAAACCACGGTTCATCACAACCACGATCCATCAAGACCACGATCCATCAAGACCACGGAGGGATTCGAGTGAGCGCCACAACCACGACGACCGGTGTCGCGGCGCGCGCGGTTGATGTGTGGAAGGTGTACGGGTCGGGCGAAGCCCGGGTGACCGCCCTCCGCGGCGTCGACGTCGACCTGCGCGCGGGCGAGTACACCGCGATCATGGGCCCGTCCGGCTCCGGCAAGTCAACCCTGATGCACTGCCTCGCCGGCCTCGACTCGGTCACCCGGGGTGAGGTCTTCATCGGCGGTACCCGGCTGACCGGGCTGTCGGACGCCGGCCTGACCCGGCTGCGCCGCGACCAGGTGGGCTTCGTCTTCCAGCAGTTCAACCTGCTGCCGACGCTGACCGCGCAGGAGAACATCCTGCTGCCGCTGTCGATTGCCGGGCGCAAGCCGGACCCGGCCTGGTACCGTACCGTGATCGAGACGGTGGGCCTCGGCGACCGGCTGCACCACCGCCCGAGCCAGCTCTCCGGCGGCCAGCAGCAGCGGGTTGCCTGCGCGCGGGCGCTGGTCTCCCGGCCCGAGGTGGTCTTCGCCGACGAGCCGACCGGCAACCTGGACTCCCGCTCGGGCGCGGAG
>JBPYFB010000215.1:0-6777 GCA_051986465.1 Rugosimonospora sp.
GTACCGTGGTCCAACCCGTAACCTCCTTCCCATTCCGGACCGAGTGCCCCCACACGCGGCCCGCTCTTGTTGCCGGCACAGCCGTTATCGGCCCCACACGGTAAGGCGAGGTGACCCGCAATGCCGAAGCGCGACGAGCCCGCCGAGGAGCGGCGTCGCCCGAGCGGGCCGGCATGGGCTACGGTGCCCACAATGCAGTGGAGGCGGGTATCGGATTCGCGCGGCGACACCGATGATGAGCCGGACGAGCCGCCGCCGCCACCCCATATCGCCCGCCGGCGCGGGCGTGCCGGGCACCCGCCGGACGAGTCGGAGTCATCGGCGCCGGTCAGCCCCGCCGTCTCCGCCGGGCCACGCGTGCCACCCAGCCCGCCCGGGCGCGGCATCGCCCGCCCCGGTGGCGTCTCGTGGGTGCCACCCGGGGAGGCGGCGCCGCCTGGGCAACCGGCGAGCGGGCAGGCGAGCGTACCCACGAGTAGTTCTCGAACGGACAGCTCGGCGCCGCCCCTGCGACCGCTGCCGTCGCGGGCACCGCGGCCCGGCATGCCCGGCACCGGACCGTGGCGGCGGGACGACCTGCCCGCCGCGCTGACCGATCCGACGCCGCCGGGCGGCGTGCCGATCAGTCCGCTCGTGGAGGCGCCGGCAGCCGTCGGACCCTGGTTCGAGCCGCACGCGCCGACCTCTGGCGCGCCCGTGTCTGCCGCGCCGGTCTCTGCCGCGCCGATCTCCAGCATCCCGGACGCCGGAGCCGGCGACCCCGAGCAGATCCTCGCCGGCTGGGAGTGGGCCTTCGACCCGGAGACGCTGCGCGAGGTCGTCGACGACGAGGCGGGCCTGCTCGAAATTCGGGACCTGCTCACCGAGAAGATGGACCAGTACTCCGACAACGCCAGCCGGGCCCGCCTGCTCAGCCTGCGCGCCATCGTCTCGCGCATCCTCGGCGACCTGAGCAAGGCCCTCGCCGATGGCAAGCTCGCCCTCGCGCACGCCGAGGCCACCGGCGAGCTGCGGCGCATCGCGATCGCCCAGGCGCGCCTGGCGCACGTGCACCAGTGGCAGGGCGAGTTCGAGGAGGCCGACCGGCTCTTCGCGCTGGCCAACTCGACCGAGCTGCCGGACCGGCTGCGCGCCACGATGCACCAGCACGCCGGGCGCTGCGCCTACGACCAGGGGCGCTTCATGGAGGCGTGCAACCACTTCGAGCGCGCGCTGGAGCTGCGCAAGGAAGAAGATCCGGAGCTGATCGCGCAGACCGAGCTCGCGCTGGACGCGGTGTTCCGGCGGGTCGCCGAGAACGGCTGGGGTCCGTACCCGCGCAACCGCGAGGAGATCCTGCAGATCCGCAAGCCGCCGACGCCGGCGCTGGACGAGACGACCGGCCTGTGGGGCTTCATCGACGCCGACGGCAACACCTGCGTGCCGGCCGACTACTCGGACGTACAGCCGTTCCGCGACGGCGTGGCCTGGGTCCTGCGCCTCGACCAGCAGACCTGGGAGCTGATCGACGAGACCGGGCAGACGCTGATCCCCGGGCGCGCCGGCTACGTCGGCGTCAGCAGCTTCTCCGACGGGCTGGCCTGGGTCTCCCTCGACGGTACGGGCCGGTGGATCGCGATCGACAAGGCGAACAACGCGACGATCTCCACGGGCTTCGAGGACGTCCGGCCATTCCGGCGCGGGATGGCCGCGGTACGCCGGCACGGCCGGTGGGGCGCGGTCGACGGGGTCGGGCGCGTCATCGTCCCGTACGCGTACGACGCGTTCGCGACCGCGATGTCCGATGGCCGGTACATCGACGGCTTTTCCGACGAGGGCCTGGCGGTCGTGGAGCTCGCCGGGCGCAAGGGCGTGGTGGACCGAGCCGGCCGGGTACTCGTCGAACCGGCACACCCGGCTCTGGTGATACACCCCGTGGCGTTCCTGATCACCGACGGTGCGCACCGGTGGGGGGCGCTGGACCGGCGCGGCCGGCTGCTCATCCCGCCCAGCCATCCCAGCCGGATGGGCGTCAGCGACGAGATCGACCGGTTGCTGTCCGACGCCCGGCCGATCCTATGACAATGCGGCCGATCCTATGACGATGTGGTGACGCGGGACCGCAGGGTCCTCGGGTCACCGGCCTGCGGCCCGATAAGGTCGGAGGTATGGAGTTCAGACACCTCGGCCGCAGCGGCCTGCTCGTCAGTGAGATCTCATACGGAAACTGGATCACCCACGGGTCCCAGGTCGAGGAGGAACAGGCGTCCGCGTGCGTGCGCGAGGCCCTCGAGCTGGGCATCACGACGTTCGACACAGCCGACGTGTACGCCGGTACCCGGGCCGAGGAGGTACTCGGGCGGGCGCTCGCGGGTCAGCGCCGCGACGGACTGGAGATCTTCACGAAGGTCTACTGGCCGACCGGACCCGGGCGCAACGACCGTGGCCTGTCCCGCAAGCACATCATGAACTCCATCGACGGCTCGCTGCGCCGGTTGCAGACCGATTACGTGGACCTCTACCAGGCCCACCGCTTCGACTACACGACGCCGCTGGACGAGACGATGCAGGCCTTCGCCGACATCGTGCACGCGGGCAAGGCGCTGTACATCGGCGTGTCCGAGTGGAAGGCATCGCAGATCCGGGCCGGGCACGAGCTGGCCCGCGAGCTCAACATCCAGCTCGTCTCCAACCAGCCGCAGTACTCGATGCTCTGGCGCGTCATCGAGGCCGAGGTGGTACCCGCCTGCGAGGAGCTGGGGATGGGCCAGGTGGTCTTCTCCCCCATCGCCCAGGGCGTGCTGAGCGGCAAGTACGTGCCGGGCCAGGCGCCGCCGGCGGGCTCGCGGGCGACCGACGACAAGTCGGGCGCGGCGTTCATCAGCCGGCTGATGGCCGACGACGTGCTCACCCAGGTGCAGCGGTTGAAGCCGCTGGCCGACCAGGCCGGGCTGACCATGGCGCAGCTCGCCGTCGCCTGGGTGCTGCAGAACTCGAACGTCTCGTCGGCCATCGTCGGCGCCAGCCGGCCCGAGCAGCTGCGCGACAACGTGAAGGCGGCGGGCGTACGGCTGGACGCCTCGCTGCTCAAGGCGATCGACGAGGCGCTCGACCCGGTCGTCGAGCGGGACCCGGCGCGGACGGAGAGCCCGGCCGAGCGCCCCTAGCCGCGCAGCTTGTCGCAGCGGCTACCAGCCAGAGGTTTATCAGCTGGCCGGTACCGACAGTACCCGTTCGAGGATCTCGATACCCTGGGCCAGTGCCTCTCTGTCCTCTGCGGACAGGGAGGCCAGCCCGGCCTCCAGCAGAGCCAGGCGGGCGTGGCGCTCCTCGCCGAGCGCCTGCCGCCCGGCATCTGTCGGCCCCACCACCACGCTGCGCGCGTCGCTGCCCTGCTTACGGCGAGTCACGAGTGCCGCCGCCTCCAAACCGGCGACCGTGGAGCTGGCGGTCGCCGCGCTAACCCGCTCGGTGCGGGCCAGTTCGGTCATGGTGAGCGGGCCATGGTCAACGATGACGGCGAGCGCCGAAAGCCTCGCCGTCGACAACCTGGGACGCCCGTTCCCGCTGGCCACCTGGCGCAGCAGGCGGATGGCGGCCGAGTGCAGCCGGTCGGCGAGGTCCTCTTGCGACACGGCTACCTCCGTACCCCCGAAGGGCCGGCTGATGCCTGCCTCCCGCGGTTACCCCGGTCCGCGCCTAATTCATCAGTTCCAGAACATTCATCAGTTCCAGAACCGGAACAGGTCCCAGCCGACCGCGTACAGGTACTGGGGCAGTCCGAGTGCGTCGGAGATCGCGAATACCAGGCTGAAGAACAGGTGGTTGAGGCGCGGGTTCCACAGCAGCAGGATGAAGACCAGCAGGCCCCACGGCGCGACGAAGTCGAAGCCGCGCTGCCATTCGTACGGCAGCCACGGGCGCAGCGCGTTCCCCCCGTCGACCCCGGGTATCGGCATCAGGTTCAGCACGCTCGCGGTCACCTGGAGGAACGCGAGGAACGCCAGCGCGCCCCAGAACTCGATGTGGTTGAGGGTGTCCGCGCCAAACGCGAACGGCGCGATCAGGATGAGCGAGAACAGCACGTTCATGCCGGGGCCGGCGAGGCTGATGAGGCTGTCCTTGAGCCGGCCGCGGATGTACTGGTGGTCGACCCAGACCGCGCCGCCGGGCAGGCCGAACCCGCCGAGGATCACGAAGATCAGCGGCAGGATGATGGAGAGCAGCGGATTGGTGTACTTCAGCGGGTTGAGCGTGAGGTACCCGCGCTGCACCACGCCGACGTCACCGGCCTTGTACGCGGTCAGCGCGTGCGCGTACTCGTGCAGGCACAGCGACACGACCCAGCCCGAGGCCACGAACAGGAACACGTCCAGGCGTACCGCGCCGAAGGCGGCCCACGTCATCCACCCGCTGGTGACGAAGAGCGCCAGGATGCACAGGAACAGGCCGCTGGGGCGGAACGCCTCACGGGGCAGACCGGCGATGAGGCGCCGGCCGCCGTAGCCGGAGCTCATCCTCACTCTCCCGCCGCGTGCAGGTTCATGCGGTACTCCACCCGGTTGTCCTCCAGCAGCGTGACCGCGTTGACCCCGCCGGCCGCCAGCTCGCGCCAGGTCTGGCCGACCCAGGACTCCGCATCGGCCTGGCTGGAGAACGCCTCCGCCGGCCCATCGACCGGCTTGCCGTCGCCATCCTCGTACCGCCAGGTCCACGCCATCGTGTCGGCCTCCCGATTCGCTCTGCAACTGCCCAATTAGACCCCGGCCGCATGACCGCGAGGCCCAAACCCCGGGGCCCCGCTCGCGACCGGACTACCGGGAAATAGGGTACGGGCATGTCGCTCGACGGTCCCCACACCGTACTCGTCCTCGGCGGTATCCGGTCCGGCAAGTCGGAGTATGCCGAATCCCTGGTCGCGGACGCCGACGTCCGGTACGTCGCCACCGGCCCGGCACCCGACCCGGCGCGGGACGCGGAGTGGGCCGAGCGCCTCGCCGCGCACCGGGAGCGCCGCCCGGCCGGCTGGAGCACCGAGGAGACCGGTGCGGATCCGGGCCGCCTGGCCGCGCTGCTGGCCGAGGCGAAGCCGGAGGAGACGATACTCGTCGATGACCTCGGTGGCTGGCTGACCGCGGTGCTCACCGATACCGGCTGGTCAGCGCCGGGCGCGCGAAGTGCCATCGACGGGCTCGCCGACGCGGTACGCGAGTGCGTGGCGCGCGTGGTCGTCGTGAGCCCCGAGGTCGGCATGTCGGTCATACCCGAAACGGAGTCCGGCCGGGCCTTCGCCGACGCGGTGGGCGTGGCCAACCGGGCCCTCGCCGAGGTCGTCGACGGCGTCGTGCTGGTGATTGCCGGGCAGCCGACCTGGCTCAAGCGCGCCGGGCAGGCGGTGCGGGGCACCGCCGCGGCCGAGGCGCCGGTCGCCGTGGCAGCGGGTGAGCTGGAGATCAGCTCCCACATGATCCTGCCGCTGCCGGACGAGGCGGCCTCGGTCGCCGCGACCGAGCGGCTGCGCCTGCTCGACGTGACCGGTTCGGGACTGGGCGGGCTGGGCCGGCTGGTCTCCTTCGCCGCGAGCGTGCGGGGTGCCGAGGTGCCGCGCCCGTTCGAGGCGGTGCGGGTGCTGCTGGTCTACGGCGAGCACGAGGGGGATGCCGCGGCCGGGGACGCCGCGCTGGACTGGCCGCGGCGGCTGGCCGATGCGCACCGCGGCGCTGGGCCACTCGCCGTGCTCGCCGCGCGGGTCGGTGCCAGCGTGCACACGGTCGACACGGTCACCGCGGACGGGCTCGGCGTGGCCGGCGCCCTCGAGGCGGGCGACGCGATGCCGGTCGAGGCGGTGGAGGAGGCGATCCGGTACGGCGTGCGTACCGTACAGGCGCTCATCGAGGAGGGCACGGACCTGCTCGTACTCGCGGCGGCCGGAGCGGGTCAGGAGGCCGTGGCGACCGCGCTGATCTCCTCGACCACCGGCCGCGAGCCCGCCGGCCTGCTGGCGCGGGTACTCGTGCCGGGCGGCGCGATCGACGACAACGCGTGGATGGCGCGCTGCGCGGCGGTACGCGACGGGCTGCGCCGGGCGCGCGGCGACGCGCGAAACGGGATGAGGCTGCTTGCCACGGTCGGCGGGCCGGACTTCGCGGTGGCGGTGGGCGCCATCCTCGGCGCCGCGTCCTCGCGGGTACCGGTGGTGCTGGACGGGCCGGTCGGGGTGGCCGCCGCGATGGTGGCGCGCGAACTGGCGGGGCAGATCCGGCTCTGGTCGATGATGCTCGACGAAGGTACGCACCCGGCCGTGCGCGCCGGCCTCGACGTGCTGAGCGTCGAGCCGCTGGTCAAGCTCGAACTGGGCTTGGGCGAGGGCGCCAACGCGCTGGCCGTACTGCCCCTTCTGCAGGCGGCACTCGTACTGTCCACTTTGGACACGGTACCGCCCGCGGAGGGACCGGACGTTGCCTGACGGGCTCCGGCTCGCCCTGACCACCTTCACGATCGCGCCGCTGCGCCCGGCCCGGGTCGACCGGCGCGCCGCCCGGGTCGCGATGGCGTGCGCCCCACTGGTCGGCGCGGCACTCGGCGCGGTACTCGGCCTGCTGGCCCTGGGCCTGCGCGCGCTGCACGCGCCGCCGCTCGTGACCGGTGCTGCCGTGGTCGCGCTGGCCGCGCTGCTGACCCGTGGGATGCACCTGGACGGGCTGGCGGACACCGTCGACGGGCTCGGCTCGTACGCGCCGCGCGAGCGGGCTTTGGAGATCATGCGACGCTCCGACGTCGGGCCGTTCGGCGCCGCGG
>JBPYFB010000216.1:0-5649 GCA_051986465.1 Rugosimonospora sp.
CATCGCATCAGCTCTCGCCTTACATCGTCGCAATGAGTGCCACCGGGCTGGTTGTGCTCCGGGTGATCCGACCGGTGCGTGTCGTGCCGATCCTCATCGGCATCGCCGTGCTGTACCTGCTGCCCCGCTACCAGGTCACCGGCAACTACGGCCTGTTCAACGGCTTCGACATCTTCCGCAACGTCCAGGGAGTCGGACCCGTGCTGGGCACGACGGCAGGCCGGGTGTTCTCCGCGCACCTCGTGCAGCTGGTGGCTGTGACGGTCTGGGGGCTGGCCGGGCTCGCCGTACTCAGCTCCAGGCGCAGGCTGGGCCAGGTCGCGGCCCCGGCGGTGGTGGGGCTCGCCCCGTTCGGGCTGCTGCTCGCGCAGAGCTACGGCGGCGAGGCGATCTACCGGGTCTACTTGTTCACCGCTCCCTGGTGCGCGTACCTCATCGCCTCAATGGTGCTGCGCTGGCGCTGGCGCTGGCGCTGGCGCTGGCGTCGCCTGCCGCCGGCCATCGGCCTGCCGGGCGCGGCCGTCGCGCTGACCGGCGCGATGCTGGCGTGCCTGCAGGGCGAGCACGGCCAGCTCGTCTTCGATCAGTTCAGCCGCGCCGAGGTGGAGGCCGCCAATTTCATCTACACCCACGCCCCGCCGCACTCGTCCATCGTGATGACGATCGACAACTTCCCGACCCGCTTGAGCGCCGACTACCCGACCTTCAGCGGCGGCCCGAACGGTGACGTCAGCCTGGTCGAGGATGCCGACCTGAAAGCACACACCCTGACCAACGCGGACCTGCCCGCGATCGACAGCTTCTTCCGGGCGCGCGAGCCCGACCCGGCATTCCTCGTCATCAGCCCCGCGATGGCGCACTTCGCGCACTTCTTCGGGTACCTGCCCGACGGCGCGATCGACAACCTGCGGAACACCATCGCGGTGTCCCCGAACTTCATCCTCTACTACCGCAACCAGGACGTGCTGATCTACCGGTACGTGCCCTAGCTCACGGCTGAGTAGGCGACCACCCAGTCGACGTAGAGGTTGACCTCGGTCGGCGTGCTGGAGTCCGGGCAACCTTCCCAGGTACCGCACGCCCACGCCTGGCTCTGGATGGCGATGGACATCGGGGTGTCCGGCACGTTGGTCGTGGTCATGGTGGCCCAGACCGTGCCGTCGATCCGGTAGACGAGCCGGTCGGTGGTCCAGTCGAGCTCCGCCGTGTGCCACACCGAGAAGTCACCCGTGGTCTCCTGGTGAACCTGCGTATTGTTCGACCCGTAATGCAGGGTGGCGGAGGCCGTGTCCCGGTTCTGTGCGTTGTCCTCCAGGACGTCGATCTCCGGTGGCCACTCGTTGTTGGTCGGCCACAGCAGCAGTGCGTAGGCCAGGCCGTACCCCTTGTCCATCCGGAACCGGACCGCGAACCGCCCGTACGTCTGGGAGAACGTCTTCGCGTTGGAGAGGCCGCCGGTGACGTAGAGGTCGCCGTTCGGCGTGGACTCCCGGCGGCCGGCGACGGTGAGGACGCCGCCGTCCGCGGTCACGTGCGACGGGTCCCACCAGCCGAGCGGGTCGCCGCCGGGCTGGCCGCTGTAGAGGTACCACCGGTCCGCGAGGTGTGCGTCAGTGAAGTCCTCGGCGTATGTCTGGTGCCAGCCGGGTATATCGCCTCTTGGCATGGCGACGCCAGAGGGCGCTGTATCGGCGGCCGCGGATCCGCTGTCCACGGATGCCCGGGCTGAATCGGACGGGCCGGCCCCGCCCGACATCCACGACGCGTCGAGGCTATCTGGAGGGGAGAATGCCTCCGGCCCGGACGAATGGTCGACCCCGGGGACGAGCCGGAAGCTGGCGGCGCCGAACAGCAGCAGGCCGAGGAACGTCGTGATCATCCCGCGCCGGTTGCATCGCCGGATCACGACGCCGACTGACTCGACCACGGTCAGCACGGTCTCGGACCAGTGCTCATGGGGGATAAGCATGCGGCGCTTGGCGGGCCGTTCGGATGCGGGCGTCGGCTCGGATCTTGGAGCGATGGTCATGGAATCTCCGACTGGGTATTTTGCCCAAGTCTATCCGGGTTGGGCTCCTACGCAGGGCTCTTATCCGGCATTGATCCGGATCGGCGAGGACGCCGACCGCCGGTTCGTCGGACTCGGTGGGCGCCAGCAGTGAGCCGACGCGGTCCGCGTACGCCCCGCCCTCCGGACGATGCCGTGCGCCAGTGAGCTGAGTGCCGCGCGCCCGCCGCGCTGCTCACCGCAATCAGCCGAATTCCGGCTTTCGCTATCCGCGTGTCATTGACTCAGGCGTGAAATTACGCTCCTGGAGCCACCGAACCGAGCCGGGACATGATCTTGCCGAGCTGCTCGGCGTAGGTGTCGAGGAACTCCGGCGAGTCGGCGGCCAGCCCGGTCACCCGCCGCACAACCTGCGGCAGCACGGTCGGAGCGAGCGTCGCGGCGAAGAGCATGAGCAGCACGTACGCCGGGTCGAGGTCGGCGGCGAACTCACCGGCCTCCTGGCGGCGGCGCGCATCCTCAACCATCGCCGCGAAGTAGTCGCGGGTTTCCTGCTCGCCGCGTTCCGCGTCGGGTCGGGCATCGGCGTCCTCGAGCCCTTCCCAGGCGAGTAGCCGGGCCCACGACCGCTGGGAGCCGGAGAGCCGGATGAACTCGGTCACCCGCTCGGCCATCGGCACGTCGGGGCGGGCGGCGCCACTCGTGGTCTCCCAGCGGCGTTGCAGGGCCCGGAACAGACCTTCCTTGCCGTCGAAGTAGTAGGAGATCAACTGCTGGTTGACCCCGGCGCGGGCGGCGATCGCGCCGGTGCGGGCGCCGGCGAAGCCGTGCTCGCCGAACTCGACCAGCGCCGCGTCGAGGATCCGCTCGCGGGTGCGCTCGGCGTCGCGCTTGCGCTCGTCGCCGCTGGGCGATCGCCGGGGTCGACTCATGGCGATCATCGTAACACAACCACGCGTACAGCTAACGCAATCAATCATTTGGTTGACAAGTACAGGTACGCGGATAACACTCGTGGCATGGACACCCTCGAAGTCATGATCATCGGCGGCGGGATCGGCGGCCTCTGCCTGGCCCAGGGCCTGCGCCAGGCCGGCGTCGCCGTCACCGTCCACGAACGCACCCACGTCCGCACGGACTGGCTGCAGGGCTACCGGATCCACATCAACCCGCACGGCAGCCGGGCCCTGCACGCCGCGCTGCCGCCCGTCACCTGGCAGGCCTTCCTCGACACGGTCTCCGTCGACGGCAACGGCTTCGGATTCACCACCGAGCACCTCGACGACCTGCTGCGGTTCTCCACCGACGAGCTCACGCGCGAGGGCGGCCCGCAGGACCAGCACCACGGCGTCAGCCGGATCAGCCTGCGCGACGTGCTGCTATCCGGAATGGACGACGTGATCCGGTTCGGCAGTGAATTCGACCGCTACGAGATCAACGCCGACGGCCGGGTCACCGCACACTTCACCGACGGCAGCACCGCCACCGCCGACGTGCTCATCGGCGCGGACGGGGCCAACTCCCGGGTACGCCGCCAGTTGCTCCCCCACGCGCAGCGCATCGACACCGGCGTGGTCGCGATCGCGGGCAAGCACCGCCTCGACGGCGCGACGCTTCCGCACGTCCTGACACACGAAACCAACCTCGTCATCCCGAAGGACCGGGGATCCCTGTTCACCGCCGTCTGGCGGCCGGACCCCAACCTGGTCGCCCGCCGTGACCAGATCCCCGCCGAGTTCCTGCTCGACAACACGACCCCGTTCGTGCTGTGGGGTTTCAACGACGCGGCGGACGCGTTCCCGGCTGACGTGGAGAAGCTGAGCGGCGCAGCCCTTCGTGCGGCGGTGCTGGATCGCATGCCCGGCTGGGCGCCCGCGCTGCGCAACCTCGTCGGCGGCTCCGACCCGCAGACGGTCAACGCGATCCGCCTCCGCAGCGCCACCCCGGTCGACCCGTGGCCGACCGGACCGGTGACCCTGCTCGGCGACGCCATCCACAACATGACGCCGCTGGCCGGAGTAGGCGCCAACACCGCCCTGCGCGATGCCGATCTGCTGCGCCGCAAGCTCACCGCGGTGGCCGCGGGCAAGGAGGAATTGATTCCCGCACTGCACGGGTACGAGCGGCAGATGCTCGACTACGGCTTCGCCGCCGTCCGGCTCTCGCTGCGCAACGCCAGGCAGACCTCCTCACCGAACCGCTTCGGCCGGACCGCCTTCCGGACGATGCTGCGTACCGTCAGCGCGGTCCCGCCGATGCGCCGCCGGATGGCCGGCCGCCTCGGCGAATGAGGCGTGAGCGATGGTGGCGAACGGGATGGGACAACCGTCGTTGCCGGCGCAGGTCACCAGGTCGTCACAGCCGGCTTCCAACGCCGCCCGCAGCGTGCCGGCGATCACCTGCAGGTCGGTGATCCTCGCTTCCACCTCGGTCAGCTTCGCCCGGGCCCGGGCCGGTAGGCCCGGCCCGGTGCGGTCATGCCGATGCCGGCCCGCGTCCAGCAGGTCGGCCACCTCGTCGAGGGTGAATCCGAGTCGCTGGGCGGCCTTGATGACCCGCAGCACGGTCACCGCCTCCGCCGGGTAGAGCCGGTGTCCGCCCAGGCTCCGTTGCGGCTCGGCCAGCAGACCACGACGCTCGTAATAGCGCAGCGTCTGCGGATGCACGCCGGCCGCCGCCGCTACCTGGCTGCTGCGCAACGCGGTCACGACGTGGTACCCGCCGCCGCGCGCTCGGACAACGCGTCCAGCACCTCAACGTGCGCGGCCGGTACCTCGACGTCCAGCCGCACAAAGCCGTCATCCGCGGTGAACGTGAACGTGAAGAACGAGCAGCATTGCGTCTCCCGCTCCGTCAGGTCCCGAGCCCGCGCCTCGGCCGCGGCATCCAGCCGCAGCCGGAGCCGGGTGGGCGACAACCGCTGCCGGCCACACACCGCCGTAGCGAACAGATCGTCGAACTCGGCCAACCGCAACGGCCGCTCCGCGGTAGGAAGGGTGCACGCCTCGGGGACCCACGCCTCGTCATCCGTCGTCATGCTTCGACGGTAAACCCGTACCCAGGTACCGGATGCAACCCGGATGACGACTAGAAATGGTCAGTCGGTCGCGACGGTCTGACCGCCCCAGTCCTCCGGGGCCATGTCCGCGATCGACTCGGAGAAGGTCCAGTGGTGTCCGGCATGGTCTTCGGCGTTGTACTGCCGTTCCCCGAACGGCATGTCGGTCGGTTCCATGAGGATGCGGGCACCGTGGGCTCGCGCGCGTTCGCAGTGCGCGCGGGCATCCTCCACCCGTACCGTCACCGAATGAGTCACCTCGCCCTGCCGGGGTGGCCGGCGGTCGCCGCGAACGTCGCCAATGATCACGGCACCGTCACCGAACCGGAGTTGGGACCGGTGGTCCTCGCCGATCCGGATCCGTTCGACGAAGCCGAATGCGGCCGATAGCCAGGCAACCGCCGCACGCACGTCCGGGTAGATCAGGACCGGTATCACCGCAGCCGACGGGATCGAACGGTTCGTTTTCATGGCAACCATTGGATCACGCACCGGTACCCGTCAAGCGCCGGCGTTCAGGCGGCCTCGGGATCCGGTCCGAGTGCCGACCGACCTCCGTCGACGGGGAGGATGACGCCGTTGA
>JBPYFB010000217.1:0-9976 GCA_051986465.1 Rugosimonospora sp.
TCGAGCGCGGCCAGCAGGTCCAGCCCGGCCTGGGCGCCCCGGGCCATGGCCACCGCGACCGCGTGGTTGAGCGCCACCACGGGGTTGCTGGTGACCCGGAGCAGCAGTTCGTACAGGGCCACGATCTGCGGCCAGTCGGTTTCCTCGGCGCTGGGCGCCTCGTCGTGCAGCGCGGCGATCGCAGCCTGCAGTTGGTACGGGCCGGTGTGGCCGCGGGGCAACGCGGCGGTGACCAGGCGCACCCCCTCGGCGATCTGGGCGGCGTCCCAGCGGCCGCGGTCCTGTTCGTCCATCGGGACGAGCTCGCCGTTCGGCCCAACTCGGGCGGCCCGCCGGGCGTCGGTGAGCAGCATGAGCGCGAGCAGCCCGGCCACCTCGCCGTCGTCGGGCAGCAGCCGGTGCACCATCCGGGTCAGCCGGATCGCCTCGATGGCCAGCTCCGCACGCTGCAGGTTGGGGCCGGACGTGCTCGCGTACCCCTCGTTGAAGATCAGGTAGAGCACGTGCAGGACGGCGGCGAGCCGGTCGCCGCGGGCGGCACCGGCCGGGATGCCGAAGGCCACCCCGCTGTCGCGGATGCGCTGCTTGGCCCGGCCGATCCGGCGGGCCATCGCCTGTTCGGAGACGAGGAACGCCCGGGCAACCTCGGCCGTGGTCAGCCCGCCGACGGCGCGCAGCGTCAACGCGATCTGCGCCTCCGCCGGCAGCGCCGGATGGCAGCACATGAAGAGGAGGATCAGCGAGTCGTCGGTGTCGGAGGCGGGCCGGTCGGCGGGCGGCGCCAGCCACTGGTCGGGCAGCACCCAGGAGGCGACGGTCTCCTCACGCCGGCGCCGGGCCTGCTCGTTGCGCAACAGGTCGGTGAGGCGGCGGGCGGCGACGGTGATCAGCCAGGCACGCGGGTCGTCCGGGACGCCGTCGGCGGGCCACCGGGTCGCGGCGGCGAGCAGCGCCTCCTGGGTGGCGTCCTCGGCGGTGTCGAAGTGGCCGTACCGGCGCACGACCGCGCCGAGGACCCGCGGCGCCAGCGTGCGCAACAGGTCCTCGACCTCGGCGTCCGGCATCCGCCGCTCACACCTCCAGGTCGGCGCGGGACTCCGCCACGGGCCGGATGTCGGCGTAGGCGGTGGCCCGGACGGACTCCGGTCCCGGGCACTCGGCCAGCCGGGCGGCGATCTCGGTCGCCCGGTCGAAGCTGTCGCACTCGACGATCCAGTAGCCGGCGAGCACCTCCTGGGTCTCCGCGTACGGGCCGTCGGTCACCACCGGCCGGCCAGCCTTGGATCCCAGCCGCCGGGTGTGTACGGGCGCCTCCAGCGCACGCGTCTCGACCAGCTCCCCGGACTCGGCGAGCTCGGCGCTGAACTTCTCCATGAACGCGCCCATCGCGGCGAAGTCCGCGGTGGACCAGACCGGCTTGTCCCCACCTTTGCCGGCCATGCCGTCGTAGTCCTGCTGCGAGGCGTATGTGAGGATCATGTACTTCACGGATGTCTCCTCTCGGTGTCGCGACGGGTTTCGGCGCCGCTCACCAAGGACGTCGATGCCAGGGACGTTACCCGGACACTGGGCTAGCTCCAGCCCTGTAGTCCGGCGCCGTACGGGTAGAGCGGGTTGCCGTACGTCGTGGGTACCGGCTGCCCGGCGTTGATGCGCGCCCGGATGTCGGTGCGCTCGGCATCCGTCGCGCCCAGGTCGTACGGCAGGTCCCAGTGCTCGACCGCGCTTGCGAGGTTGTCCCCGCCACCCGCCACGAGCACCTGGTCGAGGCTGCGCGGCAGTTGCCACGGCAGCTTGCCGCGTGGCGTGTAGTCGCCGAAGAGCAGGCTCGCCGCGGCCGGGCCCATCTCCTCGCCGCCCCGGTAGGTGACGACGATCGCGTCGGCGATGCCGTTCCAGTCCGAGATGACGTACGGGCGCGGCAGGACCAGCAGTACCACCACCGGGATGCCCTGGTTGTGGAAGTTCTGGATGGCGGCGAGCTGGTCGGCCGGCAGGTACGGCTGGGTGTTGGGCCAGTTGGTGGCGTGCGTGTACGAGGCTTCCCCGACCGCGACCACCGCGAGTTTGGGCGAGGGTCCGGTGTCCTGGTACACGTTGACTCCCGCGGTGGCGGCCCGCGCCTTGATGGCGTCGAGGAAGTCGAGCGAGCCGTACTCCTGGTGGAAGTAGCTCGTCCAGATGCAGCAGGCGCTGGCGTCTGTCGCACGTGGACCGGATACCACGATGTTGTCGCCCCGGTTGAGCTTCAGCGGCAGCACGCCGTTGTTCTTCAGCAGGGTGATGGACTCCCGCTCGGCCTGGTTGGCGAGGGCGGTGTAGCTGGGCTGGTGCCAGCGGTACGGGCCGTTGACCGGGTCGCCGTACGGGTTCTCGAACAGGCCCAGCTGGAACTTCAGGCGCAGGATCCGGCGGACCGCGTCGTCGATGCGGCTGGCCGGCACGCTCGCGGTGAAGGTGGCGAGCGAGAAGCCGGTGGCGCCCGGGTCCGCGCCGCCCATCACGTCCGAGCCGGCGTTGGCGGCGTCGATCCACGGCTGTCCGGAAGGCAGCCAGTCGGTGGTGATGAGGCCGGTGTACCCGAGGTTCTGGCGCAGGTACGCGAGGATCGGCGCGCTGTCGCCGGCACCCGGGCCGCCGGGGTCCAAATAGGAGCTTCCCGCGTACCCGGGCATGATGTTCACGGCGCCGGCGTCGATGGCGGCCCGGAACGGAATCATGTGGTACTTGATGGTGACCGCGTCGTACGTGATGCCCGCCTCGCCGCCGGCCCCCTCTCCCGGCCAGTGCTTGACGGTCGCGAGCACCGAGCGCGGGTTCAGCTCCGGCCCGCCCTGCAGCCCGGCGACGAGCGCGCGTACCTGCGCGGCGGCCACGTCCGCGTTCTCGCCGTTGCCCTCCTGGATTCTCGGGTAGATCACCTTCGTGCCCACCTCGGCCAGCGGCCCGAGCACGCCGCGCGTGCCGACCTCGATCTCCTCGCGCCGCTGCATGTCGCCCAGTTGGTAGTCCAGCGCGAAGTCGCGCCCGGCGGCGAGCGCGCTCTGCGTCGGGTAGGTGGTCTGGTAGCCGTGGATGGTGTCGCCGGCCGAGACGAACGGGATACCCAGCCGGGTACCGGCGGCGGCGAGCAGGTAGGTGTTCAGGTCGCCCGGCTGCGCCGGCCCGAAGTGCCAGCCGGCCTGCGGGTACACCTGGGCGTTGTAGAACATCTGGTACGCCTTCTCCTGCGCCGTCATCCGGCCGAGCAGGTCGCTGACCCTGGTCTCCACGGGCTGGCGCCAGTCCTCGTACGGCTCGATGGTGCCGTCCTTGTTGAGGTCCCGGGCTCCATTGACGATGGGCACGCCGTCCGCGACCGTACTCACCACCGGGAGGTAGACGCCGAAGCTTCGGATGTTCGAGGTGGTGGTGGCGCCGGCGGCGGTCACCGATACCACGAACCACTTGTACGTCCACCGGTCCGGCAGGTCCCAGGTGGGCGTGTAGCCGGTACCGGTCACCTCGGCCACCTTGGTGTACAGGTCGAGCAGGCTGCCGGACTGGGTGAAGTCGTAGTCGGTGCGGCTGATGTTCAGCCATACCTGGTACCGCGCGGCACCCGGGACGGCGGCCCAGGACAGCGCGGGCCGGCGGGTGTTGGTGACGAGCGCGCCGTCGGCCGGTGCGGAGAGGGCGAACTGTCCCGTGGCGGCGGGCGGGCGGGTGGGGCCGGAGAGCATCGGCGCGGTGGCGGAGCTGGTGTCGACGGTACCGTCCACTTCGAACTCCCACAGCGAGTACCCGTACCCGGTGGCCCGCGCGGTGCCGTACATGCGCACGTACCGCCCGGTGCCGGTGACCCCGAGGTTCTCCACGCCGCCCTTGCCGGTGCTGGTCGAGTAGATGGTGGTCCAGGTGCTGGCGTCGGCGGAGACCTGGATCTGGTACGCGGTGGCGTAGGCCGCCTCCCAGTTGAGCACCACGCCGGTGATGCTCGCCGTGCCGCCCAGGTCGACCTGTATCCACTGTGGATCGCTGAACTGGCTGGACCACCGGGTGGTGGTACGCCCGTCCAGGGCGGCGGCGGGTGCGTTGCCGCCCTCGTACGAGGACGCCTTCACCGGCTTGAACCGGGAGATGGCCGATCCGGTACCGCCGCCGGGGCTGGGGCTGGGGCTGGGACCGGGGCTCGGGCTCGTACCGGTACCGGAGGCGAAGACCTGCAGTTCCCAGATGGAGTCGCCGTACCCGGTGGCCCGGGCGGTGGCGTACAGGCGCAGGTACCGGCCGGTGCCGGCGAGCGTGAGGGTCTCCGTACCGCCCTTGCCGGTGGTGGTGGAGTAGATGGTGGTCCAGGTGCTGGCGTCGGCGGAGACCTGGATCTGGTACGCGGTGGCGTAGGCGGTCTCCCACTGCAGCACGACCTGGCAGATCGTGGTGCTGGCGCCGAGGTCCACCTGTATCCACTGTGGATCGCTGTACCCGCTCGACCAGCGGGTACCGGTGTTGCCGTCGACCGCGGCCGAGGCGGGCGTGCCGGCGTTCTCGGTCGAGGAGGCGGTGGCCGGCCGGTTCAGTGCCGCGTTGGTGGTGCCGCAGCCCGGTGCCGTACCGGTCGTGCCGTACACCTGGAACTCCCACAGCGAGTCGCCGTACCCGGTGGCCCGCGCGGTCGCGTACACCCGGACGTACCGGCCGGTGCCGGTGACGGTCAGGGTCTGGGTGCCGCCGGTACCGGTGGTGGTGGCGTAGATGCTGGTCCAGGTGGCGGCGTCGGCGGAGACCTGGATCTGGAAGGCGGTCGCGTAGGCGGTCTCCCACTGCAGCACGACGCTGGTGATGCTCGCGGTCGCGCCCAGGTCGACCTGTATCCACTGTGGATCGCTGAACGCGCTCGACCAGCGGGTACCGGTGTTGCCGTCGACCGCGGCCGAGGCGGGGGTACCGGCGCTCTCGACCGAGGAGGCGGTCGCCGGTTTGCCTTGCGAGAGCAGGGTACTGGCGGCGTGCGCGGCGCCCAGGCTGGTCACGGTGAGGCCGAGTACCAGCAACAGGACGGCGGCGATGGGCAGGTAGGGTGTGCGTCGCATGGCAACTCCTCGCCCGGACGGTGACGAATGCCGAACGCTCTCCCAGGCATGAGACTTTATACAAGCCCCGCAGTAAGTCAAGAGGGGCGTGCGTCAGGTACACAATGGGGCATGAACTCCTCCCGGACCACGGCCCGCGACATCCGCCGCCGCAACCGCTCCCTGCTGCTCTCGACGCTCTTCTTCGAGGCGCCGCGCAGCCGGCTCGAACTCGGCCAGCTGACCGGCTTGAGCGGCGCGACGGTGAGCAACGTGACCGCGGAACTGGTCGAGGAGCGGCTGATCGTCGAGGCCGGCCTCGCCGAGTCGGACGGCGGGCGGCCACGGGTGCTGCTGCGCGTGGATCCCGGATACGCCTGCGTCATCGGCGTCGACCTGGGTGAGACCGGCATCAAGGTGGAGCTGTTCGACCTCGCGATGGCGCGGCTGACAACGGCGGAGCACGGCCTGTCGCCCGGTCGCCCCGATCCGGCCCGGGTCGCCGGCCTCATCGCGTCCGGGGTGCGCGAGGTGATCGGGCAGGCCGGCATGGACGGGGAGAGCGTGCTCGGGCTCGGCGTCGGGGTACCCGGTACGGTCGAGCACCGGCCCGGCCAGGCCGGAGCGCTCGTACACGCGCCGACGATCGGCTGGCGCGGCGTACCGCTGGAGGATCTGCTGCGCGAGCGCGGCCTGGCGCTGCCGGTCTTCCTGGACAACGGCGCGAAGACGCAGGGGCAGGCGGAGATGTGGTTCGGCGCCGGGCGCGGCGCGCGGCACGCGGTCATCGCGCTGGTCGGTTCGGGCGTGGCGGCGGCCGTCGTCGCCGACGGGACCACCTACCGCGGGGCGAGCAGCAGTGCGGGGGAGTGGGGCCACACCACCATCGTGTACGGCGGCCGGCCGTGCCGGTGCGGCTCCAACGGTTGCCTGGAGGCGTATGTCGGCGCGGAGGGCGTCATCGACCGGTACCGGCGGCTGCGCGGCGCCCGCCCGCTGCCCGCCGGCGGCGAGGTCGTCGCGATGGAGGCGATCCTGGCGGCGGCGGCGCGGTCCAAGGCGGCGGCCGGGCTGCTGGAGGAGACCGCCGGCTTTCTCGGTGCCGGCATCGCCAACCTCATCAACCTGTTCAACCCGGAGCGGGTCGTGCTCGGCGGGTGGGCCGGGCTGGCGCTGGGTGCCTTGCTGCTGCCGCAGATCCGGGACGCGGCCCGGGCGCACGCGCTGGAGCATGCGTACGCGCAGACCACGATCGAGCTGTGCGAGCTGGGTCCGGACGCGGTGGCGTTCGGCGCCGCCACGCTACCGGTGGGTGCGCTGCTGTCCAGCGGTGCGGATCCGCGTGGCGAGCGCGCCCGGCTCGGCGCCCTAGGTGCGGCGCCGAGCCGGGACGGAGGTGCTGGGAGAGCACTCTACCGATAGATAGTCATCTAACTTGTTTCAACTGTCAAGATAAGGCTCACGGGTAGCTGACGACGAAGCTCGGCACCCCGATCGCGGCGTTGGACACCGGCGCCCCGGTGTCGTTGATGACGTGGTCGATGGTGCCGGCGCTCAGGTTGACCGTCAGCAGGTCGTGCATCGTGACGCCCGGGTTGTCCGGCACCTCGAAGCCGTGCGCGGCGTGGATCGTCGGGTCCACGTTGGTGAAGACGTAGCTGCCCACGCCCCACGCCTCGTGCGTCTTGACGTGGTCCGCGACCTTGTACGCGGCCCAGCCCAGGATCCCGTCGTGCTGCCAGGCGGCCTGGTTCGGCGGGTCGTAGGGCAGCTCGTTCTGGAAGAAGATGGTCCGGCCGCGCTCGCCGTTCCAGATCACGTTGTACTTCTGGTAGTGCTCGACGAACAGGCCGGTGGCGGTCACGTTGTCGCCGTTGACGACGAGGCCGGTGTCGCCGGTGTTGACGGTCCAGCCGACCGAGCCGGCCACGCCGTGGTCGGCGCGCCACGCCCAGATGTCGTCGAGGATCACGTTGTCGCTGTTGACCTCCAGGCTGACCGTGGCCTTGCCGACGTGCGGGCCGCCGACCCGGAAGAACACGTCGTGCAGCACCGTCGGGTCGCTGGGGCTGGTCCACGCGTCGTCGTGGCCGGTACCCACCTGGAGCAGGAGCGGCGAGTTGACCGTACCGGCGTCAATCATGATGCCGGCGATGTCCACGCCGCCGACGTCCGCCACCCGCAGCGGTACGGCACCGTTCACGGCGGTGAGGGTCGCGATGCCCTGGCCCAGCACGACGGTGTCCGGTCGTCTGACCACAATGGACCGGTCGACGTTGTACACGCCGGGCGTGAGGATGAGGTTCTTCCCGCGCGCCAGCTCGCTGTTGATGGTGGTCACCGAGTCGGACGGCTTGGCCAGGTAGAAGTCGGAGAGCGGGATGGAGTGCCCCGGCGTCGTGCCGGCCTGCCAGGTCGTACCGGACGAGTTGCGCCGGGTGTCCGGTACGAAGACGCGGTACTTGCCCGCCCCGTCGACGTACAGGAACGGCCGCTCCCGGCTCACCGGGTTGGTGGCGAGGGTGGTGTACGGCGGGCTCGGGAAGGACTGCGCGGGCGCGCCCTGCACGCCGGCGAAGACCTGGTTCCACACGCCGTTGGACCACGACCCGATGCTGCTGTCGCGCACCAGGAACTGCTGCTGCGACCCGTTGACGATGCTGCCGGCCACCGAGTCGGCCACGAAGCCGCCGCTCGCGTACTGCGGCCCGCCCGTGCAGTAGTCCATGAAGGTGAGGCCGCCGTTGACGGCGACCCGGCGCATCGGGGCGGCCTGGGAGACCGCCCAGAAGTCGGCGGAGCGGCACCCGGACAGGCCGGCCACGTTGATGGTCAGGTTGGACAGCGACCGCCAGAAGTTGACCAGCGCGATGCAGTTGTCCGGGGTCAGGCAGCGGTTGTAGACGTCGACGTGCCCGTTGATGGTGACGTCGTTCGGCGCGAGCCCGAGCCCGGCGACCTCGGTGTAGTAGCCGACCTGGAAGACGAGCGGGTTCTCCGGTGTGCCGTACACGCCCGGCTTGAACAGCAGCGCGTACCGCTGGGTGCCCATCTCGTTGTCGACCTGCTGGCTGGCGATGGCGTCGACGGTCGCCTGGATCTCGCTGGTCGGCATCGAGGGGTCGAAGATCTTCACGTTCGGCCCGAAGTCGGGCGCACCGGGCGCCGGTGCGCCGCTGGCCGGGCTGGCGGTCGTGAACGAAGCGGCTGCTGCGAGAACGGCGACGCCGGTGACCAGCCACCGGCGTAAGTGGACGATTCGCATGTACAGTGACCTGCCTTCTGGGACGGGTGCTCGATAGAGCGCTCTCGCGGTGACGCTACTCCCAGAGGCACTGGAGGTCTACGGCTGTAGGCCGCGTCGCGGCCCGCTCAGACGCGACGTCTTCCCTCGCGCCCCCGAAACCCCGGACTTCGTCCGGCGGGGTCGCTCAGTCCAGACGCCGCCGCGGGCCGCTCCGCCTAGAGGTTGTCGTGGGTTAGAAGCCGACGGCGACGAGCAGGTACTGCGGGTTGGCGTAGGAGATGTAGGAGGACTGCCCGCCGACGTCGTCGTACGGGAAGCCGTACGCGAGGCCGTTGATGGCGTTGTCGTGCCAGAACTTGGCGTAGTAGTTGGCCGGCGCCGCCTGGTAGAAGTTGCTCGGCGTCTGCTGCTGCGCGGCGGGCAGTTGCGCGGTGTGCCGGTTGAGCGCGGCGCACATGGTCGGGTTGCCCGCCATCGAGCCGGCGCAGCCGAAGATGTTCTGCGTCGTCTCGGAGACCCCGACCGACGAGGCGTAGCTGGTGAAGTAGTTGGCGTTGACGCCACCGGACCGGAACGACGGGTCGCTGCCGGGCGCGATGATGCGGTACGGCGCCTGGGTCTGCGCGAGCACCGCGAACTGGCTGGGCACCGAACTCATGAACCGGTTGAAGGTGGCGGTGCGGCTCTCCTGGAACAGCCCGTACGCGTCGCCGACCTGTACGTCGGTCCCGTTGTGGGTGTGCAGCCGCATCGCGATCTTCAGGCCGAACGCGTCGACCCGGGTGGTGTTCCCGTTGAACTGGGTCGCGCCGACGGTGAACTCGATGAAGTCGTAGTACTGACTCGTTGGCGAGCCGAGGTAGAAGTACATGCGGCCGGAGGAGTTGGCCGGCATGTCGAGGTATGGCGTATCCGCGATGGAGTGTGTTGTGCCGTTGAAGCTCCAGTAGACCTGGCTGTCCGGGTACGCGCCATTGGTCTTGTTGAGTACCTTCACCTCGACCACGTTGTGCGCGGCCGGGATCGTGCTGGTGTCACCCCAGAACGAGTCGGGCGGCGCGCCGGTACCGGTCGGATTGGGGCTCGGGCTGCTCGGTACCGGCGCCGGGCTGCTGGGGTTGGGCCCCGGGCTGCTCGACGTTCCCGTGTGGACGGTCAGCTCGAAGATGGAGTATCCGTACTGGGTGGCCCGGGCGGTGCCGTACATGCGCAGGTACCGGCCGGTGCCGCTGATGTTCAGGGTCTGCGTGCCGCCGGTACCGGTGGTGGTGGAGTAGATGGTGCTCCAGGTGGCGGCGTCGGAGGAGACCTGGATCTGGTACGCGGTGGCGTAGGCCGCCTCCCACTGGACGATCACCTGGCAGATGGCGGTACCGGCGCCGAGGTCGACCTGTATCCACTGCGGGTCGGAGAAGGCGGAGGACCATCGGGTACCGGTGTTGCCGTCGACCGCCGCCGAGGCGGGGAAGGTGGCGTTCTCGGTGGACGAGGCGGTCGCGGGCCGGCCCTGCGCGGCGTTGGTGGTGCCGCAGCCGGTACCGACGCTGCCGTAGACCTGGAACTCCCACAGCGAGTACCCGTACTGGGTGGCCCGGGCGGTGCCGTACATGCGCACGTACCGGCCGGTGCCGCTGATGTTCAGCGTTTGGGTGCCGCCGGTACCGGTCGTGGTGGAGTA
>JBPYFB010000218.1:0-15792 GCA_051986465.1 Rugosimonospora sp.
TGGCGAGCATCGAGGCCTTCGCCAACACCGGCACCGGCACCCCGGTGACGACACTATAGTCGTACTCACGCACCGGGGCCTGCCCTCCACCCACATCGGCAACCACCGCGCCGGCTGGGAGTACCGGCTCGGGCGGCTGCGCGTCGCGGCTGGCTGACTCAGACACCGCCCCACCCGCCGCCGGCGCCGTTTCGGCCGGCAGCGGCCCGGGCACGCGAAAGCGTCGAAGGGGGTTCGCGATGGGCCGGAAGGCCAGCGACGTGTGGGAGGAACGCACGCCGTACGGGCCCTCGACGGATGACGGGCAGTGGCCGGTACGGGTGGACAGCCAGCTCGCCGAGGACCTGACCGAGTCCGATGTGGACAGTTGGATCCAGTCAGTCGGGGTTCCTAGGCGGTGACCGCGTCGTGGGCGCTCTTGACCGCGGCGGGATCGCTCGGCCGGCGCGGCGCGCCCGGGCGCAACTGCGCCATCCGCTCGCCGAGTTCCTGCAGTTGCTTGCGCCCCAGGCCGGCGCGGACCTTAGGGAACCAGTCCTGCTCCTCTTCCTCGATGTGGTGCGTCACGTTCTCGATGAGGACCGTCGTCTTGGCGTCGAAATGCTCGTCCTCAGGGCGCATCGCGGTCAGTTCAGCGCAGAGCACGTCGGCGACGTGGTGCTCCTCGTACGACTCGAGCACGTCGTCGTCCAGGTCGGGCAGCAGCCGGCGTACCTCCGGGTACATCACCTCGTTCTCCAGGAACGTATGCACGGTCAGCGCCTCGATGATCGCCTCGACCAGCCGGCCCTTCTCGGCGGCGTCCGGGCCAGCCTGCTGGAACTGCCGGAACAGTTTCTTGACGTCCTTGTGGTCTTCCTTGAGCATCACGATCGCGTCGGTGGACATGCGGGGCTCCTTTTGCCGGGTTAGAGGACGGGTTTGCCGCCGGTGACTTCGATGCGGGCGCCGGAGATGTAACTGGCCTCGTCCGAGGCGAGCAGCACGTAGACGGGCGCCAGTTCAGCGGGCTGGCCCGGCCGGCCCAGCGGCGTGTTCTTGCCGAACTGTTCCACCGCCTCCGGCGGCATGGTGGAGGGGATCAGTGGGGTCCAGATCGGGCCCGGAGCCACGCTGTTGGCGCGGATGCCGCGCTCGCCCAGCATCTGCGCCAGGCCCGCTGTGAAGTTGGCGATCGCGCCCTTCGTCGTCGCGTACGGCAGCAGTGTGGGCTTGGGTTGGTCGGAGTTGATCGACGAGGTGTTGATGATCGACCCGCCGGAACCCATGTGCGGCAGGACGGCCTTGCACAGCCGGAACATCGCGTCCACGTTGGTCGCGAAGGTATGGTCCCACTCCTCGTCGGTGACCTCCTCCAACGACTCGTGGGTCATCTGGTAGGCGGCGTTGTTCACCAGGACGTCGGCCCGGCCGAACTCGTCGACCGCCCGGTCCGCCACGGCTCGGCAACCCGCCGCCGTCGAAACGTCGCCTGCGACGAGCACCGCCCGCTGTCCGGCCTCATCGACCAGCCGGGCGGTGTCCTTCGCGTCCTCGTGCTCGTCGAGGTACGCGATCAGCACGTCGGCACCCTCCCGGGCGAACGCGATCGCCACCGCCTTGCCGATGCCGCTGTCCGCACCGGTCACGACCGTGGCCTTGCCGGCCAGCCGGCCATGCCCGCGGTAGGAATCCTCGCCATGGTCGGGCTTACGGGCCATCTCCGCTTCAGTACCGGGCGGCCGCTGCCGCGGTTCCTGCGTCATCGCACACCTCCACCGGGTCGGCCGTCTGGGTTCCCCAGATGACCGCCGTCAAACTCCCTCGTGGCCGAGGTTTCACCCCACCGACATCCGAGTGGCCGCAAACGGCATCGACTCTGACTCTGACTCCGGGATGACCGACTCCTGCTGCGGGATGACCGACTTCTGGATGAGGAGTTGTCGTGGCGCTCAAGCAATCAGCGAGCGCCGTTTCGCTAGATGGATTACCAGGCGAACGCGGTGAGGTGGGTTACCGGCTGGGCGAGGACGACCATCACCGGGAGCAGTGGTAGGGCCAGAAACGCCGCCGCGAGCGCGGCTCGGACCCGCACGGGCACCGCCCGCGGTGGCTGTAGCAGCCGGGTGATCCGTTCCTTGGTGTCGCCGCCGCCTGCGGGTAGGACTCCGGTGGGCGCGGCGGCGGCTTCGGCCATGGTGACCAATGCCCGGGCCAGCGCCAGCGGGGAATGGGCGCGGGCGGCGACCGCGTCGGCGCACAGTTCCACAAGCCGGGCGACCTGGTCCTGCGCCTGGGCGAAGACGGGCACCCTCGGGTAGGCGTGGCGAAGCACACCGGCAATGGCGCACAGGCGGTGGTGGCGTGCCGCGGCGTGCGCCCGTTCGTGCGCGAGGACCGCGGCCAGCTCGGCTTCGGGCAGGCGCTGCAGCGCGCCGCTGGTGACCACCACGCGGTCGCGCCAGCCGGGGAGTAGGTACGCGGCCGGGTCGGGATGGGCCAGTACGGTGACACCTAGGTCGGCGCGGGTCACTCCGATCACGCGCAGGATTCGTCGATGCCGGCGCCGCCTGCCCGCGGCCTCCACCAACCGCGCGCCGCCGGCCAGCAACCGCACCGCCATCACGGCCAGTACCGCCAGCCCGGTCACCGCGACTACCTGACCCGCGCGGCCGTGTGCGCCGGACAGCGCGTCCAGGCACAGCCGCCACACGCGACCGGGCTGGTAGTGCAGCAGCGCCGCGGTGGCCGCCGCCACGGTCGCGGTCAGCACTGCCGTACCGGTCGCGTGCCAGGCCAGCAACCCCAAGCCGGGTGCCCGGTACGTCCAGTGCGCCCGGGCCAGCATGCGGGGCACCACGACCGCCAGCGCGACCGCGAATCCGGCGAGTACAACTGTGATCATCGGCCGCCGATCCGGCGTTCGAAGTTGTCCAGCGCCTCGCGCAGCGCCGCCGCCTCCTCCAGCGTCATCTGACCGACGAAGTGGGTCAGCGCGGCCAGCCGGTCCCCGCCCTCGTGCAGGTCTTCACGCATCAGCTCGGCCGCCATCTGCTCGCGCGTTCCGGCGACCGAGTAGAGGTAGGCACGGCCGGCCGCCTCCCGGCGCAACCAGCCCTTCTTGAACAGCGCGTCCATCGCGGTCATCACAGTGGTGTACGCGATGGCGCGTTGCTTGCGCAGGTCGCCGAGGATGTCGCGTACGGTCGCGGGCGCGCCGCGTTCCCACATGCGCCGCATGATCGCCGTCTCCAAGGGCCCCAACCCGCGCATCAGCACACCTCCATACGCTACGGGGATCGATAGTAGCCACACCTGCGGCGCGGGGACACTCTTGGCCACGGCCGGCATTTCGAGTTCTTACGTCTCCTTACGTCTACGGTCGCCGGCAGTAGATCCCCTTGTACGACCGCACTCCGGGTGTCTAACCTCGGCAACCGGCCGGTCGTCAGCAGGTCCACCCACCGGTGGCCGCGGCTGGTCGCCGCCGAACCACGCCCGCGTGGACCGGGGACCCACCGATGAACCGGGTGAATCCGGGAGCGTCTCGCGTTCCTGGTAGGGCAGGCTTCGCGCCCGAACCCGTCAGCTCACCCCGTAGGCGGCCGTTGGGAAGAAGGAGTCTGGTCGCCTCGTGCCCCCAGCCATCTGCACCCCGGCCCGACCCCGAACCCGCGCGCCCCGCCTCGTCACGCTGGGTGCCTGCCTAGTTGCCATTCTCGCGGTGCTGGTAACGGGACGCGCCGCCGTCGCCGCGCCGAGCCCGGCACAGATCGAGGCGCAGATCAACCAGGCGTGGAACAGCCTGGAACCGCTGATCGAGCAGTACAACCGGGTGCATGGGCAACTGCAGGACAATCAGGCCAAGGCGGCCGCCTTGCAGAAGCAGATCCAGCCCCTGCAGTTGCAGGTGGACCTGGCGATGGCCCGGGTGGGCGCGATGTCCGCGAGCCTGTACATGACCGGCCCCGGGTACCGGATGGCCGCGGTCGTTGCCAGCGGCACCCCGGGCAGCCTGCTGGACCGGCTCACCGTGATGAACCAGATGGCCCGCGCGCAGACCGCCCAGGTCGCCGCGGTAGCCGCACAACGCGACAAGTACGCCGCCGTGAAGAAGCCCTACGACACGGTGATCGTCCAACTGTCCACACAGGACGCCGACCTGGCCGCGAAGAAGCAGGCGATCCAGAAGCAGCTCGACACGCTGCAGAAGCTGCGCCAGCAGGCGTACGGAGCCGCCGGCACGGGTACCGGGAAACTCAAACCGGTGGCCAGTTGCCCGGTGGAGTACTACGGCGACAAGGGCAGCCGCGCCGCCGCCAAGGCCTGCTCACTGATCGGCAAGCCGTACGTCTGGGCCGCGGCCGGGCCCAGCGGATACGACTGCTCCGGCCTGACCCTGACCGCGTGGGCCAGCGTCGGCGTCACCCTCGGCCACTTCACCGGTTGGCAATGGAACGAGACCAAACCCGTCTCCCGCGCCCAGCTGCGCCCGGGAGATCTCGTGTTCTTCTTCACCGACCACCACCACATGGGCATCTACGTCGGCGGCGGATGGATGGTGCATGCCCCCACCACCGGCGACTACGTGCGCATGGCCAAAATCGACAGCCCTTACCTGCCGATCAGCGGCTACCACCGGCCCGGCTGACGGATGATCAGCACCGTGCAGAAGGCGACGCGACCGGCCGCCCCGGCCGGTCGCGCATTCCACGCGCTCGTGGGCACCCTCGCCGTAGCGGCGGTGTTACTGATGCACGGGGTGGCCTCCCAGTTCGGCTGCCCGGACGGGGCACCCGCGATGGCACCCGTGGCCAGCCAGGCGGTGATGGCCGGCATGTCCCTAGCGACCGAGCACTCCGCCACAAGTCCTTTATGGACGGTGATCCGTACCGCCGGCCACGCGGGTGAGGTATGCGTGTCCCTACCCGCGTCGGGGGCACTGGCCGGGGTGCTCAGCCTGCTGCTCGCCGCGGCCACCGCACGCCGCGGGACCGCGCAGCACGCGCCGGCGCTGCGGGGCGTACCCGCCTGGCGCGGGCCACCGCACAGCGGCGCCGCCCTGTTGACCCGTATCGGCGTCTGCCGGAACTGAACCGGACCATGTCGCGTCGCACAAGCGCTGTGCGGCCGCTGCCTGCTGTCCGATTCCATCCCGCGCACCAGATCGGTGTGCCCTTCCGGAAAGACACCAACGACGATGACTCGCTTCGCACCACGCATCCTCGCGCTACCCGTACTCACGGTGGCCGTGCTGGCCGCCGCGGCGTGCGGCACCACCAACCATTCGTCCGACACCGGCATGCCCGGCATGGGCGACGCTCCGATGATGTCCGCGACGCCGGGGCCGATGAGCTCCGGCATGGCGGGCATGGCCGACAACGACATGTACACCGGCAGCGGGCTTGCCGCCACCGCCTCCGGGTTCACCTTCACACCCGCCACCACGAAACTGGCCGCGGACAAGAAGACCACGCTCAAGTTCCAGATCCGCGACGGCATGGGCATGGGCGTGAAAGGCTTCGCCGAGGACCAGACCAAGCTGATGCACTTCTACCTCATCCGCTCCGACCTGACCGGCTTCCAGCACATCCACCCCACCATGGCCGCCGACGGCACCTGGACCGCGCCCGTCGCACCGCTTGCGGCCGGGGTGTGGCGGGCGTACGCGTCGTTCATCGCCAAAGACATGTCCGGCAAGCAGACCCCGCTGGTACTCAGCGCACCCATCACGGTCAGCGGGGGCATGGCGATGACCACACCCCTGCCGAAGGCGGCCACCAGCACCCACGTCGACGGGTACACCCTGACCCTGGGCGGCGAGACCATGATGGCGAACATGACGCACGCGCTGACCGTGACCGTCAGCAAGGACGGCAAGCCGGTCACCGACCTGCAGCCGTACCTGGCCACCTACGCCCACCTCACCGCGTTCCACCAAGGGGACCTGACCTTCGCGCACCTGCACCCGCAGGGTGAGGCCATGGGCGACCACGGCGGCCCCGCCCTGACGTTTGAAGCGATGCTGAGCAAGGCCGGCAACTGGCGCCTGTTCATCCAGTTCCAGACCGGCGGCACCCTGCACACCGCCGCGATCACCGTCACCATCGGCTAGAGGCGACACAAGTCGCACGGGTGGGTCGGGTGACCGCGACGCCGTCACCCGACCCACCGGAACCTGAGACTAGGTCGCCGGGGTGAGGCGTACCCGGCGTAGCAGCTGAGCGTTGAGCGCCACCACAATGGTCGAGGCGGACATCAGAACCGCGCCGATGGCGGGGCTGAGACTGACCCCGGCGAAGGCGAGGACTCCGGCCGCGAGCGGGATGGCCAGGATGTTGTACCCGGCCGCCCAGGCCAGGTTCTGCACCATCTTGCGGTACGAGGCGCGGGACAGCCGGATCACACCGACCACACCGCGCGGGTCGGAGGAGGCGAGCACCACTCCGGCGGACTCGATGGCCACGTCGGTACCGGCTCCGATCGCGATGCCGACATCGGCCCGGGCCAGAGCGGGCGCGTCGTTGACCCCGTCACCGACCATCGCCACCCGCAGCCCGCGCGCCTGCAGGTCCGCCACCGCGCGGTCCTTGTCGGCGGGCAACACCTCGGCGTACACCTCATCCACGCCCGGCCTGAAACCGAGGTCGGCGGCGACCGCGTCGGCGACCGGCCGCGCGTCTCCAGTAATCATGACAATCTTCGATACGCCCGCCTCGCGCAGCTGCGCGATGGCCTGCCGGGCCTGCGGCCGTACCCGATCCTCCAGAGCGAACGCGGCCAACGCCTGAGCGCCATCGCCGGACAGGCGCAGCAGGTGCAGCACGGCGGCGCCCCGCTTCGACCAGCCCTGCGTATCCGCGACAAGTTCGTCAGGCACCTCGGCGTGCAGTTCGCGCAGCAGTGCGGGCCCACCGACGGCGTACCGGATGTCCTCGATGGTGGCCTGCACGCCGCGGCCGGTTAGCGACCGGAAGCCGCTGGCTTTGGCCGGCGTGTCCGCGGCCGCGACGATGGCCCTGGCTAACGGGTGTTCGCTGTCGGCCTCCACCCCGGCGGCCAGCCGCAACGCCTCCTCGCGGCCGACACCGTCCACAGTGGCCACATCGGCCACGGCGTGCGCGCCCTCGGTCAACGTCCCGGTCTTGTCGAACAGCACCGCGTCCACGGTGCGCATCCGCTCCAGGGCCAGCCGGTCGCGGACCAGGATCCCCGATCGGGCCGACAGCGCCGTGGACAGCGCGATCACCAGGGGGATGGCCAGGCCGAGGGCGTGCGGGCAGGCGATGACCAAAACAGTGACGGTACGGGTAACCGACTGGTCCAGGTTGCCCAGCCCCCACCACACCAGGAACGTCGCGAGTCCGGCGGCGGCGGCGACGTAGAACAGCCAGGCGGCGAACCGGTCGGCGAGCGCCTGCGCCCGGCCCTGCGACTGCTGCGCCTGGGCGACCAGCCGCTGGATACCGGCCAGCGCGGTGTCCGCACCGACGGCCGCCACCCGTACCCGCAACGCCGAATCGGTGGCCACCGTACCGGCGACGACCCGGTCCCCCACCCCGCGCGCAACCGGCCGCGACTCCCCGGTAATCATCGATTCGTCCAGCTCCGCCGATCCATCCACAATGGACCCGTCGGCCGGTACCCGCGCACCGGAGCGGACCAGCACCACATCTCCCACTCGCAGGTCCACAAGGGACACCCGCTGCACGGTACCGTCGGCGGCTACCCGTTCGGCGTCATCGGGCAGCAGTGCGGCAAGGGCGGCCAGCGCGCCGCGCGCCTGACCGATCGCCTTCATCTCCTGCCAGTGCCCCAGCAGCATGATGGTCACCAGCGCGGCCAGCTCCCACCAGAACTCCAGGGCGAACCAGCCCAGGCTGCTGGAGAGCGACGCGCCGTAGGCGACCATGATGGCCATCGAGATGAGCAGCATCATGCCCGGGGCCCGCTCGCGCACCTCGGCCACCGCCCCGGCCAGGAACGGCCAACCGCCGTAGCAGAACACCACCGACCCCAACACCGGCCCGACCCACGACAGGCCCGGAAAGTCCAGCCGGTACCCGAACCAGTCCATCACCATGCGGCTGGTGACCACGATCGGCAGCGTCAACGCCAGGCTCAGCCAGAACTTGCGCCGGAACGCCTCCGGGTCATGCCCCGCGTGCTTGTCATGCCCATCGTGTCCACCGTGTGCACCGTGAGCGGCGTGCACATGCGCATCCTGCATATCGCCGCCTCCTCTCATCGCTCCTACCGTATACCGGTAAGGGGTATGAGCCAGTGATGATGGACGTGAATTGGCCCACGCTGCTCGCCAGCACCGCGTCCGGCGCGTCCAGTGTTGACGCACCTGGCTGGGGATCGGTGGTGGCGGCTCTCTTCGTGTAGTGGTAGGCACGTCCGGTGCTAGCGCTCATATGGATATGGGTGACCGCCGCGCGAGCGGGCCGCGAGCGCCGACTGCGAGCCAACGGGCTGTCGGGTCAGGCGGTGGTCAGTGCCACCGTGGGTGACAGCCTCGCCGCGCGCATGGCGGGATAGATTCCGGCGATACTGCCGATCACCAGCGTAGCGATGACGCCACCGCCGAGCGCCCAGGTGGGTACGACCGGGGGCCAGCCGCGGGCTATCGAGAACGCGTATGTCGCGGCCGCGCCGAGTACCGCGCCGACTCCGCCGCCAAGGGTGGACAGCAGCAGGGATTCGGTGAGGAATTGGGCGCGTACCTGGCCCCGGGTCGCGCCGAGTGAGCGGCGTAGACCGATCTCGCGACGGCGCTCCAGGACCGAGATCACCATTGTGTTGGCCACACCGACACCGCCGACCAGCAGCGCGACCGCGCCGAGGCCGAGCAGCAGGTTGGTGAACGCGGCGGATGCCGCGGCCTTGGCAACTAGTGCGTCCGATGGTCGGCTGACCTCGACCTGCTCCGGATTCTGCGGGTTGATGGTGCGGGGCAGCACGTTGCGGACGTCGCCGACGGCGGCGTCTGGGGAGCGTTCGTAGATGGTCGTTGGGTGCCCGTCGAAGTCAAGGTAGTGAGCCGCCGCGCTCCAGCCGACCAGGGCGGACCTGTCGATCTCGGGTGCCAGCGTCAGGCTGTTCAGTATCCCGACGACGGTGAACCACCGGTTGCTGATGTACACCTGGGCGCCGACGTACTCGATACCGAGCCGTTGCGCGGTCACGGACCCGAGAACTACCGCCGGGTACCGCTCAGTCGCACTGTCCAACCACACGCCGCTGCGTACACGTCCGTCCAGTGTGGACAACAGGTCGAGGCTCGTGGCCTGCACGGCGATGCCGTTGGTGTCCGCCTTGTCGATCAGGCTCGACCGGCGCGCGGTGGCGTCGGTACGGCCGGTGGCGGCCGCTTCGGTTACTGGTCTGATCCGCCTGGTCATCGCGAGCGCGGTCTCGGGCAGCTTGGCGTCCTGTCCGAACAGCGTGCGCCCGGGCTGGGCGGTAAGCAGGTTGGTGCCGAGTGTGTTCAGCTGGTTGATCAGTTGCGCCCGGCTCGACGACGAGATGCCAATGACCGCGACCATGGTGGCGATTCCGATAGCGATGCCGAGCGCGGAAAGCGCCACCCGGGTCCGCCGGGTCCGCAGCCCGGACATGCCGACGCGGACCACGTCCCGCCCGCTGAGCCGGGCCGGTATCAGGCGGGGCAGCTCGTGGCGGCCCCGACCCCGCCGCTGACCGTCGCGACCGCCGTACCTGGATGTGCTGTCCCCGTCGGATGACATCAGGATGTCGCCGCCGGCGGTCATCGTAGTGCTCCCTTCAGGTCGGTGAGCGCCTCACGCCCGGCGCCCGCACCGCCGTCCTCGACGATGCAGCCGTCGCGGACCCGGACCTGTCGCGGCGCCCATCCGGCGATCTCCATGTCGTGGGTGATCACCACGACGGTGGTACCCGCGGCGTGCAGGTCACCCAGCACCGCGAGCACCTCCGCACCGGCGTGGGTGTCCAGGTTGCCGGTGGGTTCGTCGGCCAGCAGGAGTTCCGGCTCGCCGACCACGGCTCGTGCCACCGCAACGCGCTGTTGCTCGCCGCCGGACATCTGATGTGGTCGGTGCGTGATGCGGTGCCCGAGCCCGACCCGTTCCAGCGCGGCTCGGGCCATCTCGCGCCGCACGCGCAGTGGCGCTCCGCCGTAGAGCAGACCGTCGGCGACGTTGTCCAGGGCCGTGACGCCGACCGCCAGGTGGAAACCCTGAAACACGAAGCCGATGTGCCGGGCGCGCAGCGCGGACAGTTCACGGTCGGACAGCTCGGCGATGTCGTACCCGGCGATCCTGAGGGTTCCACCGGATGGCCGGTCCAGCGTGCCGATCACGTGCAGGAGGGTGCTCTTGCCGGACCCGGATGGCCCCACGATCGACGTGAGCTCGCCATGTTCCACGACCAGGTCCACCCCACGCAATGCCTGCACGTCTCCGGGGTAGGTCTTGGTCACCCGCGAGAGTTCGACGACGTTCATGACGAGGGCACTCCCACAGTCATCCCCTCGCGAACTCCGGCACCGCTGATCTCCACCCGTCCGGCGCCGAACGTACCGATCTTCACCGGCACGATCCGGCTGGTACCGCCCTCGACCAGCTCGATACCGAAGCCACCCTCACGCAGACCGAGGAGCGCCTCGATCGGTACCGAGAGCACGTTCTGCGCACGCGCGTTCTCCATGTCGACGGTCACCGGCGCCTGGTCCAGGCCGCCGGTGTCGCCACTGGACACCGTGACGTCGACATCGACCGTGGAGGTCTGGTTGTCACCGGAACCGGTTGCCTTCGCGACCGTGTCGACGGTGCTGACGCGCCCGCTGACGGTGTTGCCGTTGGGCAGCTCGACATTGACCGTCTCGCCCTTCTTGGCCAGTGACTGCTTAGCCGCGTCCAGATCGATGTGCACGATTGGCTGGCTGTCGGTGACGGCGAGCACCGGACTGCCCGGTGCAAGCCGCTGACCCACCTGGGTCGCGACGTCGCCGACGCGCACCGCCCCGGTCTCGAACACCAACTGGCTGGCATCGATCTGCCCGGTCTTTCTCAGACCGCGGTCGTCCTGCCAGTTCTCTACTGCTCTGGCGGTGGCGGCGCTGAAGTGGTTGTCCACGATGAGGCCGTCGCCGTAGCCGAGCGCCTTGAGGTCGGCCTCCAGTTGCTTCACGTCGGGCCCGTTGCTCACGCCGTCGGACAGGTCTCGATAGAGCGGAAGCTTGCCGTACATCAGCACAACCGGGCGGTTGGCCACCATGTAGAGGGCCTGGCCCTGATTGACTATGCTGCCCTCGATCGGGGTCTGCGTCACCACCCCGCCGCCCCCCGCCGTGATCGCCCGGCTGTTCGGGTACGTCAACCTGCCGTCCACCGACTCGGTGTCGATGACATCTCCGCGGGTGATCGGGGCGGTGGCTTGAGGCAGCGTGTTGCCACGGGTCGGGATGCCGCGGTGCTGCGTCTGGTAGACGCGGTAGGCAGCGCCACCGCCCGCGACGAGGACAACGACCACGACCATGCCGACGGCCCAGCCACGGCGACGCCTGCGCTCGGGCGGGATTGCCGGCCGGCGCCCAGCGTCACCGTCGGCCACGCTCGCTGAGGCGTCTGTACCCAATGTCACCGTCCGCCACCTCCGGGCAGGTACTGCTGGCACTGCTGCTGCGCCTGTTGCAGCTTGTCCTGCGGGACGCCGTTGGGGATCTGCATCTGGCCGTTCGGGCCGGGGTCCGGAATGTTCACCCCATGGGCGCGCATGCACTGGGTGAACTTCACCATCGCGTCTTGCACCGCGGGGTCGTTCGGGTTGATCGGACCGCCACCGGCCTGCAGCAGAGGCTGACACTTCTTCGTGGCCGCCTCCATCTTGGCCTGGCTCGCCTTGGGGTCGGTGATTCGCAACGGCTGACCCGGCTGCGGGTCGGGTATGTTCACGCCGTTCTCCCGCATGCACTGCGCGAACCTCAGCTGCGCGTCCTGACCGCCTATCGGGGTGTCGCCACTCGCCGATGCGGACGGCACCGGTGTACCGCCACCGCTGGCGACAGCGGTATCCGCTGCACGCTTTCCGCCGCAGGCGGTGAGGCTAAGCGCCGATAGCGCAGTGACGGCCAGCACAGCGAGTTGGATCGCACGACGGATTCTCATCATGACCCTTTCCGCGCGGGCCCCGTGCCCGGGCAGAGGTCATTAGATCGCCGGCATGGTTAAGCTGGGTTTAACCGCGCCCCCAGGCTGAAGGCCCACGTACGGGGAGCTTTATCCTTTGTTAACCACACCCCGAGGAAGATACCGTCCATGCGCGTGCTGATCGTCGAGGACGAGATGATGCTCGCCGACACCACGGCCGACGGACTACGCGACCAGGCGATCGCGGTCGACGTCGCATACGACGGCGCCGATGCTCTCTTCCGGGCCAGCTACAACGAATACGACGTGATAGTCCTCGACCGGGACCTGCCAACGGTGCATGGCGACGACGTATGTCGGCAACTCGTAGCCGCCCGCAATCCCCCCCGCATCCTCATGTTGACCGCTGCCGACGACGTCGATGAGAAGATCGACGGGCTGTCGCTGGGCGCCGACGACTATCTCACCAAGCCGTTCGTCTTCGGCGAACTGGTGGCCCGGGTCCGCGCACTTGCCCGACGATCGCGTCCGGCGCTGCCACCCGTACTCAACCGTGCCGGCATCATGCTCGACCCACGCCAGCGCACGGTGACCCGCAACGGCCGCCAGGTGACCCTGACCAACAAAGAGTTCACCGTGCTGGAGGAGCTGTTGCGCGCGCAGGGTGCGGTGGTCAGCGTGGAGCAGCTACTGTCGCGCGCGTGGGACGAGAACCTCGACCCGTTCAGCAACGTGGTACGCGTGATCGTGGCGACTCTACGCAAAAAGCTCGGCGACCCACCGGTCATCCAGACCGTCACCGGGGCGGGCTACCGGCTATGAAGGACGTGCGAATCGGCTTGCGAGACCGTCTCACGGTCCTTTATGCAACACTGCTCCTCTGCACCGGCTCACTACTCGTCGGCGTCACGTACCTCTTCACCATCCGCGCGGTCAACGCGAAGTTCCACGTCAGCTTCACCCCCACCGGAGTGCCACCGGGTACCTCCCTGACGCCGGACCGGACCTTCGTCACCGTTCAGGGCAACATCGAGCAGCAACTCGCAGCACGCCGCCGGGAAATTCTCGGCGAGCTGCTGCAAACCTCGATCCTGGCCCTCATCATCGTCGGCGTGCTCACCATCGTGATCGGCTATCTCATCGCCGGGCGGATGCTGCGCCCGCTGCACACCGTCACCGCGACCGCGCGCAGGCTCTCCGAAAGCAACCTGCACGAGCGCATCGCGCTTGCCAGCCCGCACGACGAGGTCAAGGACCTGGCCGACACGTTCGACGGCATGCTGGACCGCCTGCACCGGGCGTTCGACTCACAGCGACGATTCATCGCGAACGCCTCACACGAGCTTCGCACGCCGCTGACAATGACTCGCACCGCGATCGAGGTGGCGCTCGCCCGCCGGGACACCCCACCCGAGACCAAAGCGCTGGGCCACAAGCTACTCATAGCCAACGACCGCCACACCCGGCTCATCGACGGCCTGCTGACGCTGGCCCGATCCGAACGGGGCCTGCGGACCCACTCGCCGGTCGACGTAGCCGTCCTCGCCATACACGCCATCGATCAACTCGCAAACGACGCCCGCAACGCCGAGGTCGACATCCAACAGACCCTGGATCCCGGTGCAACCACCGGCAACCCGGTGCTGCTGGAGCGCTCTGTGGTCAACCTCGTGGAAAACGCCATCAAATACAACGTCACGGCCGGCAAGGTCTGGATCCGCACCGGCCAGCTCGACCGCCACGTCTTCGTGACCGTCGAGAACACCGGTCCGTCGATCTCGAGCGCGGACGCCGAAGCCATCTTCGAACCGTTCCGCCGCCTGCGCGGCACTCGCGTCCAATCAGACCTCGGCGCGGGCCTCGGCCTGTCCATCGTCCAGGCCGTGACGCATGCGCACGGCGGCACCGTAGAAACCACCCCACGGACGGACGGAGGCCTAGTCGTCACGCTGCGACTGCCGGCAACGGCGCCATCCTCAATGTGCCGCTCCACCCACGCCGTCCGGTAGCCGGCCCACTGTCAGCGGCGTGCGCGCCGCCGGGTAGCGCCCAGAGGTCCCCGCGGCCCCAGGTCATCCGATCCTCCTATGTGGACCTTCTGATCGTTGACCAGTTCGGAGAAAGGGGCTCTCAACAGGATCACTCGAGGCAGGCGGACGCGGGCAGAAGCCGGCGGCCGTCGCACGGGTAGACCGGACCATCTGGCGGGTACAAGGACCAGATGAAGACGACATGGGAACCATTTGAGGAGCACGGCGATCTGTCCAGCGCGGAGCGTCGCGAACTGCCCAACACCGCGTACGCGTTCCCCGACAAGCAGAAGGAGCCGCTGACCGACGCGGCGCACGTGCGCAACGCGCTCGCCCGATTCGACCAGGTAAAGGACGTCACCGACGGCGACCGGGACCAGGCGTTTGCCAACATCCGGAAGGCAGCGCAGCACTACGGCGTGGAGGTCGCTGAGCAAGACTGGCGCGAACTCGGGAAGCGGCCGCGCACGGCCAACCGCGCCCACTGATCTAAACTACCGGCCGCCGCGGCCGTCGATGCCGTCCCACCGCGGTCTCGACAGCCGCGCGGTAGGTGCGCTTGAGCTGCCCGCCGCGCCGATGCTCAGGGCTTCGAGTCGGGGCACGAGCGTCGCCGGGGCGGGCATGGCCCGTACCCACTGCGCACCGGTGCGTGCGGCCGAGCGCACCGGACCGTCGCCGAGCAGCCCGACGAAGTCCGCGGCCCGGACCGCATCCGGCTCGCGGAGAATGCCCGCGCCGTGCCTGGCGATGACCCCCGCGTTGACGAACTGGTCGAAGGCGTGCGGCAGCAGGAGTTGCGGTACGCCCGTCGCGAGGGCGGTCATGGTGCTACCCGCACCGCCGTGATGCACGATCGCCGCGGCCTCGGCCAGTAGCGCGGACAGCGGCACCCAACCCACCGGGCGCACGTTTGCCGGCAAGGGCCCCAGCGCGTCCAGATCGGCACCGTCCCCGAGGGCCAGAACGAAATCGGCATCGACATCGGCGGCCGCGGCGAGCAGCGCGGCGAGGCTACCGAGACCGTTCATCCGCGGCATCACCGTGCCCAGGGTCACCACCACCCGCGGCCGGGCGGGCGCAGCCATCAGCCACTCGGGCAGCACGCCGCCGGCGTTGTACGGCACGTACCGCGTCGACCAGCCCTCACCGTCGCCGACCATCAGCTGTGGCGGACCGACCTGGACCGAAACCACGTGAGGCGGTTTCAGCCGGACGCCGTTGCGTTCGTACAGCGGGCCGAGAAACGACACGAAGCGTGACGCGAAACCGGCTTGCCGCTCGAAGTTGACCCCGTGTTCGACGGCCGGGATGCCCAGAGCGCTGGCCACCAGTAGCCCCGCGCCCATCAGCCGCGGGTAGACCACCACGTCGGGTCGCCAGCGTCGTGCGATCCGCAGCATCTGGTCGGCCATCGGGTCGGACACCCTCGCGAAGAGCTCGAAGGCACGCTCCGGTGTACTGGTGCCGGCCGACGCGGCGATCTCCCGACCCATCCGGGCAAAGGCCTGCGTCCGCTCATCCGGCGCGCTGGGCCACTGCCGCCGGAAGATGTCCGCGATGTCCACCCCGGGAGCCGTGTCCACCACCGGCAGCCCGGCCCGTACGGCGTATCCGACGCCCTCCGCCGCGGTCGCCACCAGCACCTC
>JBPYFB010000219.1:0-8787 GCA_051986465.1 Rugosimonospora sp.
GCTCGGTCTCTCTCTTGTAACCAGTACCCGCGTTACGACTTGAAAGTACGAGCGGCCGCTAATTGTTGATCTTGCGCGTCGTCCATGTGCGAGCGTATGCGCTGGGCATCGTTGGTAAGCGTCGGCGACGGTTGGTGTCTGGGACCGATGGCCGTAGCAACCACCCCACGCGTCGTCCACGTGTGCTCCGACGGGGGCGCCCCGCTGGTTGGGCAGCGTTGGTGAACCCTGGTGACCGTGAGGAACCCCTGGTTACATAGGCTGGGCGTCGCCGCCCTCGTAGCTCAGGGGATAGAGCAACGGTTTCCTAAACCGTGTGTCGCAGGTTCGAATCCTGCCGGGGGCACCAGGTCACAGCCTTGATCAGCAATCTTCGGCAGTCTCTGTGGTGCGATTCGTGGCCCTGGCGACGGCTCGGGAGGGCGTCGGCGAGGTGGCACCGGTAGAGGATGATCTACCCGTGGGCACGCATACTTCCCGCGAGTCGGCCGAGTTGGTGGTCGGTAATCCCGACGCCCCTTGGGTTTCGCGGCTGTGGCGCTGCTGGTGGCTGTTTCCGCCGGTCGGCTTGGCGCTGTGGCCGCTCTCGCCGGCGTTAGCGGTGGCCGCGACTGCGGCGTTGTGCGCGTTCGGCTACGGCGCGCGCGGGTTGGCGCCGTTCATACTCCGTCCGCGACATGGCCTGGTTTTTGTGCCCTTTAGTGAGCGGCTCGTCTGGAATGGGGCCAGGCAGTCGATCGGACGCATCCGCGCTGCGTGGCCGGCCCTCGGCAGCATGGCAGATCCCGCCGACATCGGCCAGGCATTGGACCGGGCCCGGTGGGGCCTTGCGGTGCTGCTGTACCGGCGGGCCGAGGTGGCCCGGGCGCTGAAGGCGCTTGAGGATGCTGTGCTCGGCCTGCCCTCGCAGGCGCCGCTGCGCGCGGAGGTTGCGCTTCGCCGTGCCGAACTCGTAAATCGCTGTGAGGAGCTGAACGAGCGGGTCGCCGAGCGGCTCGGAGCGCTGCGGAGGCTCGCCGAGGTCTCCGGCGAGCACGCTCATCAGCAGTACCGTGCGGAGCAGGCCCGCATTGCGCTCCGCCGGGCTCAGCGGGCGGACGAGGGCGACCCGGAGGCTCCGGATGCGGTCGCCGAGGTGGCTGAGCGAACTGCGGCGGTACTCGCCGCATACCACGAGCTATCTGCGCTGCCGCACCCTGACGGACTGGGGAACAAGGCCGATGGCACGCGATGATGTGACACGCACATGTCTCGGTGCGGCAGTTGCTCGCCGACCTGGCGGCCACGCCTGTCCAGATCATCGCGACCGTGAACGCGTCAATCCGCGGGTGCGGACTAGGTGATATCGCGCGATATCAAGTGTGGCGGCGCAGGACCCAGAGGCGACTGTGGTCGGTCATCGCAGCGACCGCATGCCGAGGACCGCGAGCCGATCCGCGCGTTCGTTCTCCGGGTGCCCGGCGTGGCCCCTGACCCAGTGCCATTGGATCTGATGCTTGCCGCACGCCGCGTCCAGGCGCTGCCACAGGTCCGCGTTCTTGACGGGCGTACGGGCCGCCGTCTGCCAGCCGTTCGCCTTCCAGCGCGGCAGCCACTTCGTGATGCCGTCCCGCACGTACGTGCTGTCCGTGTGTATCCGCACCGTCGACGCCCGGGTCAGGCTCTCCAGCGCCATAATGGCGGCGGTCAGCTCCATCCGGTTGTTCGTCGTCGGCGCCGGCTCGCCTCCGTGGATCTCCTTCTCCCGCTGGCCGTACCGCAGCACCGCTCCCCAGCCGCCCGGACCGGGGTTGCCGCTGCACGCGCCGTCCGTGTAGATGTCTACCGCTCGATCGTCCACAGTGGAACCTTAGCCGCCGCCCCCGCCGCTCACCACAGCATGGGAACCAGGCACGCCGCGAATACGGCGTAGAAGGCCGCGGCGAACGCGAGCGGCAGTGGGCGGAATCGTCCGGTACGCAGCAGGAGCAGCAGGTACCCGATCGCCACCATGGTGACGGCACCCGAGAGGATCAGCGGTCCGGTGAACCGCCATGGTGTGAAGAGTAGGCCCAGACCGCTGGGTACCGTCGCCTGGATCATCATCGCCCCGGAGATGTTCGCCAGCGCGAGCGCGCTCTTGCCCTGCCGTACCCAGATGATCGCGTTCATGATCTCTGGCAGTTCGGTCGCGATCGGTGACAGCAGCAGCGCGGTTACCGTGGCCGGCAGGCCGAGCATCGGCCCGACCGCCTTCAACTGGCCGACGAAGACCTGGGAGGCGCCGAAGATGACCGCGAGGGTGAGCAGCGTCTGAGTCACGACGGCGCCGGTGCTGGGCTGGCTCCGGTTGCGCTGCAGCCGCAGCGGTTCCAGGTCGGCGCTGTCGCCATTGCCTTCGGCCCGGATCTCGCGCCAGAAGTAGATGGCGTACGCGACGAAGAACAGCAGCCCCAGCCATGGCTTGATGGCGAACGCGACGAGGCCGAGGGCGACCTTGACGACGAAGATGGCGAGGAACCAGCGCTGGTCCCGAGCGAGCTTGCCAGTGTCGCCAAGTGCGAGGCGGGGCTCGGGGGAGGCGCCGGGCGCGCCAGAGGAAGTGCGAGGAGAGCCCGAGACGACCGCGCGACGGGAGCCCGAAAGCGCCGGAGCGCGCGCCAGTAGCATGACGCCGGTCACACCGTACGCGATGGTGGACAGCACGAGCGGTCCGCCCATGGCGGCTCCGACGCCGATGTCCTTCTGGGTCGATCCGCTGCCGAAGACGACGGCCACGAAGGTGACGACGCTCTCCGGCAGGGCGGTACCGAACGCGGCGAGAACCGTACCGACAGCGAGCGGTCCGAGCCGTAGCCGTGCGCCCAGCCACTCGACGGCGTTCACGAACCACTCGCATGAGACGTAAATCACCGCGGCGCAGACGACCAGCAGTATGAGGTGGATCACGAGAGCTTGCTGTCCCTTCCCGCCTCACCGCGGGACGGTTCCCGGGTGTACCGAGACCTCGACCCGCGGCAACACGCGTTGCCATGGATCGAAGGTCTCGCCCACCCTCCGGTGGAGGGCCCGGCCACCGGGAGCCGCTAGGGCTCCAGCATGTCGACGACCGGCGAAGGACTACTCCCCTTCAACGCCACCAAGTATACCGAAGGCGGCGCGGCCACTCCGAAAGCCGCCCAAGTACCGAGAAGGGCCCGAGGAACGAGGAAGAGGCCCCAAAGTACCGAGAAGCCGAAGTAAGAGTCGCCGCGCCGCCGTGTCCACAGTGGATACTCAGGTCGCGCCCTTGCCGTTTGGGTCGGCGGTCGGCTGCTGCGGGTCTGGCTGGGGCGGTGTGGGTTCCTTGGTGGGCTGCGACGTGGCTCCCTTGCCGAGAGGGTCCGCCGCTGTCGGCTCGCTCATCTGATCCTCCTGTGAAGTAAGGCCACTGCGGAGGCCTGTGAAGTAAGGCCACTGCCGAAGCCTGTGAAGTAAGGCCACAGCCGAGGCCCGCGAAGGTAAAGGCCACTGCTGAAGTAAAGCCGTTGCTGAGACGCCACGGCCACCCCGCACCATACGCCCAGGACAGAAGCGGTTTTGGCGCTATGTCGCCCAAAGGACACCCATGGTAGCTTCGGATCGTGGCGCCAACAGGCGGCGGAAGATGACCGGCGTACTGCCTCGCGCATGTGTCCGGTGCCGGGCGCCCGCCGATCCCGGGCACCGGTTCTGCGGACGGTGTGGCGCGCCCTTGCACAATATCTGCCCGGCTTGCCACTCCGTGGTCGCTCCGGGTCTCGACTTCTGTACGGAGTGTGGCAATCCGCTGCTCCCTGACCGCCGCGCCGCGGTACCCGGGCAGGAGGAGCGGCGCAGCGTCACCGTCCTGTTCGTCGACCTGATCGGCTTCACCGGCGTCGCCGAGCGGCTGGACCCCGAGGACCTCCACCAGTTGCAGATGGCCTACTTCTCCACGGCGAGCGCGGCGATCCGCGGGTACGGCGGGATCGTCGAGAAGTACATCGGCGACGCGGTGATGGCGGTCTTCGGGGTACCGGTGGAGACCGAGCACGACGCGCATCGCGCCGTAGTGGCGGGGCTGGAGCTGCAGCGGGTACTGGACGACGCGCCGCTGGCCGGCCGGTACCGGATGCGCGCCCGGGTCGGGGTGGCGACCGGCGAGGCCCTGGTCGACCTGGGCGCGGTACGGCAGGCGGGCGAGGCGCTGGTCTCGGGTGACGTCGTGGCGACCGCGGCCCGGCTGCAGCAGCACGCGCCGACCGGTGGCGTAATGGTCTCGGCCGCCACCCGGCGGGCCACGTACGGCACCATCCGGTACGCGGACGAGCCGCTGCGCCTGGCCCTGCACGGCAAGTCGGCTCCGGTCGAGGCGTGGCTGGCGGCTGAGCCGATCCGGCACAGCGCGGTACTCGCCGACGAGGTGACCCCGCTGGTCGGCCGGGTGCACGAGCTGGACCTGCTGATGGCGGCGCTCACCTCGTGCGTACGGGAGGGCGAGGCGCGGCTGGTCTCCGTGGTCGGCGGGCACGGGATGGGCAAGAGCCGGCTGGTACGGGAGCTGTGCCGGCGCGTGATGGCGACGCCCGAGCTCGCGGTCCGCTGGCGGGTCGGGCGCTGCCTGCCGTACGGGGAGAGCGGCACGTACGGCGCGCTCGCGGAGATCGTGAAGGCGGAGGCGTCGGTACTGGACACCGACGACCCGGCGACCGCGCGTGACCGGCTCCGCGAAGCGCTGACGCAGGTACTTCCGCGGGACGGGGTCGGCCGCCTGATCGAGCTGATCGGCCCGCTGGCCGGGCTGCCCGGGCGCCCCGCCAACCCGGGCGAGACGCAGGCGGCCTGGCGCCAGGTGCTGCTCGCGCTGGCCCAGCAGGTACCGACCGTGCTGGTACTGGAGGACATGCACTTCGCCGATCCGGTCATGCTGCGCTTCGTGGCCGATCTGGTGAGCGTGGCGGCCGGCGTGCCGCTGTTCGTGCTGTGCACGTACCGGCCGGAGCTGCTGACCGAACAACCGACCTGGTCGGCTTCGCTGCCCGGCACGCTGACGGTATCCCTGGGCGCGTTGCGCGGCGCGAAGCTGCGCACCCTGATCGGCGCGCTGCTCCAGCGCAACGGCCTGACCGACGCGCTCGCCGACCGGCTCGCCGCGATCACCAACGGCAACCCGATGTACGCGGTGGAGTACGTGCACATGCTCGCCGAGCGGGCCTCCGGCGGGGAGATCGACCCGAACGCGGAGCTGACGATCCCGGAGAGCGTCCACGGGGTGGTGGCCAACCGTATCGACCTGCTGGCGCGCGACGAGCGTACGGTGCTGCACGCCGCCGCGGTGCTGGGCGAGGGGATCGGGCCGGCCGCGATCGCCGCGATGGTCGACAAGAGTGATGTCGAGGTGTCCCGAATCCTCACCGAACTGGCCCGCCGCGACATGTTGCAGGCGACCGACGGCGAGTACGGCTTCCGGCACATCCTGCTGCGCGACGTCGCGTACCGGCGGCTGCCCAGGGCGGCCCGGGTGGCGCTGCACCGGCGGGCGGCCGACTGGCTTGAGCAGGTCGCCGTGCAGGGGCGCAACGACGGCGCGACCGCGGTGGCCCGGCACCGGATAGCCACGCTGACGCTGGCGCAGAGCCTGGGCGCGGATACCACCCACGATGCGGCCCGGGCCCGGCATGCGCTGACCGCCGCCGCCCGGGCGGCGTTCGCGACGTACGCGGTGGCCCCCGCGCTCGGCTACATCGAGCAGGCGCTGAATCTCTGGCCCATGGACGAGGATCCGGACCGGCGGCGCGACTGCGAGCTGATGCGCTGCCGGCTCGCGTTCCTGAGCGACAGCGAACGCTTCTACCGGGATGGCGGCGCGAAGGACGTGGCCCGCCTGGTCGAGCGGATGCGGGACGCGGGCGATCGGGCCGGCGAGGCGCGCGCCGAGACGCTGCTGGGCCAGGCGGAGGTGGTCCGCGCCGAGCGGCAGCGCGCGCTGGAGCACCTGGGCCGGGCGGTGGCGCTGTTCGAGGGCCTGCCCGACGACGCCGCGAAGGCCGAGGCGTACGGCGAACTGGCCCGGCTGCACATGGTCGAGTACGAGACCGAACAGGCGCGCCCCGCCGCCGCCGTCGCCCTCGATCTGGCGGAGCGGCTGGGCCTCGCGGACGCGGCGGCGAACGCCCGCGTCACGGGCGCGATGGCGCGCTACATCGCGGGCGATCCGAGCGGCCTCGCGGAGCTGGAGCGGTGCGTGGTGCTGTGCCGGGAGCAGCGGCTGCCGGCGCTGCGCCGGGCCGCGGCCAACCTCGCCGTCGTGGTGCAGGAGGAGGGGGCGCTGGCCCGGGCTGCGGCGCTTCAGGCGGAGAGCGTATCCGCCGAGGGCGCCGCGGTGAGCCTGGTGCTGGGCCACTCGGAGGAGGCGGAGCTGGCCTGGTTCACCGGCGACTGGGTGACCCTGCTGCGCGCCGCGGAGGAGTATCTCGACGGCGACGATACCGAAACCACCGAGTGGGACGTGCAGTTGCGCGGGCGGCGCGCGTGCCTTCGGCTGCTGTGCGACGAACCGGTCGGCGAGGATCTGTCGCGCTGCCTGTCCGCCGCGCGGCAGTCGGGCTTTCCGCGGCTGTTGTTCGCCGCGTGCGGATACACCGCCTTGGGTAACGCCATCGCCGGGGACCGCGCCACCGCCGCGGCGCTGCTGGCCGAGCTCGCCGGGGTTTGGCGTAGCGCGCCCACCGCGCTGACGCTGGAGTGGTTGTCGGCGCTGGCGCACACCAGCGCGCTGGTCGCCGCGGCCGACCCGGTCGCCGCGCAGACGGCGGCGGAGGTGGTTGGCACCGCACTGATCCGCAACCGCTGGGTTGAGGCGGCACAGTCCATTGTGGATGGTGCGCGGGCGGTGGCGCTCGGCACGCACGACGCCGCCGCGCGCGAGTTCGCGGAGGCGGTGCGGCGCTACGACGCGATCGGCGGCACCAGCGACGCGGTGCTGGCCGCGGCGTGGGCGGCGCGCGAGCATCTCGCGGCCGGCGCGGCCGAGGCCGCCGAGGAATTTCTTTCGAGGGTACGGGCATTCGCGGATCGCAACCGCGCACCCGGATTGCTCCGCCTGCTCGGCCCAGACGCGGGGTGAAAGCAACCGGACCCGGGTAGGTACCCGGGTCCGGTGCCTTTCAGATGTTGACTAGAGCGCCGGGAAGGCGTTCGCCATCAACTGCTGGAACTGCGCCGGGAACCACGCACCGGAGACCGGCGAGTTGGGCAGGGCGCCACTGGGCGAGTTGTTGTTGAGGGAGTTGCCACCGTAGGTCGGGTCGCACATCTGGTCGAAGCCCTTGTTACCCGGGTTGTTCGGGCCTTGCGGGATCAGCGAGCTGGAGCCGTCCGACTCGCCCGGGGGCTTGACCCACACGTACGCGTCCATGTGCGTGGCCGGTGCGGCCGTGGGCCGGATGCCCAGACCCGCGCCACTCTGGTTGCACCAGTCACCCCGGGCCGGCCGCTTGTCGATGCGCGACGCGTTCACGAAGGTGTTCAGGTCGGTGGAGGTGCTCGCCGCGGTCGGCCGGCTCGGGCCGCCCCACCCGTTGCGCGAGGTGTCGATGAGCATACCGATGTTCGGTGAGAAGCCAGCCGCGACGGCCTTCGTGTAGAAGTCCTGCGCGTACGGCAGCTCAGCGGCGTACGGGTTGAACTGGTAGAAGGTCGCCGACTTCACCTGCTGGCCGCCGACGGTCGCGTTCGGGTCGATGAACGGCTCGCTGACCGGCGTGTAGTTGGCGGTGTTGGTGATGAAGCCGTCGGCGCTCGCGAAGCCGGCCGTGGTGCCCTGCACCGTCGAGGCGAACAGGCTGATGGCGGGACCGAAGTTGCTGTCCCAGCCGAGCCAGCCGGAGTGCGCCGCGTCGATGTAGTTGTACACGTTCGAGATCGCGTGGAACTTGTTCAGCGCGTACTGGACACCCTTCACGTAGCCACCGTTGGACTGCATGGTCGCGCAGGAGGACATGTTGGTGTTGGTGACCAGGTTCGGCAGCGAGTCCGGCTCGATGACCAGGACGATCCGGATGCCGGAGTACTTCGAGTTGCTCAGGACCGACGCGATGGGGTCGATGTACTGCGACTCGTAGGTGCTCAGGCCGCCCGGCGGGATCTCACCGTTGGAGGCGAGCGCCGCGCAGTCACGACCGGGCAGGTCGTAGATGACGAATCCGGCCAGTGTGGCGCCCTGGGAGACCGCGGCGTCGAGGTGGCCGGCGAGGCTCCTCGTGTAGCCCGAGCCAGCCGGCGCGGTGATCGAGGCCATGCTGTCCAGCCAGACGAAGGTGGACTGGTTGGCGACCCGGCTACCGCCCGACACGGAGTTCGCCTCCGCCGCCCAGTCCGGGTTCACGTACCACTTCGCGCCCACGAACGGGTTGTCAAGGTGCGCGGGGCAGTTCGACGTACAGGTCGACTGGCTGCTCGCCGGAACGCTCGCCGGCTGGCTGGCCGGCTGGCTCGCGGGGCGGCTCGCCGGCTGGCTGGCCGGCTGGCTCGCTGGCCGGCTGCTCGCCGGCTGGCTCGCCGGTGCGCTCTGGGTGGCGCCGTTGCAGGTGACGCCGTTGAGCGTGAACGACCCCGGTACCGGGTTCGCCGAGCCCCATGACCCGTTGAAGCCCGGGCCAGGGTTCGCCGACTGGTTGGTGCCGATGGTGCCGTTGTAGGACGCGTTGGTGACGGTCACGCTCGTGCCCGTCTGGGTCACGTTGCCGTTCCAGAGCTGCGTGACCTTCTGGTTGGCGTCTCCGAACGTCCACTTGAGGGTCCAGCTGG
>JBPYFB010000220.1:0-18696 GCA_051986465.1 Rugosimonospora sp.
CCGCCGTCGGTTGTCCGGCTGCTCGAACACATCTCGGTGGCCGACGGTGGCATGACGCATCAATTGCTCATAGCAAGCGTGGACGCGGATGAGGACCAACTTCTGGACGACGTACGCACGGCGGTGGCGAGCGGGCTGCTGGAGTGCGCCGGCGACCGGTACACCTTCCCGCACGAGCTGACCCGGCAGATCGTGTACCAGCGGCTGCTGCCCGGCGACCGGCGGCGCCACCACCGGCGGGTCGCCGCGGCGCTGGGGGATGGCGGCGAGTGCGACGCGGCGACCCTCGCCCAGCACTGGTACCTCGCGGGCTGTCCCGAGCGCGCGGCGCCCGCGGCCGTGGCGGCGGCCGGCACCGCCATGGCGAACGGCGCGTATCCAGAGGCGGATCGCCTGTACCGCCTCGCCGTCGAGCTGCGCGCGCACCTGCCACGCACGCCCGACATACGGGAACAGGCGGCGCAGGCGGCCAGTTGCGCAGGCGATCCGGCACGCGCCGTCGGATACCTCGACGCCGTCCTCGCCGCGCCCGCGGCTGATGACCGGCCGGCGCGGGCCCGGCTGCTCGAGCGCCTGGGCCGCTACCACTGGGAGAACGGCGATCCGCGGGCGGCGGTGCACGCCACTGCCACGGCGGCGCAACTGCTGGACGCCACCGCCGCCACGCCGCTGCGGGCCCGGGTCCTCGCCGCGCTGGCCACCCGCCGCATGCTGATGGGCGAGCACGCCGAGGCACTGCCGGCCGCGCGGCTCGCGGTGCGGGTCGGCGAGGCCGCGGGCGCGCCCGCCGAACACGGCCACGCGCTGGCCACCCTGGGCATCCTGCGCGCGCACGGCGGCGACCTCGACGGTGGGCTCGGCGCGCTGGCGGAGGCCGCCGCGCTGGCTCGCCGCGCCGGCAACGCCGAGGACGTGCTGCGCGCCGCGAGCAACCGCATGTACCTCCTGTGCACGGCTGGCCGGTTCGGCGAGGCGCTGGAGGTGGCGGGCGAGGGGCGGTCGGCCGCGCGGGCGCTCGGTGCGCCGGCCCAGGCCACCGCCGTGCTGGACAACAACACCGCCGCGGTACTGGTCACGACCGGCGAATGGGTGCGCGCGGACGGCCTGCTCGCCGAACTGGTCGGTGCGGCGACCGGGTACGTCACCCGGTACCTGCGCCTGTTGCAGCTCGAACTCGCGGTGGGGCGGGGCGACCGGCCGCGCAGCGCGGAGCTCGCCACGCTCGTCCGGGCCGGTTCGCGCGACCCACGCCTGCTCGCGCCGCTGCACGCGTGCCTCGCGGAGCAGGCCCTGGACGCGGGGGACTTCGCCCTGGCGGCCCGGCAGGTGCTGTGCGGGCTGCGCGAGCTGGGCGACGGCGACCTCGTCGAGGAGGAACTGCGCCTGCTGGCGGCGGGTACCCGGGTCGCGGTGCGGCCGTGCGGGGATGCCGGTACGGCGGCGATGCCGGCCGGTTGGGACGCGGCCGCCGCCGGCTTCGCCGCGCGAGCTCGTGACCGCGCCGCCGAGCACGGCACCCGGATGCCGGTCGTCTCGGCGTACGCGAGGCAGGTGGAGGCGGAGTGCGCCCGCGCGGCGGGTACCGACAGTCGGGCCCAGTGGCGGGGCGTCGCGGACGCGTGGCACCGCACCGAGTACCCGTACCGGGAGGCGTACGCGCGCCTGCGCGAGGCCGAGGCCGCCGTCCGGGCCAGCCGGCGGGAGCAGGCCGTACGCGCGCTGGCGATCTGCGTCGAGGTGAGCCACCGGCTGGGCGCCGTACCGCTGACTTCGGCGGCCGAGGCGCTGGCGCGGCGGGCCCGGCTGGCACCCCTGCCGCAGGCGGTCGCCGGGCGCAGCACGCAAGCGGACCGGCTCGACCTGACCAGCCGGGAACAGCAGGTCCTCGGGCTCATCGCCGACGGCAACAGCAACCGCCAGATCGCCCGCACGCTGTTCATCAGCGAACGCACCGCCGCCGTGCACGTATCGCGGATCCTGGATAAGCTCAACGTCCGCAACCGCACCGAGGCAGCGGTCGCGGCCACCGGGCTCGGCCTGGTCGCCGCCGGCCAGCGGTGAACTTCCCACCAATTCGAAGAGGAGCGAGCGTGTACCTGACCCTGCGCGTCAACGCCGACCCAGCACAGTGGACGGTGTCCGGGACCGATCCGGTTTCACTGGCGGAGGAGATCGCCGCCGCGGCCGGACCACTCGTGATACCCGTACTGGAGCCGGTACGCGGGCGGCTGATCCTGTCTGCGCGCGCGGCCGGCAGCGTCGCGGTCGCCGAGTCACCGGAGCGCGGCACCGGCTGGATCCCGAGCGACGTCAACGCGCCTTACAGCCTGCTGTACGTGCCGGGCGCGCCCGAGGGCGACGCCGCGGCGCCCGGGTTCTCGGTGCCGCCCAGCGTCGACGTGCACGCGTGCGAGCAGAGCATCGTCAAGGCGATGCGGGAGGGAACAACCGTGAGCGTCGCGATGACGGACGGCGTACGCGACGGCGTGATCGTCCTCAATGGAGCGACGCTGCCGTTCGCCGCGCTGTACCCGACTCGCTGACAGGCAGCCACCTCTTCCGCGACCTGACCAACCCCACCCATGGCATCGGCGGCCCGCCGGACCCTTACCCACCGAGCAGGGCACCACCGATGCCTTCGACGCCGTGGTGGTGGCCGTCCGCCCGTAGGCTGTGTCCCAGTTCCGAGGCCGTAAGGTTCAGCTCGGAACTGGGACAACCTCGAAAGGACGGCGCCGGATGGCCGACAAGTTTGAACTTCCCGAGTTGCCGTTTCCGCTCAGCGCGTCACATACCGACGTCTGGCGCCACGACGACGAGGGCGCAGGGGTGGTCGCCACCGCCCTCGCCCACACCGACTTCTACCTGAATCCGGGCGGCACGGATTCGGCTGACGCTGAGTCCCTGCTCAACGCGGCGACCCTGCTCGGCCTGCCGCCGGCGGGTGACTTCCAGTTCAGCGCCCGGGTCACGGTCGATTTCCGGTCCCAGTACGACGCCGGGGTGCTGCTGCTGTGGATCGACGAGCAGAACTGGAGCAAGTTCTGCTTCGAGTTCTCTCCTGCCGCGCAGCCGATGATTGTCTCGGTCGTCACCCGCGGCGTGTCCGACGTCGCCAACGCCTTCACCGTTCCCGACCGGTCCGTCTGGCTGCGGGTATCCCGCATCGACCGGGTGTACGCGTACCACGCCTCGACCGACGGCACGACATGGCAGCTGATCCGGGTGTTCACCATGGGCGACCGGGTGAGCGAGCACCGGATCGGCTTCGAGGCTCAGTCGCCGACCGGCGACGGCTGCACCGTGTCCTTCAACGACATCCGGTTCGCCCCGCACCGCCTGGCCGAACTCCGCGACGGCTCCTGACCCGCGACCGCAGGTCCATTGTGGACCGGCCGGCCAGCCTCTCCCGGGAGAGGCTGGCCGGACCGCAGTCGTGCCTACCGCTTCGCGGTGACCACCGTGGTCGAGCCGCCCAGGCGTGCCATCAAGGCTTGCGCCTGGCTGGTCAGCTGCGCCTGCTCGGTCGCGGTGAGCGAGCCGCACGGGTCGGTCGCGGGCGGGGCGGGTTCGCCCGCGAGGGGAGCGTCCGGGTAATGGGCCGGTACGAAGCGCACCGCGAGCGCCTGCCGGTAGAAGTCCCAGTGCGCGCCGGAGCGTACCGCCAGCTTCACGTCGTACCAGCGCGGTGTGGATGAGAACTCGTGGGTGATGGTGGGACTCGTCGTCGCCAGCGTCGTACCGTCGCCGAAGTCCCAGTAGTACGTGAGGCCGTGTGACCGGCCGTTGCCGCCGCGCGAGAACGACGCGTCGAAGGTGACGGTCGAGGTCAGGAACGGCTTGGCCGGTACGGTCTCGAAGTACGCGACGGGATCGGCGTCCCTTGCCTGTGCGCCGCCGTACGCGTCACCGGAGATGACGTATGAGGTCCACGTCGCCGGCAGTTCCAGCGCCCGCCGCAGCCCTTCCGAGGGCGTGGCCGGGCCGCCCGGTCCGTGCGTGGTACCCGATGCGTAGTAGTTGAGGTGCTCGGCGGTGTCGTCGTTGGTGTCGTAGAGGGAGTACTGGCTCAGCGTCGGCTTGCTCGGATACGACGTCGGGTACGGGTTCTCGGCGCCGCCGACCTGTGGGTTGGTGCTCGTGTCGTACGCGCCGATGACGCCGTACCCGGGAATGCCCCAGTCACGGATGAACGACACCTGGTCGGTACGGCCGGTGTTGTCGTCGACCACCGGCGAGTACCGGGCGATGTCGCTTTGCTGGTACGCCGGCACCGAGCGCGGCCGCGGGTCGATCGGCGTCGAGCCGACCTGGTCGAAGCGCAGCGGATTCTCCAGTGGCATCTGGAAGCCGTACTTCTCGCCCAGCACCTGGAACGCCATGCTCACCGCCTGGGCGACCGCGTCCCGGAACGCCTGTGCCGCCGGGAGGTTGTGCTGGATGCGCTGGATCGCGGTCGCGTCGTAGAGGTTGTTGGGTGTCGTGTACAGCGGGACGGCGTTGATGTTCGTGTACCACGGCCCGACGCCGCCGTTGACGATGTCGTTGAGGAAGTGGTCGGTGCCGAAGTGGTAGGCGGGATACTCGATGCCGTTCTGGTCCATGTTGGCGACCATGACGTATTGGCCCTGTGGACCGTCCGGGATGAGTCCACCGGCGTTGGCGACGCCGGCCGACAGCGGCACGCCGGTACCGTGGCCGGCGGTGAGCGCCGGGGCGAAGGTGATGCCGGTACCGGTGGCGCCGGCCGTACCGACGGCGGTGATGGTGACCGTCTCCGGGCTGCCGAGCGGATCGACCAGCAGCGTCTCGCCCACGGCGAAGCCGACCCCGGTGCGGCTGACGATTTTGACGTTGGTGTCTCCGGCGCTCGCCGGTGCCGCCAGCGTCGAGACGTTCGTCTGCGAGTAGAAGCCGGAGCCGACCAGCCCGCCCTCCTCGTTGTCGAAGAGGCCAATCTTGATGGTCCGCTTCGGATACGTGCCGTTCGCCTGGTACCAGCGCAGCAGCGCCTGGAACTCGGCCATGCCCATCGCCTCGCCGGAGCCGGCGTCGTACATCGAACCGTTGCCCCAGTTTCCGCCGCGCATCGCGGTCATCGGGGTCGCACTGCCGTTCGCGGCGCCGTTCGCGACGTTGACCGACGTCGGCGTGCTGTCGTTGTGCCCGGCGATCAGCGCCACCTCACCGGGGCAGGACTGCCCGGGTATCGTCACGCTCACGTCGTTGAGCTGCCAGATGCGGGTGGGGAACAGGTGGTCCTTCGCCGTCATGACGGCGCCCAGCGGTCCCATGTGCGCGGCGTCCGCGTTCGTCAGTTCCTGCTTGAACCACTGGTAGAACTCCTGCGCCCCGTTGTAGTTGGCCGGCAGGTTGTTGGGATCGTCCGGAGTGGACAGTGGACCGTCCGCACCGGCGACCCGGTAGATGAAGTTCGTCGCGAGGTAGTACAACTCGTTGTAGAGGAAGGTCGCGTCCACCACCGGAAGGGCCTGGTTGGTGTGCGCCGTACCGTACGCGGGTCCGCCGCCCGCGCCGGCGAACGCGGTCAGCACGACCGCGGTCGTCGCGGCCGACCACCGGCAGACGGTTCGCATCCTGCGCGTCCGTAGCTTCATCGCTACCCCCTTGCCGTCCGGGCAGCCGCGATCAGCCGCGTCGATTCGTCGGATGTGAATGTGCCGCAGGCGTTGGTGGCCGGCGCGTCACCGCTCGGACTGTCGACCGCGACCGCCTGGCGGTACAGGCCCCACGCCCCGTCCTTGCCGACGGCGAGCTTGACGTCGGCGTAGACGGGCCCCGTGAAGGTGTGCGTCACGTGGGCGCCGACGGCGTGCGTACCGTCACCGAAGTCCCAGTAGTACGTCAGGCCGTGCGTACCGCCGTTCGCGTCCCGGGAGAATCCGGCGTCGAACGTCACCGTCAGGGTGGTGTCCGGCCGGGCCGGCGTGGTCTCGAAGTAGGCGATCGGCTTGTCCGGCCGGGCCGTCGCACCGAGGTAGTCGTCGCCGGCCAGCAGCATGCTCGTCCACTGCGCGGGCAGTTCCAGAGCGCGCTTCAGCCCTTCGGTCGGCCGCTCGGGGACGAGACCGTGCGGCGCGCCGGCGGCGAGGTAGTTGAGGTGTTCGAGGGTGTCGGAGAGGAAGCCGACCGGCTGGTTCTCGTTCACGTTGAACGGCGCGCCGCTCGGGTGCGCCCGTTGCAGCGGTGCGGACAGCGTGACGCCGGTACCGTCCGCTCCGCCGGTACCGACCGCGCTGATCTGTCCGTACTCGATGTCGGTGCCGGTACCGATGAATATTGGTTGCCCCGCGGCGAGGTTGGTGACGGCGGCGACCTTCACCGTGGTGTCCCCGGCCGCGGTTGCCGCCGCGGTGGTTGTCATGCCGGCCTGCGGCGTGTTGTTCCCGAGCTGGAACGTGCTCTGGTTGCCGGCGTACCCGATGATGGGCGTGGCCTTGGTGTTGTCGCTGACCGCCGCCCCGTACGGGTTCTCGTCGGCGTTGGAGTTCTTCACTCCGGATACCGTGAAGCCCGGGATGCCCTTGTCGAAGAAGGCCTGCTCGTCTTCGAGCGCGTCGGTGTCGTCCCGGACCGGCGAGTAGCGCGCCTGGTCGGCGGCGGAGTACGCCGGCTTGGTCGGCACCACTCCGCTGTACGGGTTGGGCGCCTGCCCGGTCTGGTTGTACCGCAACGGATTTTCCAGCGGCATGGCGTATTGGTACTTCTGGCCCTGCTGGTCGAAGCCGGCGAGCACGGCGGCTTGCAGGTCGGTGCGCAACTGGCCGATCGCGCTCGCGTTGCCGTCGATACGCGCGCCCGGCGAACCGGGGCCGGTGTCGGGGTATGCCGAGTTCGGGATGGCCGGTGTGGCCTTGATGAAGGTGGACCACGGCCCGACCCCGCCGCCGGCCACGTTGTTCCAGAAGAACTCGGTGCCGAGGTGGTATGCGGGGTAGTCGATGCCGAGCGAGTCCATGTTGGCGAGCAACACGTACTGTCCCTGCGGCCCGGCCGGGATCAGCTGGTCCGCGTAGTACGCCGAGCCTTCCCGGCTGAACAGCCCGTTGCCGGTCTTGCCCCGCGAGGCGTCGAGCAGGGTGACCTTCAGGGTGCGCTTCGGGTAGGTGCCGTTGGCGCTGTACCAGGCGAGCAGCGCGTGGTATTCGGCCAGCGTCAGCGCGACGCCGGACAAGCCGTCGTACGCGCCCTCGTTGCCCAGGTTGCTGTCGGTGATGTGCCGGCGCGCGGCGCCGAAACCGTTGACGCCACTGGTCGTACCGGAGTCGATGAGGCCGACGATGTCGGTGGGTACCGGGGTCTCGTCGGGGTGCGCGGTGAGCAGCGTCCGCTGTCCTGCGCAGGAGGCGCCGGGTATCGTCACCTCGGCGTCGTCCGAGTCGAAGCGGTACCCGCCGGAGCGGCGGAAGTAGTGGTCGGCGACGGTGGCGAAGCCGGCGACCGCGCTGTTGAGTCGCCGGTCGGTGAGGTTGCCCTTCCAGTACCCGATGAGCTCCTGCCAGCCGTTGACCGTGGGCGGCAGGTTGAACGGGTCGGTGGCGTTGCGCGGATCCCCGTCCGCGCCCGAGATCCGGTAGCTGTACGCCGACGCCATCGCGTAGAGCTGGTGGTACAGGTAGTCGGCGTCGACGATCGGGATGGCCGTACCCGCCGGTCGCGGTGCGCCTGCGGATGCCGCCTGGCTCGCGGTCAGGCAGATGGGTGAAGCGATCGCAATGCATCCCACGGTCGCCAACCACCACCGGCGGCGGGATCTGCGCTGCTGTTTCATCCGGGACCTCCTCGTGAGAGAGGCTCGACTGCGGTTGCCGCGACGCGCCTGCGATACGTGAAGCGTCACGGTCGGTGTCTGCTCGCCTGGGTGGGGCGGCACAATGTCGGTCCACAGTGGACGATAAGTGACGCATTGGTCACTTGGTGTGAGGCTACTCCACATCGGGCGGTCAAAGATAGCCGTACACCTATGTCCGATGTGGACGATCCGGCCCGCACGGGGCCCCCGCGCCACCCTGATCAAGGCCCCGCCGCCCCCCGCCGGCGCAACTTCATTGAAGTTGCGGCCTTGGGCAGCCCCCAACCCCGCAATTTCAATGAAGTTGCGCGGATCTTGGGGCGGCGCGGGGGTGGGGCGGGGCGGGGCCGGAGGCCCGCGGGGCGGGGGGACGACTTTTGTCTGATCTGACAGAAGTATTGACTGGGTTGCTAAAAGTTTCTAGCGTCGGAGCACATGAGGCCACTCGCTGTCCAGCTTTACTCCGTTCGCGATCAACTCAGTGTCGATCGGGCCGGCACACTCAGCCAGATCGCCAAGATCGGATATACCACGGTCGAGCCGTACGACCCGCTGAACGACCCGTCCGGCTTCCGGACCCTCATCGACGGACTCGGCCTGTCGGTCTGCTCCACCCACGCGCCGGTCCTCGGCGAGCGCCGCGACGAACTGCCCGACGCCCTGGCCACGATCGGCTGCGACACCGTCATCGTGCCTGCGATCCGGGAGGACGGCTTCGCCGACCTGGAAAGCGTGCAGCGCACCGCCGACCGGCTCAACGAGACCGCCGCCTGGGCCGCCCAGCACGGCCTGCGGCTGGGCTACCACAACCACTGGTGGGAGCTGTCGCAGCAGGTCGATGGCGTACCGGCGCTGGAGGCACTGGTCTCGCGGCTGGCACCCGAGGTGATCCTGGAGGTCGACGTCTACTGGGTCGCCGTGGGCGGCGTGGACGTGCCGCAACTGCTCGGCCGGCTCGGCGACCGGGTGAAGTACCTGCACGTGAAGGACGGACCGGCCACCCGGGAGGCACCGATGACGGCGGTGGGCGCGGGTACCCTGCCGATCCCGGAGATTCTCGCGGCGGCGCCGGCAGACGCATGGCGCGTGATCGAACTGGACGAGTGCGCGACGGACATGGTGACCGCGCTCGCCGAGTCCTACACCTACGTCGACGCACTGGTGAGGGCGTGAGCGTGAGCGCCGTCGGCATCGGCGTGATCGGCTGCGGCACGATCAGCCACGCATACCTGAAGAACATGACCCAGTTCCCCGACCTCAAGGTGTTGGCCTGCGCCGACCTGGAGGTGGACCGCGCCAAGGCGGTCGCCGACGAGTACGGCGTGCCGGCCGGCGGCGACCTGGACGTGGTTCTCGACAACCCCGACGTCGAACTGGTGGTGAACCTGACCATCCCGGCGGCGCACGTGGAGGTGGACCGGGCGGCGATCGCCGCGGGCAAGCACGTCTACAGCGAGAAGCCGCTGTCCCTGGACCCGGTGTCCGGTGCCGCGCTGCTCGCCGAGGCGGCCGCGGCGGGAGTACGGGTAGGTGCGGCGCCGGACACCTTCCTCGGCGCGGGGCTGCAGACCGCGTACCGCCTGATCGCCGAGGGCGCGATCGGCGTGCCGCAGACGGCGCTGACCCTGTTGCAGGGGCCCGGGCCGCAGTCCTGGCACCCGAGCCCGGAGTTCCTGTTCCAGCTCGGCGCCGGGCCGCTGTTCGACCTCGGGCCGTACTACCTGACCGCGCTCGCCGCCGCGCTCGGCCCGGTGGACCGGGTGGCGGCCAGCGCGCGCCAGGCGTTCCCGGAGCGGGAGATCGGTTCCGGGCCGCGGGCCGGCACCCGCTTCGCGGTCGAGGTACCCACGCACGTCAGCGCGCTGCTGGAGTTCACCGCGGGCGCCGCCGGCAACAGCGTGTTCAGCTTCGACTCGCCGTTGCGCCGGCACGACTTCTTCGAGATCACCGGTACCGAGGCGACGCTGTCGGTGCCCGACCCCAACACATTCAACGGCGCGCCCCGGTTGCGCCGCGTGGGTGCGGAGGAGTGGGTGACGGTACCGGAGCGCGGTACCACTGTCGGGCGGGGCATCGGGGTACTGGAGATGGCGCGGGCGATCCGCACCGGCGACCAGCACCGGGCCAGCGGCGAGATGGCGTTGCACGTGGTCGACGTGATGACCGCGATCAGCGAGTCGGCGGACCGGGGCGAGTTCGTGGCCGTCGAGTCCAGTTGCCCGACGCCGAAGCCGCTACCCGAGGACTGGAACCCGATGGACCGTACCCTCGGGAGGTGAGCGAGACGGACACGCTGCCGTACCGCGTGCTGTGCGTGCTCCGCGATCACGGCCCGGTATCCCGTGCGGAACTGGCCGACCGGCTGGACGTACCGCGGGCCCGGCTGCTCACCGAGTTGAACCGGCTGGCCGAGTCGGGACGAGTCGTGGAGGCCGGCCCGGCAGCATCCCGGGGCGGGCGGCGCTCGACGCTCGTCCGCCTCGCCGACGACGTCCGGCTGGGCGCGGTCGACCTGGGCGCGACCTCGCTGCGGGTGGAGGTCGTGAATGGACGGTTGGAGCCGGTCGGTGCCGTCGAGGAGCCGATCGACGTGCGCCAGGGTCCGCGCCCGGTGCTGTCCCGCGTCGGGGAACTCTTCGGCAAGCTGGCCGGTGAGGGCGCCTACACGCGGCTGGACGGCATCGGGCTGGGGCTGCCCGGTCCGGTGCGTTTCCGGGACGGCGTACCGGTGGCGCCGCCCATCATGCCCGGCTGGGACGGCTTCGGCGTGCGCGAGTTGCTGGCGCACGAGCACGGCTGCCCGGTCGTGGTGGACAACGACGTGAACATCATGGCGATCGGCGAGGGCTACGGCGGTGTGGCCCGGTCCGTCGACGACTTCCTCTTCGTCAAGCTCGGCACCGGTATCGGCTGCGGTGTGCACCTGGCCGGCGAGGTGTATCGCGGCAAGGACGGCAGCGCCGGCGACATCGGTCATATCCAGGTCGACGCGGCGGGCCCGGTCTGCTCCTGCAGCAACGTCGGCTGCCTGGAGGCGTGCTTCGGCGGCGCCGCGCTGGCCCGCGAGGCGCTCGCCGCGGCGCGGACCGGCCGGTCGCCCTGGCTGGCGCGGCGGTTGGGCGAGGGTGCGGTGCTGGACGGCCGCGCGGTGGCCGACGGTGCGGCGGCGGGCGATCCGGCGTGCATGGCGCTGATCCGCGACGGCGGACAGCAGCTGGGCACCGTGCTGGCGGGACTGGTAAGCTTCGCCAACCCATCGATGATTGTCATTGGAGGTGGGCTCTCCGGGTTGGGCCACCGGTTGCTGGCCGAGGTGCGGTCCGTGGTCTACGGTCGCTCCTTGCCGCTGGCCACCGGGAACCTTCCGATCGTACTGTCCGAACTGGGCGGCCGGGCCGGTGTCATCGGCGCGGCGAAGCTCGCTAGCGACGTAGTCTTCCGGCAGGCGTGAACTTCGAGATTGGTATGTCCACAATGGATGAACTGGGCGTCGGTATGGTGGGGCACGCGTTCATGGGCGCGGCCCACTCTCAGGCGTGGCGGGTCGTCAACCGCTTCTTCGACCTACCCCTGCGGGCCCGGATGACCGCGGTCTGCGGGCGGGACGAACAGCGGGCGCGGGCCGCGGCACAGCGCTTCGGCTGGGATTCGCACGAGACGGACTGGCGGGCGCTGATCGCGCGCGACGACATCCACATAATCGACATCTGCACGCCGGGCGACAGCCACGCGGAGATCGCGATCGCCGCGCTGCGCGCGGGCAAGCACGTGCTGTGCGAGAAGCCCTTGGCCAACACGGTGGTGCAGGCCGAGGCGATGGCCGAGGCCGCGCAGGCCGCCCATGCCCAGGGGGTACGGGCAATGTGCGGCTTCACCTACCGCAGGGTGCCCGCGGTCGCGCTGATGGCCAAGATGATCGCGGATGGCCGGGTCGGCCGCGTCCACAATGTACGCGCGGTGTACCTGCAGGACTGGCTGGTGGACCCGAGCACGCCGATGAGCTGGCGGCTGAACGCGGAGCAGGCCGGTCTCGGCGCGCTGGGCGACATCGGCTCGCACATCGTGGACATGGTCCAGTACGTGACCGGCGACCGGGTCAGCGCGGTGGGCGGGCTGACCGAGACGTTCGTCCACAAGCGACCCGACGCCAGCGGCGGCGTCGGCCAGGTCACCGTCGACGACGCGGCCATCTTCGTGGCCCGGTTGGCGAGCGGTGCGCTGGCCACCTTCGAGGCGACCCGGTTCGCCACCGGGCGCAAGAACGGGCTGCGGGTCGAGGTGAACGGTTCGGCCGGCGCGATCGCGTTCGACCTGGAGCGCCTCAACGAACTGTCCTTTTACGACAACACCCGGCCCGCCGCCGAGCGGGGCTTCACCCAGATCCTGGTGACCGAGGCGGAGCACCCGTACATCGCCGCCTGGTGGCCGCCGGGGCACCTCATCGGGTACGAGCACGCCTTCACCCACCAGGCGCGGGACTTCCTGGAGGCGATCGCGACCGGATCCGACCCGACCCCGTCGTTCGCCGACGCTCTCGGGGTCCAGCTCGTACTCGACGCCGTGGTACGCAGCGCCGCCAGCCCATCCGTCCTCCCGGTAGAAGGGATCTGAGCCATGCCCCGCCCCGTCACCCTGTTCACCGGCCAATGGGCCGACCTGCCATTCGAGGACATGTGCCGGCTCGCCTCCGGCTGGGGATACGACGGCCTGGAGATCGCCTGCTGGGGCGATCACTTCGAGGTCGACAAGGCGCTCGCCGACGAGTCCTATGTGGACGGCCGGCGGGAGATCCTGGCCAAGCACAACCTTCAGGTCTACGCCATCTCCAACCACCTGGTCGGCCAGGCGGTCTGCGACAACCCGATCGACGAGCGGCACCGGGCGATCGTGCCCGCCGACATCTGGGGCGACGGCGACCCCGAGGGAGTACGGCAGCGGGCGGCCCAGCGGATGAAGGACACCGCGCGGGCGGCGGCGAAGCTCGGAGTGTCCACAGTGGTCGGTTTCACCGGCTCCTCGATCTGGTACACCCTGGCCATGTTCCCGCCCACCCCGGCGGCCATGGTCGACGCTGGGTACCAGGACTTCGCCGACCGATGGAACCCGATTCTCGACGTCTTCGACGAGGTCGGCGTGCGGTTCGCGCACGAGGTGCACCCGAGCGAGATCGCGTACGACTACTGGACGACCGCGCGGACCCTGGAGGCGATCGGGCACCGCCCCGCGTTCGGGCTCAACTTCGACCCGTCGCACTTCGTCTGGCAGGACCTCGACCCGCTGGCCTTCCTGTACGACTTCCGCGACCGCATCTACCACGTTGACTGCAAGGACGTGAAGAAGCAACTCAACGGGCGCAACACCCGGCTCGGCTCGCACCTGCCCTGGGCCGACCCGCGCCGCGGCTGGGACTTCGTCTCCACCGGGCACGGGGACGTGCCGTGGGAGGGCTGCTTCCGGATGCTCAACTCGATCGGGTACGACGGGCCGATCTCGATCGAGTGGGAGGACGCCGGCATGGACCGGCTCGCCGGCGCGCCGGACGCGCTCGCGTTCATCCGCAAGATGGCCGCGATCGAGCCACCCGCGACCGCCTTCGACGCCGCCTTCTCCTCGCCAGGCGCATAGCGGTTGCCCGAGCGGGGTACCCCTGGGTCATGTTCTGGAAGATGGTTGCGCGGTGGGCCGCCCTGGCAGTGGCGGTGCCGCTGGCCGCCGTGGGGGCGCGACGGCTAGGCGAGGCAATCGAATCCCGGCGCGGCCGCTCACGCACGAGCGTCCTGCTGAGACGATCGGCCGATACGCTCCAACGGGTGTCCGGGCGCCGCAAGCGGCGCCGCTGGTCGCCGCTGCGCTGACGGTCAACTCGACGGTCTGCGCAACGTGAACGCGGCTACCGCGAGGTAGACCGTGGCGAACAACGCGAAGATCGTCGGGTGGCCGGTGTGGCCGGACGCGAGTGCGTACCCGCCGAAGACGAGCACCGTGCACACCTCCGTACCCAGACCGGCGAGCGAGGTGACGGTGGCCCGGGCGGAGCCGCCGATCGCCTCCTGCAGCCGGGTATCCGCCGCGACGGTGGCGAGTTGGAAGGCGCCGAATGAGGCCGCCAGCGCGACGAAGCCTGCCGGGTGGCCGCTGCCCGCACCCGCGGCGAGCAACAGCGCGCCGCCACCGAGCAGGTACCCGAGGGACCGGCCGCCGAGCATCGGCCACCTGGCGGCGAGCAGGCCACCCGCGGTCATACCCAGCGATACGAGCAGGACCAGCAGCGGCACGGTACGCGCGGGCACGCCCACATCGGCGGCGAGGAGCGGCACGTACTCCTCGAGCGCACCCCATACCGAGGCGACCACGGGTACCAGCAGCAAGGCCCGGCGTACCGTCTGATCGGTCCGCGCCTCGCGCAGCGCGGACCGCAGCGTGCCCAGATAGCTCAGCCCGGTCTCGGCCTCGGCCTCGCGATCGGGCTCGCCGCGCCGCCGGTGTTCCGGCAGCGCGGTGCCGATGCCCGCCGCCGCCAACCGAACCGCCACGCTGGCCGCGCCGAGCGCCAGGTAACCGCCCACGGCGAGCACCGGGCCGGCGACGGCGCCGGCCACCATCGTCGCGGCGACGCCGGCCGCCCGCGCCCGACCCATCACGCGCGCGTAGCGGTCCGCGCGGCCGCGGGCTTCGAGCTCTTCGTAGACGAGCGCCTCCAGCGCACCGGAGCGCAGCGCGCCGTCGATGCCCCACAGCACGAACCCGGTCGCGAAGGCCCAGTAGGACGGCGCCGTGACCCAGAGCCCGAATCCCACTGCCGACAGCAGCGGCCCCAGGCACAGCAGCAGCCGCCGGGACACCGCGTCGGCGAGGACGCCGGTCGGGATCTCCAGGACGAAGCCGGTCACCGACCAGATGGCGAAGAGGGAGGAGATCTGCGCGACCGACAGACCGTTACGGGCGAACAGCAACCCGTACACCGGATAGAGGAGTACGAAGTCGTCCAGGAACGAGTACGCATACAAAACGGCGGCCAGTCGCCGGGCCTGCCGATGAGGATGATTGTCCGGTGAGGATCAATGTCGCATGCCGCAAGTGTAGCGGCCGCCGCGCCAATCCGCGGAAAGGCGTGTATAGATCGAATAGGGTGGGATAGCCGGTACCCAAGGAGGTGGCATCTTGGCGTGGGCTTCGCTGCGGCGCCGGTCGGCACCGTATGACCCGGATGGCACGCTGGAGACCACCCCCGCGTGGCCCTGGCAGACGCTGCAGTTCGACGACAGCACCCTCACCGAGGCACCCCGGGTACGCGTCAGCGGCCTGGCGATTCTGGGCCTGATCCTCGGTGTTGTCGGGGTATGCGCCGTGCTGACCGGGCAGCTCGCCCCGGAGGGTCTGCTGCTCGGCGCGCTCGGCGTGCTCGCCTCGCTCGCCGGCCTGGCCGCCACCCGGCACCGCTGGATCACCGGCCGAGGCGTAGCCACACTGTCACTGTTGGTCGCCATCCTCGCGGGCGGGCTCGCCCTGCTGGCGATGACCGGACGCTACGCCTGGCTCAACGCCCACACCGACCGGGTGCACACCTGGCACACCTGGCTCGTGGCCCACGTGCGCTGGCTGCGCCGCTGGTAGCCAACACTATGTCTACATTGGGCAGTGGCCCGAGCTTACTGTGTCATGGTCGTTCGGGTTCCAGCCACGATCTGCGGCTGCCCTACCATGTGGCCGTTACTGTAGGTCAAACGCGCCCTCTTTCACGCCTGCCATGAAGTCTGCCCATACATCGCGGGTGAACACCAGCACGGGACCGGTGCGGTCCTTGGAGTCGCGGACCTCGACCTTGCCATCGTGGCGCCGTGTCTCGACGCAACTTCCGCCGTTGCCGCCGCTCTTGCTGGACTTGAACCATCCGGTATCGCTGCTGCTCATCACAAATACTCCTGGATGGGGACTGTGCGCTTGTAAGTGACGTCGTACACCCGGCGGTACTCGTCGAGTTCCTTGGGTTGTTCCAGGTACCGGGCGTACACCTGCGATTCGAGGTACACAACGGCCGGGTCTTCTGCATCGTCGAAGTCGAGCAGCGCGAAGTCGCCCAGCATGGCGGCATGCGCTCCCGCGTCGAACCTGAGCACGCGGATGTTGATGTTGTCGTGTGCTGCCAGGTCGTGGAGATGGGCCAACTGTTGGGCCATGACGGCTGGGGTGCCAACGACACGGGCCAGCGAGGCCTCGCTGAGGATAGACGTGAGCTGCGGTCTGCGACCGAGCACTGTCTTCTGCCGCTGCATCCTCAGATCTACGTGGCGCCGGATGGCATCCTCATCATCGTCCGGCCGCGCTGCCTCGTATACCGCTCTTGCGTAGTCCGCCGTCTGCAACAAGCCGTGCACCAACTCGGCCGTGTATGTACAGATCCGGTCCGCACCCGCCTCCAGATCCAAGTACAACTTGAACCACGAGGGCAGCACGTCCCCGTACAGGTCTTCCCACCATGCCTCGGCGGCTGTCCCCATAGCCAGATTGGCGAGGGCGTCGGTGGTCTCGCTGTCGGCGCCGTACAACCAGCACAAGGCGCGGACGTCCGCCATTTTCACTGGCGTCTTGCCGGTTTCGATGCGCCACAACTTCTGTCGCGAGCAGATCGACGACGCGACGACATCCGTCTCAGTCTTCCTCGCAGCCTCCCGCAGTTTCCTCAACCGCCTGCCGAGCGACCTGCGGACCAAGTTCGAGCCCTGGGAAGGCATGACCACCTCCGCAATGTAACACGATGGAACATCAGTCTTCCGCCTCGTGTCACGGGCGCAATGTAACGCCATGTTACGTTGCGCCAGGCGTGGTGACGCCGGACGCTCGGTATGGGCGCGGTAGTCGGAGGTGCACGGGCAACCGCAGAGTTTCGATCGGCACATGCGAATGCAACGCATGCCGGCAATCGCGTCCGCCACGCGATGAAGAGGTGGAGGGGTGACGATGCGAATTCCGCGGCTCCTAACTCGACGACCGAAGAAGACAGGTACCCCTCCATCGGCAGGACGTCACCGGCTCGCTGACGGCGACGCTGTACCGCTCAATCGGTTCCCCACGCGTCATGGGTGGAACGAGTACCGAACTCAGGTGCTGCCCGTCGTTCAGGATGAGCGGCCACTGATGACACCCGGCCAGGAGTACCGCGCACGCGGGATGTGGCGTGAGTGTGATGGCTGACTTCGGCGTGATGTACGACCGGCTGCGGATCCAATGGAGGGCCATGTGAAGCACTACGTGAGTTACAACAACTTGGGACCAGGCGAGATCGCATTGTGCATGATCCGGACAGGCATCATCCGCGAAGGCGAAGTCGTCAAGACCATTGAGCCAGGAACGCTGGTGACCCGTGCCGACGCCCCACCCGAGCGCAAGGTGAACAGCGTAGACCTCAGCCTGCACCCGGTCCTGTGCCTGGCGTCCTGGGTGTACGACCAGCACGAGCACGTACACGGCATGTGCAAGCTGTGCGGTACGCCCGAGTGCCTGCCCCGGCAATGGAGCGACCAGATCCTCACCGAGGCGAACGAGAACGCGTACGTGATCGTCGGACCGCAGCCGTAAAACGCGGGCCGACGTTGTCTACATTGGCAGCGGCCCGCGCTCGGCGCTGCGGCTCGTTTTGTGAAGTTGACCGAGCGTGTCACGATCGTTCAGCTCCCAGCCATCGACGCGTTGAATACGAGCGCCTAGCGTCCGTAGGTCGGCCCGCAGGATGATCCGGGAGCCGAATCACTACGAATTGGAGGTTCGCGGCCTATGTCCCGCGCGCGCATAAGGCGAATCACCGCCCTATTGTCACTGTCCACAGTGGGCTTAGCGAGCGTCTGGCTCGCCGCCTCGGCGTCTGCCAACACGACCGGGACCGGCCTGGTCATCAGCGAGGCATACGTCAACGGCGGCTCGTCCGGCGCGACCTACCTCAACAAGTTCGTCGAGCTCTACAACCCGACCTCGGACGCCGTCTCGCTCACCGGTGACACCCTGCAGTACCGCGCGCCCACGAGCACCGTGGTGCCGAGCGGCGCGCAGGTGTTCACGCTGACCGGGACCGTGGCCGGGCACGGCCACTTCCTCATCCAGTTGCCGAGCAACGGCTCCACCACCAACCCGGGCGCCCCGCTGCCCACCCCCGACCTGAGCACCGGCGGCAGCATCAACCCGGGCGCGGGCGGCGGTACCCTCTTCATCGCGGCCAGCGCGTCGGGCGTACTCCCGACCGATGCCTCGGTTATCGACAAGATCGGCTGGGGGACGAGCAACTCCCCGGAGGGCACCGCCCCGACCGGCAACTCGATTGTCCTGAGCTACCAGCGCGACGCGGCCGGCTCGGATACCGACGACAACGCCGCCGACTTCCACGTCGCCACTCCGGCACCGCAGAACGCCGCCTCGGACGGTGGCACCGTCGCCGTCACCGTGGCGAACCCGGGCACCCAGAACGCCACGGCCGGTACCGCGATCGCGCCGCTGACGCTCAGCGCGTCGGGCGGCACCGCGCCGTACACCTGGACGGCGACCGGGCTGCCCGCCGGTCTGAGCATCTCCCCGGACGGCACCATCTCGGGCACCCCGACCGACGCCGGCACGTCGTCGGTGACGGTCACCGCCACCGACTCGACCGGCGCGCACGGCTCGGCGACCTTCAGCTTCCAGGTCTCCCAGGCCGCCGGGACCATCATCCCGATCGCGTCGATCCAGGGCACCAACACCGACACCTCGCCGTACGCCGGGAAGACCGTGACCACCGAGGGCGTCGTCACCGCGGCCTACGCGACCGGCGGCTTCAACGGCTTCTACCTGGAGACCGGTGGCGCCGGCGGCACCGAGGCGGACGACAGGACCCCGGGCGCCTCGGACGCGGTCTTCGT
>JBPYFB010000221.1:0-3002 GCA_051986465.1 Rugosimonospora sp.
TCGTAGCCGGCGTTGCACTTCGCGGTCAACGGAAAGAGCACCCGGTCGGGGTGTGCTTCGCGGTAGGCGACGTCGTACTGCTGGTGATGCTGATACGTACACGACTCGGCGATGTCGAGCGGCGCGCCGAAGAGAACTCCGCAGAGCCACGCGAGTGCCGTGCCGAGCAACGACAGCCAGGCGACGTGACCGAACCACCCGGGCTTGCGCCAGTTGCCGGTACGCACACCGCCAACCAGCCGCCACCCGCTCCGGACGCTCAAGTAGGCGACGCCGAGCGGTACCAACAGACAGGCCAGCGCCGTCAGACCATGCACCGCATCCGCCAACCGAGCCGCCAACCCACACACCGACCATAACCAACGAGATCAAACGGTGGCGTGGCCGTGGTGGATTGCTTCCTAGAAGAGCGAGGGTCGAGTCGCGGTAAGGCGTTGCAGGGCCGCATGCGCTGGCGGTCCCCAGGTGGCTTTTCCGCCCGGGCGGCCGTGGTCTCCGTTGTCACCGATGAGCATGCAGACGAGTGCCTTACATAGCGCCCAGCCGCGAGCGCGACGCAGGGTCGCTGCGTCAACCTCCGGCGAGTAGCTCTGCTGGAAACGGTCGATGACCCCATCGGGCAGAAGTATCCAGCAGGCAGCCAGATCACAGGCTGGGTCGCCCGCGCACATGTCGCCAAAGTCGACCACGCCGCAGAAATTGCCGTCTCTTGTCAGAAGATTCGCCGGGTGTAGGTCGCCGTGCAACCACAGAGCCGGACCTGTCCAGTCGGGCGCGGCTAGCGCATCATCCCAGACCTCGCGTACGGCGTCGGGATCGGCGATCAGCCCACGATCGTTTGCCTCGTTCAGAAAATGTGCGACGCCTTCGCGGATATCGGTCAGCGGACCACCTCGGCCATGCCGGCCAGTAGGCGCGTCGTCCGGTGCCGGCTGATGGAGAGCTGCCAGGAAAGCCGCCAAGATATCGGCTGCCTCGGCACCGCGGGTCGCTGGCGCGCGGTCAGCAGGTTCGCCGGCGACCCAGGTAGTGACAATCCAATAGCGCGGGAACCGCTCGGAAGGCTGGCCCAGGCGCTGCGGGACGGGTATCGGCAATGGGAGATGCGGCGCTATCGCAGGCAGCAAGGTGTGCTCCTTGCGGAGCAGCTCATCCGAGTCCTGAGTGGCCCGGGGCATACGGACCGCGAGGTCGTCGCCGAGCCGCCACAACTGATTGTCCCAGCCACGCGCACCAAGCGTCAGCGGCAGGTCAGCCAGGTCGGGGTGCTGTTCTCGAAGCAACTCCGCAATCAGATCCGCGGTGATCTCAATTTCCGCGCCCGTCACAGGAACCAACCGTAGTCCTGGGCTACCAGTGCGCAATACCAGCGCCCATCGCCGGCACCCGTTCCGATTCTGTAAGGCTGACCAGCGCTCCGGCGCCCATACCATGGTCAACCTCCCTGCATCCGTCAGCACACCCCATTGCTGACCCGAGAATTAAGGATGGCCATGAAAGCAAACCGGAATCTCCGGATTGGGCCACGGTCAGCGATGATCGCGATGCTGGCCGCGGTCGCGGGCCTCGCGCTCGCCTGGGCACTGCCGCTGGGCAGTGCCGGCGCCGCCACCACCCCGGCGGCCGCCCCGACCACCGTGAACATCCCGCCCCCCGTCCCGCGGACGGCGGCTGAGGCGGCCTTCCACGACCAGATTCGCAAGCTCTGGGAGGACCACATCACGTGGACGCGGCTGGCGATCGTCACCTTCTCGGCCGGTACCAACGGCTTCCCGGACACCGCCACCCGCCTGCTGAACAACCAGACGGACATCGCTAACGCCCTGCTGAAGCCGTACTACGGCCAGGCGACCGCCGACAAGCTCTCCGCACTGCTACATACCCACATCGGCATCGCCACAGAGATACTGCAGGCGGCCAAGGCCGGCGACGCGGCGGCCGCGACCGACGCCACCAACCGGTGGTACGCCAACGCCAACGACATCGCGGATTTCCTGTCCGCGACCAACCCCCGGTTCTGGCAGGACTCCGTGCTGCGTGCGGACATGAAGACGCACCTCGACCAGACGCTTGCTGAGGCGGTGGATGAACTGCACGGCAACTACGCCGCCAGTGTCACCGACTACGAGGCGATCCACGGCCACATTCTGGCCATGGCCGACCTGCTCAGCTCCGGCATTGTTGGCCAATTCCCGAACATGTTCCACTGACAACCGATGACATCTGCCACAGGGTCCGGGCGGCGCGTCCACGCCGCCCGGACCTCACTCTGTTTGCCTGTACTACCTGTGGCTACTCGTGTCTACTCCGGTGCTACTCCTGGCAGGCGAACTGGTCGAAGTGCCCGGGTGAATCCGGGTACGCCGGCCCGTTCGAATGGTCCCGCGTCGGTTTGCGGACCACCGCGGCCTCATCACCCGCGGAGGTCGTCTCGTCCTGGACATCGGTCAGACCCTGTCCAGCACCCACCGTCGCGGCCCAGGTCCACAGGAACTCCCGCATCGCGGGGCTGTGTTCGCGTACGTCGTTGAAGCCGCCGTACGCCGCGTTGCAGTGCGTATAGAGGTTGTAGTCGCCGTTCCAGTCGATCATCCGGTCGCCGTCGTTGGGTCCGTTGTCCGTCACGTCGCCCTGCATCACGTCACGGTCCCAGCCGCCGTACATCCAGTCGATCCCTTGGTGGTGCTGGTTGTCGCTCGCGTCGGCGTTGTCCGTACTGGTCATCTCGAACCAGGAGCACGGGTCCACCGTCGTCGTACCGGTCAGGTCCGGCCCAGGCCACGGCGTGCTGACGCAGTTGCCCGGGTACGAGCCGCGCGGCCGGAAGTCGATGACGTCCGCGCCCAGTACGCCCGTCACCGGATCGAGCGACGGTCCCGTGGTGGCGCCCTTGCCACCGAACAGGTAGTCCACCAGAGAATCGTTGGTACCGCGGTCGTTGGGGTTGTTCGGATCGTCGGAACCCTTGCCACCCCAGAGAACGTCCGCGCCGTCGTCACCGA
>JBPYFB010000222.1:0-6662 GCA_051986465.1 Rugosimonospora sp.
ACCGGCGATCTCCACCAGCCGCTCCGGCAGTTGCTCCGCACCCGGCCGGGTGTCATGGCGCTCGTTCGGCGGCCACGGACCCGGGCCGTCATGGTCCCAGTGCACCCACTCCGGATTGGGCAGCGGAGGCGGTACGGGCAGGTCCTGGATGATCGACATCAGTTCGGCGAAGAGTGTCGCGAACCGCGCGGCCACCCCGGGCCCGTCACCACGCAGGATCTCGCCGTCCGGTCGCCACTCCTCCGCGTGGACCGCGCGACCACCCACGAAGGTTGCCCCGGTCAACGGCCGGGCGCACGGGAATCCTCGCTCGGCCGCGCGGCGCTGGACAGCCACACAGCTAATCGAGCGGCGGGTCGGATCCGGGCGGGACTTGACGACGACACATCGCCCGTCGTCGAGGCGCACTCCCACCACCTCGGACATGTGGGCTGAGCCGATGAGCTGCTCCACCGGCCGCGCACCCAATTCCCGCTGGCACCAGTCCGCCAGCCAGCCATCTTTCTCATGGGTCACGGTGACGGACCTTGCGGTTGGCCGGTGACGTCGAGGCGTTGCCCGCTGGGCCGGTACGCGGTGACAGTATTCGTCTTGGCATCGTAATCGCCGCCGCGTGCGCGAACGACATTTCCCCACGCCCGTACGCATCCGCCACATGCGGCAACCCTTGTAGCGCCTTCGCCACCCGAACCTGCGCACCCGCGTCACCCAACCGCAACCGGCACCGCAACCACGACACCGTCGACACCGCCCCATCCAACGCCGCATCCAACGCCGCCGCACCCCGCCCGTGCACCGCCCCGATCAACCGGGTCCGCAGAGCCTCCGTCTGACACAGTAACGGATGCAGCGCACGCAACGCGTCCAACAGCTCCACATCGGACAGTGCGACGACGTCGAAGGCGGCCAGCTCGGCGACGTCGGCGCGAAGCCGGTCGAGCGCCGCTGTACCCATGTTCGAATCCTACCGGCAAACCCCAGGTATACCAATACTGTCCACAATGGATTCTTCCGCGGATCCACCCTGATCACGGCGGTGTCTGAGACAATCCGCGGTATGCAGTCCGAGCCGCACTTCGCCACCGATCTGTACCGCGGCACGGCGGAGTACTACGACCGGTACCGGTTGACCTACCCGCGGATTCTCACCGAAGACATCGCCGGACGGGTCCGACCGTCGGGGCACGGATTGCTGCTGGACCTGGCCTGCGGCACCGGCCAGCTCGCCTTCGCGCTCCATACTTCCTTCGCCGAGACCTGGGCGGTCGACCAGGAACCAGACATGGTCCGACTCGTGGCAGCGAAGGCAACTAGGGCAGCTAAGGCAGAACGTGCGAAGATCCGGCCGACCGTTTCCAGCGCCGAAGACCTGTCCGCGCCGGCCGCTACCTTCGAGCTCATCACCATCGGCAACGCGTTCCACCGGCTTCACCGGCAGCGGGTGGCTCGCCGCTCGTACGAATGGCTTCGGCCGGGCGGGCACCTGGCACTGTGCTGGTCGAGTTCCCCATGGAGCGGCGATGCCCGTTGGCAACAGGCGTTGGGTGAGGTCCTGGACCGCTGGCGCAGCACTCTCGGTGCCCGCGACCGGGTCCCACCGGGTTGGGACCGGATCCAGGAGGTCAAGCCGCACCTGGCCGTTCTGACCGACGCGGGCTTCGAACCCGTCAGCCATTACGAGGTCCAGGTCGAGCACGGCTGGAGCGTGGCCGACCTGGCCGGCCTCGTGTACTCCACCTCGTTCCTGGCCGCTCCCCTCTTCGGCGACCGGGCCGCCGAGTTCGAAACGGATCTGGCGTACCACCTCGAACCCCACCTTCAGAGTGGTGGTGGTGTCCTCGTCGAACGGGTCAGCTTCGGCTACGACCTGGCCCGCAAACCGAGTAGCTGACGAGGGAATCAAGCGGCGAGCGCCGCCCGTACCAGATCCCGGAATTCGGCATCGGTGATGTCCGCGGCGTCGCCGGGGCGCAGCCGGATCGTGCCCCGGCCCGCCTTGAGCTTCGGGTGCCTGGCCACGAAGCCGCCGTCGCGGCTCTGGTCCCAGGCGTAGATGGACACCCTTGTGATAGGTCAGTACGCAACCGGGTCCCGGACGATCGGACAGGTCATGCAGTGGCCGCCGCCACGGCCCCGGCCGAGCTCCGCGCCGACGATCGTCACCACCTCGATCCCGGCCTTCTCGAGCAGGGTGTTGGTTTGCGTGTTGCGGTCGTACGTGACGACCACGCCCGGTTCGAGCGCGACCGCGTTGTTGCCGCTGTCCCACTGTTGCCGCTCGGAGGCGTACACGTCGCCGCCGGTCGCGATCGCGTGCAGGCCCGGTAGGCGCAGGGCCCGCGCGACCACGTCGAGGAAGGTGTGCTCACCCTCGTCGACGATGTCGATACCGGGTGGCTTGTCGCCCGGGTACAGCGAGAAGGTGTGAATGCTGTCCACAATGGACGGATACACCGTCACGATGTCCCGGTCGGCGAAGGTGAACACGGTATCGAGGTGCATCGCCGACCGCAGCCTGGGCATGCCGGCGACGACCACCTGTTCGGCCGTGCCGCTCTCGAACAGCGCGATGGCGACCTGGCTGATGGCCTGGCGCGAGGTGCGTTCGCTCATCCCCATCAGCACGACGCCGTTGCCGACGGGCATGATGTCGCCACCCTCGAACGTCGCCCGCCCCCAGTGCCGCTCGGGGTCGCCCCACCACACGGTCGCGCCGGCGAAGTCCGGGTGGAACTCGTAGACGGCCTTCATCAGCATCGTCTCGTCGTGCCGCGCCGGCCAGTACAGCGGGTTCAGCGTGACGCCGCCGTACAGCCAGCACGTCGTATCGCGGGTGTAGAGGGTGTTCGGCAGCGGCGGCATCAGGTACTCGCGCACCCCGGTGGACTCGCGGGCCAGCGCGACGTATCCGGGCCGGAAGTCACCGGGCAGGTCGGCGGTGGCCAGGCCGCCGATGAGGTACTCGGCGAGCTGGCCCGGCGGCAGGGACTCCAGGAAGGCGCGGGTACCGTCGATCAGCCCGATACCCACCTCGTTCGCGATGATCTTCCGGTCCAGCAGCCAGTCCCGCGCGGCGGGTATCTCCATCGTCTCCGCGAGCAGGTCGTGCAGCTCCACCACCTCGACGCCGCGGGCCTGCATCTTCGCCACGAAGTCGGCGTGGTCGCGCTGCGCGTTCTCCACCCACATGACGTCGTCGAAGAGCAGGTCGTCGGCGTTGGTCGGGGTGAGCCGGCGGTGCGCCAGGCCCGGGGCGCACACCAGAACCTTGCGGAGGGTGCCGACCTCGGAGTGGACGCCGCGCATGAACAACCTTCCTGAGTTAGATGCTGATCCAGCCGGCCGCGAGGGCGACCACGCCGGCGAGCGCACCGGCGACGGAGACGCCGAGGACGGCGCGCTCGCGGGTGGAGAACAGCGGCCGGCCCCGCTCCCGGCGGGCCATCACGAACAGGATCGTGGCCGGCGCGTAGACGATGAACGACACGAGGACGTACTTGAGGCCGGCCGCGTAGATCAGGAATCCGGTGTAGACGGTGGCGAGCGCGCCGACCGCGAGCTCGCGCGTACTGGCCTGGCTCTGCTGCGCCAGACTGTCCTTGAGTGCGAACGCGGCGGCGAGCAGGAACGGGATCAGCGTCAGCGCGCTGGTCAGTTCGAGGGCGAAGGTGAAGGCGTCGTCGGAGAACAGGGTGACGATGAGGACGACCTGGGACAGCAGCGTCGTCATCAGCAGCGCGGGCACCGGTACGTCGGCCGCGCTGGCCCGCCCCAGGAACCGCGGCATGTCCTCGTCGCGCGCGGCGACGTGCAGCACCTCGGCGGCGATCAGGGTCCACGCGAGGTACGCGCCGAGCACGGAGACGATCAGGCCGGCGCTGACGAACACCTTGCCCCAGGTACCGACGGCCGCCTGCAGCGCGCCGGCCATGGACGGCTGGCGCAGGCCGGCCAGTTCGCGCATGGGCAGCAGCCCGTACGAGACGATCGTGACCGAGGCGAAGACCGCGAAGACGCTGAGGAAGCCCAGGACGGTGGCGCGGCCGACGTCCTCGCGGCGCCTGGCGTGGCGGGAGTACACGCTGGCGCCCTCGACGCCGAGGAAGACGAACACGGTGGCGAGCATGGTTCCGCGTACCTGCTGGAACAGCGAGCCCGCGTAGCCGGCTCCGGCGAAGTTCTGCGCGAAGACGTGCGGCTTGAGGAAGAACAGCGCGAGCACGACGAAGACGAGGATCGGTACCACCTTCGCCACGGTGACGATCCGGTTGATCGTGGTCGCCGACCGGATTCCGCGCCGGACGAGGAAGAAGAACGCCCAGAGGCCGGCTGTGGACAGCAGCACCGCTAGCAGCGTGTCGCCGGCGCCGAGGGCGGGTATGACGGCGCCGAGCGTGGACATGATCAGCACCCAGTACGTGACGTTGCCGACGCAGGCGCTCGCCCAGTAGCCGAAGGCGGCGAAGAAACCGAGGTACTCGCCGAAGCCGGCCTTCGCGTACGCGTACACGCCGGCATCCAGGTCGGGGCGGCGGACCGCGAGGATCTGGAAGACGAACGCGAGCATCAGCATGCCGGCGCCGGCGACCGCCCACGCGATGAGGGCGCCCGCCACCCCCGTCTCCTCCGCGAAGCGCCGGGGCAGCGAGAACACGCCGGCGCCGACCATCGAGCCGACCACCATCGCGGCCATGGTCGGCAGAGACAGCTTCGCGGTGGTCGGCGTGGCGGCGCCGGTCCCCGCGCCGTCGTCGGATGATGTCACGTCGTCGACCTTCATCGCGGTATCCGGTACCCCGATGAAATGGTTTGCCCCGGAACCTGAGCGTCAACTCAGGCTTGACGCAGGCGCCAGCGTCAAGCCAGAATTGACGGCATGACGCCACTCAACGTGAGCCTGCAACGCCTGATCGACGCTGTCGACGCCGACCTGCCGGACGCGGCGCCGCTGGCGAAGGTGACCGAGGCGCTGCAGCGGGCCCGCAGCCTCTCGGACATCGGCGACCAGCTGATCGACCACTTCGTCACCCAGGCCAGGACCGCCGGCACGCCGTGGAGCCAGATCGGCGAGGCGCTCGGGGTGACCAAGCAGGCGGCGCAGCAGCGCTGGGTACCGCCGACCTTCCAGCTGTTCACCCACCGGGCCCGGCACGTCGTCGTACTGGCCCAGGAGCGGGCGCGCGGGCTGCGCCACGACTACATCGGCACCGAGCACCTCCTGCTGGGCGTGCTCGACGAGTCCGAGGGCGTGGCGGCACGGGTACTCGCCGAGCTCGCCGGTTCGGTGGAGGCGGTACGCGAGGCGGTACTCGCGCAGGTACCGGCGGGCGACGCCAACCCGCCGCAGAAGATCCCGTTCACCGGGCGCGGCAAGGAGGCGCTCGACCACGCCAACGCGCAAGCCACCGAGCTGGGCCACGACTTCGTCGGCACCGAGCATCTCCTGCTGGGGCTGGTGAAGGTCGAGGAGGGCACCGCCGCCCGGGTGCTGCGCCAGTTGGGCATCGGCTACGACGAGGCGCGCGCGAAGGTGGTCGAGTGGCTCACCGCGTACAAAGCGAGTAGACCCGCTAATCCCCGTTGACGAACGCGACGATCTCGGCGAGGCCGGGGCGGTACCCGTCGGACGTATCGACGTCCATCGACGGTACCGGCAAGGAGATGTGTTGGAACGCGGCGAGCGACATCTCGCCGGCGGCGAGCGCGCGCAGCAGTTCCTGATCCGCGTGGGCCCCGCGCAGCACGTCGCCCTCGGCGCGCTGCGCGATGCGGGCCTGCGCCACGGCCGGGTCGACCACGCAGCGGACGATCCGGATCGCGGCCAGCTCGGCGAGCGCCGCCAGGCGCGGTCGCCACAGCTTGTCCTGGAACGCCGCCTCGGCCACCACCGTGACGCCCGCGCGGACGAGCACCCCGAGCACCTCGAAGAAGAGTTCGAAGGTACGCATCGTGAGCTCGTCGCTGGGGCTCGGCGTGAAGCCGGGCGTCGCGTGCACCATCCCCTCCTTGATTTCGTCACGGCAGATCGCCGGGCAGCCCACGGCGCGGGCGATCTGATGGGCGAGCGTGGTCTTGCCGGAGCCTGCGGGGCCGCTGACAACGATGAGCGTGGGTGACGTCACGCCCCGATCGTGGCACGATGTCCTCGCGGGATTGCTGGCTCCCCGGTCCGCCATGTGCGCGACCGCCCTCCGCCATTCCATCAGGAGAGCCACATGAGCATCCCCAGCACCCACATTCCCAGCACCCACAACACCCGCGGGCGCACCCCCCGCGGCCGGCGTCGTGCCGCGCTCGTCGCCGCCGTGGTGACCGCCGTCGCGGCCACCGCCGTCACCCTCGCCACGCGCAACGCCTCCGCGGACACCGGAGCGCCGTGTACGGCCACATACGCCATCGGCTGGCAGACGCCGTCGGACAACCCGCCGGACTTCGGCGCCACCGTCACCGTCACGAACACAGCCAACTTCCCCATCACCAACTGGACGGTGACGTGGTCGTACCCGGCCGGCCAGCAGATCATCGCGGGCTCGCCGTACAGCGCCACCGTCACCCAGAACGGCACCACCGTGACCGCGACCCCGGGTGGCAGTTTCAACGCGAACCTCGGCGTCGGCGCGAGCACCACGTGGGGCTTCCACGCCACCTACAACGGCACCAGC
>JBPYFB010000223.1:0-7054 GCA_051986465.1 Rugosimonospora sp.
GGCCCGGCGGCCTCTGGACTGAGGAGCGTCCCGAGCGAAGCGATGGGCGGCGACGAGGGAAGAGGTCGCGTCTGAGGGCCCAGGCCCGCGCGAGCGAAGCGAGCGCCAGAATTACGGCCGCGCGGGGGCTACGCCGGTGGAGCCCCGGACCACGAGCTCGGGGCCGAACATGTACTCCGAGTGCGGCGCCGGCTGCCCATTGATCTCGTCCATCAGGGCGCGTACCGCCGCGTTGGACATCGCCGGTACCGGCTGTCGTACGGTCGTCAGCGGCGGATCGGTGAACGCCATCAGCGGAGAGTCGTCGTACCCGACGATCGAGACGTCCCGCGGTACCGACAGCCCGGCGGCCCGCGCGGCCCGGATCGCGCCCAGCGCCATCAGGTCGGAGCCGCACAGGATTCCCGTGACGCCGCGCTCCAGCAGCCGGTTCGCCGCCGCCTGTCCACTCTCGACACTGAACCACATGGACAGCTCGATCGCCTCGGTCAGGTCGTGCGCCCGAATGGCCGCGCGGTACCCGGCCAGCTTGCGCCGCACCGGGATGAACCGCTCCGGTCCGCTGATCAGCCCGATCCGGCGGTGCCCGAGCGATACCAGGTGCGAGACGGCGAGCTCACCGGCGGCCCGGTCGTCGCAGGAGATGAAGGGCGCCGCAACGTCGGCCACGTAACCGTTGATCAGCACGATCGGCAGTGGCCGGTCGACGAGCTTGCGGTAGCGGTCGGCGTCGATCGTGGTATCCGCGTGCAGCCCGGACACGAAGATGATGCCGGCCACCGCACGATCGAGCAGCATCTCCACGTACTCGTCCTCGCTGACCCCGCCCGGGTGCTGCGTACACAGCACCGGCGTGTACCCGTGCTGGGCGAGCGCGGACTCGATGATCTGCGCGAACTGCGGGAAGATCGGGTTCTCCAGCTCCGGCGTGACCAGCCCGACCAGTCCGGCGCTGCGCTTGCGCAACCGGTCGGGGCGCTCGTACCCGAGCACATCCAGTGCCGTCACGACCGCCTGCCGGGTATCGGCGCTGACGCCCGGCTTGTCGTTGAGAACGCGGGAGACCGTTGCTTCGCTGACGCCCGCCTGGGCGGCGATGTCGGCCAGGCGGATCGTGGTCCGGCCCTGCTGTTCGGGAACCCGCATGCGGGCACTGTAGACCATCTGCAAGATTTTGCGGAAGGATCCTGCAAGCTCTTTCAATCTCTGCAATGGCTTGCTAGTGTCCCCGACACAACCCCCCGGCAGGCCACGGGCGGCATCCCGACACACGCCACCCGCGCACCCGCCGCCACCCCAAAGGAGAATCCGATGCGCATCCGTACCGCGGGTGTGGTCGTCGCGTCCGCGCTCGCGTTGGTCATCGCCGGTTGCGGCGGCAGCAGCAAGGCGGGTTCGAGCTCGTCCACCGCGCCGAAGAATGGCGGCACCCTGGTGATTTGGGCAGACGACCAGCGAACCGCCGCGCTCAAGCCGTTCGCCGACAAGTTCAGCGCCGCGAACGGCGTCAAGGTGCAGGTACAGGCGATCTCCAAGGATCTGCAGACGACCTTCGTCACCGCCTCGCAGTCCGGTAAGGGTCCGGACATCGTGGTGGGCGCGCACGACTGGATCGGCAACATGGTGCAGAACGGCGCCATCGACCCGGTGCAACTGACCGACCAGCAGAAGAGCCAGTTCGCCGACATCGCGCTGAAGGCGGTCACCTTCAACGGTCAGACCTACGGCGTACCGTACGCCATCGAGAACCTCGCACTGATCCGCAACACCGACCTCGCACCCAGCGCACCGGCCACCATCGACGACCTGGTCACGGCGGGCAAGGCGCTCAAGGCCGGCGGCAAGGTCACGAACATCATGTCGCTCCAGGTCGGGCAGACCGGGGACGCGTACCACATCTATCCGCTGTTCACCTCGGCCGGCGGGTACCTGTTCGGCACCAAGTCCAACGGCGACTACGACGCCAGCGACCTGGGCGTCGGCTCGCCGAAGTCGGTCGCCGCGTTCAACAAGATCCGGGCACTGGGCGAGAAGGGCGCCGGCGCGCTGACCCGCTCCATCACGGCGGACAACGCGATACCGACCTTCACGTCGAAGAAGACGGCGTTCCTCATCTCCGGCCCGTGGGCGATCCCCGACATCAAGAAGGCGGGCATCCACTACGACATCACCCCGGTACCGGCGTTCGCCGGCGGTGGCCCGGCCCAGCCGTTCGTGGGCGTGCAGGCGTTCTACGTGGCGAGCAAGGGCAAGAACAAGGCGCTCGCCAACGAGTTCGTCACCAACTACCTGACCCAGCCCGACCTGCAGGTGGCGCTGTACCAGGCCAACCCGCGCCCACCGGCGCTGACCGCCGCGTTCGACCAGGTCAAGACGACCGACCCGGATCTGGCCAAGTTCATGGATGCGGGCAAGGGCGGCGCGGTGCTGCCGGCGATCCCGCAGATGGCCGCGATCTGGGACCCCTTCGGCAAGGCCGAGGCGGCCATCATCGGCGGCGCTGACGTGCAGAGCACGCTCACGGCCGCGGCGAAGACGATATCCGATCAGATAAACAAGTAACCGTGGTCATCCAGCTGTCGCGCGGCGCGGGGGAGCAGACGCCCCCGCGCCCCGCCCGGCCGGCGAGCGGATCGACCGGGCTGGCCGGGCTGTGCGCGAAGATTCTGCTCCTTGGCGTTGTCGCGGCACTCGCGGTCTGGGGCGCCTTCCCGTTGATTTCGGGGCACGCGTGGGTCGCCCTGGGCGTGCTGGTGGCGGCGACCGCGCTGATTTTCTTTGTGTACCTGTCGCGCCGGCGCATCCCCATGAAGTACCTGCTGCCCGGCACCCTGTTCCTCATCGCGTTCCAGGTACTCCCGGTGCTCTACACGGTGAGTACCGCGTTCACCAACTACGGCGATGCGCACCGGGGCGGCAAGCAGGACGCGATCGTCTCCATCCAGTCCGCCTCCGTGAAGCAGGTACCCGGCTCTGTCGCGTATGGACTGTCCGTCGCGACCAAGGGCGACCCGCAGACGGGCGAGATCGTGTTCCTGCTCGTCGACCCGTCCGGCAAGACCTACGCCGGCGACAAGGACGGGATGAGCCCGCTCGACCCGGGCAGTGCGACCGTCTCCTTTGGACGGATCACCGCCGCGCAGGGGTACACGCTGCTCAACCTGGCCGAGGCGAGCGCGCGCGACTCGGCTACCCATGACATCGCCAACCTGCGGGTACCCACTGTGCAGGGCGCGATCCTCGCCGCCGGCCTCACCCGGGCGTACGACGGCGCGGCCACGAAGCGGTACGACAAGGGCTGCGACTGCGTCACGGATACCAGCAGCGGGCAGGTGTGGAAGGCCGACAACGCCAACGGGACCTTTGTGGACGGTGCCGGCCAGCGGCTGCCGCAGGGCTGGAAGGTGGGCGTGGGCTTCAGCAACTTCCTGCGCGTACTGACCGACGCGCGGATCAGGGGTCCGTTCCTGGGCACGTTGCTGTGGAACTTCGGGTTCGCTGGCAGCGTCGTCTTCCTGCAGTTCGCCTTCGGCCTGTTGTGCGCGCTCGCACTCAACTCCGACCGCCTGAAGGGCCGCAGGATCTACCGGACCCTGCTCGTGCTCCCGTGGGCGATGCCCGCGTTCGCGATGCTGCTGGTCTGGGCCGACATGTTCAACCAGGAGTTCGGCCTCATCAACCGGCTACTCGGCGCCAACGTGGACTGGCTGGGCCAGGTGTGGACCGCGCGCCTCGCGGTCATCCTCGTGCAGCTGTGGATCGGCTATCCGTACATGTTCCTCGTGGCGACCGGCGCGCTGCAGGCGATCCCGAACGAGCTGGGCGAGGCGGCACAGGTCGACGGGGCGGGTCCGTGGTACCGGTTCCGCACCATCACGCTGCCGCTGCTGCTCGTCGCGCTGACGCCGCTGCTCATCGCGTCGTTCTCCTACAACTTCAACAACTTCAACGCGGTGCGGCTGACGACCGACGGTGGCCCGTTCCCGGCGACCAACCCGACCGTGGGCGCCACCGACCTGCTCATCACGTACACGTACCGGTTGGCCTTCGGTGGGCAGGGCGCCCAGTACGGCTTCGCCGCCGCCGTCTCCGTGTACGTGTTCGCGATCGTGGCGATCGTCTCGGCGATCGGCTTCCGGCGCAGCCGGCGGCTTGAGGAGGTGTACTCGTGACCTGGCTGCGCCGCGTCGGGTGGCGGCACGTCGTCGGCGTGCTCGCCGCACTGTTCTCGATCTTCCCGGTTGTCTTCGTGCTCTCCGCCGCGATCAACCCGGTCGGCTCGCTCTCGTCCACGGACCTGATACCGACCGGAGCCGGGTTCGGCAACTTCGCCGACCTGTTCCACCGCACCGCCTTCGGGTACTGGTACGTCAACTCGATCCTCATCGCCGGCCTCTCGGCCGCGGCGGCCGTGTTCATGTCGATACTGGCCGCCTACGCCTTTTCCCGGATGCGCTTCGCGGGGCGGCGGGTCGGGTTGATGTCGCTGCTGCTCATCCAGATGTTCCCGCAGTTCCTCGCCGTGGTGGCGATCTACCTGATGTTCGGGGCGATCGGCGACTTCTACCCGGCGATCGGCCTGAACACCCAGTGGGGCCTCATCCTGCTCATGCTCGGCGGCGCGCTCGGCGTGAACACCTGGCTGATGAAGGGGTTCCTGGACACGGTGCCGAAGGAGATCGACGAGTCGGCCGTCATCGACGGCGCGAGCCACGTGCAGACCTTCTTCCGCATCACCCTGCCGCTGGTCGCACCGATCCTCGCGGTCACCGCGCTCATCACGTTCATCAACAACATCAACGAGTTCCTGCTGGCGAGCACGTTCCTCACCAGCCCTAACACCAAGACGCTGGCGGTCGGCCTGTACGGACTCATGCAGGACCAGCGCAACGCCAACTTCGGCATGTTCGCCGCCGGCTCGCTGCTCACCGCGATCCCGACCGTGGTGCTCTTCCAGTTCCTGCAGCGATACATCGTGTCGGGCCTGACCGTGGGGGCGGTAAAGGGATGACTTCGAAGCCACATCACGACGGTTCCGCGCTCTACGTCTCGGATCCGGCGCCCGATCTGGGCGACACGGTCAGCGTATGGGTACGGGTACCGGAGGGTGCTGGCGTGGCGATGGTCTGGGCACGCTCCACTCCGGACGGTGAACCCCGCTTCGTCATGTCCAATGTGGACAGGAGGACGCCGGGCGAGGTATGGTGGCGGGCCGATATCGAGGTGCACAACCCGGTGACGAACTACCGGTTCCTCCTCGTCGACGCTGCCGGCCGGTACCGTTGGCTCACCGCCGCCGGCCTCGTCGAGCACGACGTACCCGACGCGACCGACTTCCGGCTCGTCGCGTACCCGCCGCCACCGGCCTGGCACGCCGATGCCTCGGTGTACGAGATCTTCCCGGACCGCTTCGCCCGCTCCGCCGCCGCCGACGACCGGGACGCGCCGGCGTGGTCGATCCCGTGCCGGTGGGACGATCCCGTGATCGGCAGCGGGCCCGAGACGCCGCTGCAGTTCTACGGTGGCGACCTGGACGGCATCGCCGAGCACGTAGACCACATCGAGGCGCTCGGCGCCAACACGGTGTACCTGCGGCCGTTCTTCCCGGCCCCGTCCAACCACCGGTACAACGCCTCCTCTTTCGACCGGGTGGACCCGCTGCTCGGCGGGGAGGCCGCGCTGCACCGGCTCGGCAAGGCCCTGCGCGAGCGGGGCATCCGGCTCGTCGGCGACCTGACCACCAACCACACCGGCTCCACGCACGACTGGGTCGCCGACAAGTCTCTGTACTATGTGGACGCTGACGGGAACTACGAGTCGTGGTTGGGTTTCACCACACTGCCCAAGCTCAACTGGGGCAGTGCCGAGCTGTGGCGGCGCTTCTTCGACCCGACCGACGGCATCGCCGTCAAATGGCTGCCAGACCTTTCCGGCTGGCGGGTGGACGTGGCCAACATGACCGGCCGGCGCGGCGCCGACGACTACACCCACAAGGTGGCCGCGGCGATGCGTGAAGTAATGGCGGGGGTGCGGGACGACCTCCTGCTCCTCGCCGAGCACACCCATGACTCGACCGGCGACATGGATCGCGACGGCTGGCACGGCACGATGAACCAGGCCGCGTTCACCCGGCCGGTGTGGAGCTGGCTACGCGCCCCCGAACTGAACATGGCGCACTTCCTCGGGGTACCCGCACCCGTACCGGCGCGCGGTGGCCCGGCCGTACTCGCCACCATGGCGCAGTTCGCCTCGCGGGTGTCGTGGCGCTCGCGGGTCAACTCCTGGAACCTGCTCAGCTCACACGACACCCCGCGCATCCGGACCATCGCGGGGAACGCGGAGCGCGTCGGGGTCGCCGCCGGCCTGCTCGCCACGATGCCCGGGGTACCGATGGTCTCCGCCGGCGACGAGCTGGGCATGGAGGGCGTCAACGGCGAGGACGGCCGGCGCCCGATGCCGTGGCGCCAACCGTCCACATGGGACACCGCGACGCTGGGCCGGTACCGGGAACTGATGGCGCTGCGCCGCGACCAGCCCGCGCTACGCCACGGCGGGCTGCGCTTCGAGCACGTGGACGAGGACGCGATCGCGTACTGGCGGGAAACTCCGGGCCAGCGCCTGCTGGTACTGGCGCGGCGTGCCCCGGGTACCCCGGTGCCGGTCCCGTATCAGGGGGAGAACCTGTACGGCGGGGCGGAGCTGTCCGGGAACCTGCCCGGCGACGGGCCGACGGTTCAGGTGTGGGCGGTGGAGTGAGCGCCGTCATGTCCCGCGGCATTGTCTCTGTCATGCCCCGCGGCATTGGCTGAGGAATCGTTCGACGGCCCGGGGGTTGCGGAGCACGTGGAGTTCCGCGTGGCTCGCGTTGGCCGCGATGTCGGCCATGACCGTCGGCAGGCTGCGGCGCCGGTAGCTGACGAGCCAGCGCCAGAAGGCCAGGTTCTCGCGGGAGCGGCGTAGCGCGCGCCAGGCACAGCGCCAGAGCGGGAAGTCCAGCACGATGACGGTATCGGCGGCCCGCAGCCGCACGTCGAGAACGTCGTACGGGCCGAGG
>JBPYFB010000224.1:0-14003 GCA_051986465.1 Rugosimonospora sp.
TTGACGAACGACCCGAGCCGGCAGACCTTCAACGCGACCTCGATCGTGCAGGGGTGGATCAACACCCCGTCCAGCAACCACGGGTTGCTGGTGAAGTTGCAGGCGGAGACCTCGAAGTCGCCGCAGGAGCGCACCATCTTCGCCGGGCCGAAGACGGCCGAGGCCGCGTTGGCGCCACAGTTGGTCGTTACCTATCTGGACAGCTCGACCGGTGCGACGTACTACGCGCCGTCGACGCCCACGGACATGGTGATCGGGCAGATCTACTCGACGCCGGTGACCATCAACAACACGACGAGTGCGACGTGGGCGTCGAGCAGTGAGGTGCTGACGTATCACTGGTCGCTGCCGGACGGCACGGACGTCACTGGTTCGGACAACCAGGTGCAGACGAAGTTGCCGGCGGATCTGGCGCCGGGCGCCACGGTGACCCTGAACGCGCAGGTGACTCCGCCGGTCCCGATCGGTGGTAACGAGTCTGAGGGTTACTCGATCGCGTGGGACATGTACAACACGGTCACGAAGACGTACCTGTCCAGCGGTACGTCGTCGCCCGGATTGCAGGCGGCGGCGGTACCCGCAGCCGGTACGTCCGGCGCGGGCTCGCTCAAGCAGCAGGTGAGCGTCGACCCCAGTGGCAACAACCAGTTGGGGTTGGAGAACTTCTACCAGTACGCGACCACGCCGACCGGTGCCAACACGAACCTGTACACGAACGTTTCCTCGGGGAACACGGTCTGGAACTACGACATCCTGGCCAACCCGTCGCTCGGTTTCACCACGGATCTGCGGTTGAGCTACAACTCGCTGTCCACATTCGACACCGGCAACGGGTTCGGCTGGTCGCTCCAGGCATCCACGCCGACGCGGCTGGGTCAGGCGTTGCAGTTCAACCCGACGTGGAGCAGCCCGACCGAGGTGGTCGGGGTCGACGGTACGGGTAACGCGCACAAGTGGACCTGGAACGCGACCACCGGCCAGTGGGTTTCCCCGCCTGGGGTGCACCTGTACCTGCAGCGGCTGGTGCCCTGCACCCCGCAGACCCAGGAGGACCGGGCCTGGTCGATGACCCGGCCGGACCACACCGTGTACTACTTCGACTGCGCCGGCTACCCGACCTCGACCGTCAACAAGAACGGCAACGAGGCGGACTTCGTCCTGTCCCACCGGCAGTCGCAGAACAAGCCTTCGGAGTTCCTCACCGAAATCATCGACCCGGTGGGGCGGCAGACGCTGACGGTGAACTACTACACCAAGGGCGAGACGTACTCCTATGTGGACCCCACCACCTGGACCCGGGTGGACGGCGCTACCAACCTGACCTCTCCCGGCATTGTCGACAGCATCAAGTCGATCACCGACATCGGCGGTCGCACCATCAACTTCTACTACACGCCGACCGGCCTGCTGGGCCAACTGGTCGACGGCGCGAACGCCAGCGACGGCACGCCGGCCAAGACGTTCAACTTCACCTACGACATGACGCAGGGCATGAAGAACGTCAAGATGCTCACGGTGAAAGACCCGCGCGGGAACAAGAGCCAGCTGGACTACTACCTGCCGTCGTCGCCGTGGAAGTGGATGACCCAGAAGGTGCACGACCGGCTCGACAAGACCACCACGGTGGAATACGCCGACATGGACCCGACCACCGGCGCGTCGCGGCAGACCACCGTCACCGACGCCAACGGCCACGCCTGGCAGGACGACCTCGACTCCGCCGGGCGGATGGTGCATACGGTCGACCCGAACTCCCACGCCACGACGCTTGTCTGGGACGACGACAACAACGTCAAAACGCTGACTGAAGACAACGGCGCGCAGACGTCCTGGACGTACGACCCCAAGACCGGGTACCCGCGGACCCAGACCAACCCGGAAGAGGCCCCGCTTCAGACCGTCTACTCCTACTACACCTCCCTGGGCGGGTACATCGCCGACCTCAGCGACGTGACGACGCCGGCCGGGCGGCGCACGCACTACGGAATCGACGGCGTCGGCAACGTGGTTTCCGTGCAGGCGCCCAACGGCACCTCGATGACACCGGGCGGTCCCGCGAACTACGTCACGACCTACGGCTACCAATCGGATGGCCGCCTGCTGACCGTCACCGACGCGAACGGGCACGTCACCACCTTCGGCTACTACAAGGACGTCGGCGCACCGGTATCGGTGTATGACCCGACCGGCCTGCCCACCTCGGTCATCGACCCGTTGGGCAACCTCAGCACGACCGCCTACGGGGACCGCGGTGAGCCGAAGACGGTGACCGACCCCATGGGTGCCACCACCACCCAGCACTACGACGTGTTCCTCCGACCGACCGACACCGTGTCCTCCAAGGACCACACGGCCAACCAGTTCATCACCTATCCGGCGCCGAAGTACGACGCCAACGACAACATCACCCTGGCCACCAACCCCACGGGGGCAGTGACCACCAACAGCTACGACTTCGACGACCGGCTCGAGTCGTCGACCCTGCCGTCGAACGGCTCCGGCGTGGCTCGCACGGTCACCTACACCTACGACAACGTCGGCAACCAGAAGACCGTCACCGAACCCAAGGGCAACCTGCCCAACCCGGACGGCACATACACCACCACGTTGGATTACGACCGCGCCAACCAGCTCACCACCGTCACCGACGCGATGAACCACGTCACCAGGTACGGCTACGACAACGTGGGCAACAAGACTCAGGTCACCGATCCGCTGTTCCACGTCGTCACGACGCACTACGACCGGGACCACCGTCCGAAGGAGACGATCGACGCGCTGGCCGAGAAGACCTCGGTCACGTACGACGCGGACGGGCTGACCCTGACGAGCACCGCCCAGAACGGCGCCACGACCGTCTACTCGCTGGACTCCAACGGGCAGGTCTACCAGGTCCAGGTCCCGCATACCGGCGACCCCGCCCTCAGGTGCGGCATCGACGCGGGCATCACCTGCGACACCACCGGTTACGTCTACGACCAGGTCGGCAACCTCAAGGCCGTGGCATCGCCCCGGTCCTATGCACCCGGGGTCATGGCCGGCTCCTTCACCACCCAAGCCGTCTACAACGACGCCAACCAGCGCGTCACGGAGTACGGCGCGTACGACGCCTCGCTGCCGGACACCGACCGGTACGGCAAGAACAACCGGCCGCAGACCGACTTCACCTACGACCCTGACGGTCGGGCCACGGCGGTCACCCAGTGGGTCAAGGATCCGGACAAGCCGACGACCTCCATCACCTCCAAGACCGACTACTTCGACACCGGCTGGATCAAACGCAGCACCGACCCGTTCAACATCACCACCGACTACGACTACAACAACCTGGGCCAGCAGACCTCACGTACGTTCACCCCGGCCGAGCCCATCACCGCCGACGCCGGCGTCTCCCGACAGATGACCTGGCACTACTACGACGACGGGTCGCTGAAGGACTCCACCGACACCGGCCTGCCGAGCAGCTGGCAGGACCAGATCCTCACCGCAGACTCGGCCACCGCCTGGCCCAGCAGCTCAGGGTGCTCCGCGGGTACCGCCGGCAAGGGCTACAACGGCTCGACCTACTACGGCTGCGGAGCCTCTGACTTCAACTGGAGTGTGTCGATTCCGCAGGGCGGCGAGGGCGCCTACTCCGTTTACGTCTGGGTGCCCAAGGACCCCACCTACGCAAGTGGAACCCCGATTTCCTACGGCAACCCGGCCCACTACTACATCAACGACTTGCCAACCCCCAGCAACAGCGAAGACCACATCGACATCGACCAGGCCGCCAATGCGGGGTCCTGGGTGCAGTTGACCAACCCGGCGGCTGGCAGCGACGGCAAGTGGACCTTCAAGGCGGGCGTCCACAAGATCGCGATGGGCGTCGGCGGGGTGGCCGACGCGTTGCGGGTGGTGCGCAACGACGCCGCTGGCACCACGCCCCCGAAGCCGACCAACTTCACCTTCAGCTACGACGCCAACGGCAACCAGACCGACATGTTCGACCACTCGCCCACCGACGTGACCCTCGGCGTGCCCACCGCGCAGTACGACGAGTATCCGGCCACCTTCGACGGCATCAACCGGCCCAAGACGATGGACGAGAAGAAGTCCGGCACCGCCATCCACTCGCTGACCTACGACTACTACGACAACAACCAGCTGAAGACGCTCACCAACGACCTCGCCATCAACACGTACTCCTACGACCCCCGCAACCAGCTCTCCGAGGTGCTCAACCAGCAGAGCAGCTTCGACCCGGGCATCAAGACCTTCTACGACTACACGGCGACCGGCCAGCGCAACGAGCAGACCAAGGGCAACCAGAACGACATCACCTACACCTACAACCTCGACGGGACCCTGGCCACCTCCGTGGAAAGGGACTCGGGCGGGTTGCCGGTCGACTCGCACACGCTGACCTACGACGAGAACAACAACATCAAGCAGGACATCGCCTCGGTCCGCAACGCTGACCAGGCATACACCGACCTCAACCGCACCCGCAACTTCCTGTACAGCCCGAACGACCAGCTCACCAGGGTCAACAAGCACTCCGACAGCGACAAGGCCAAGGAGAGCTACGACTACGACAGCCTTGGCGAGATCACCAAGCAGACCCTCGGCGACCAATCCGAAGACAAGACCATCACCAACACGTACGACCGCGGTCGGTTGGTCGCCTCCACACAGGACGGTGTCGGCTACCCGACCACTGGCTACCAGTACGACGGTGCCGGCCGCATGACAGTCGTGGGCGCCCGGATACCCAGCCCCGACTCCGCTCGTACCGGCCCGTTCGTCGCCGAGGCGGCCCAGCAGTACCGCTACGACGGGTTCGACAATCTCGTCTACCAGGCCGGCGCGGCGAAGCTCGGCAGTGCCGGCGAGACCACCAGCTCCACCACCTCCACCTACGACTCGCTGAACCGGCGGATCACCGCGGCGTCCTTCAACAACCCGACGCCGCCGCCCGACCCCAACGCACCGCCGCCGGACCCGAACGCGCCGCCGCCGGATCCCAACGCCGGCAAGGTGGGCAGCCAGACCTTCGATTACCTGGCCACCAGCAAATCGGTCACCACCGACCAGACGCTCCGTGCCGTGGGTGGTATCGATACCAACACCTACGACTACGACCCGTCGGGTGAACGCCTGGCGATGCTGCACGGCGTCTACATCGAGCCGCCGGGTACCAGCGAAACCCTCTACTACAGCTACGACCCGCACCAGGACGTTGAGGCGCTGACCGGGGCGGACGGCGCACCGGTGACCACCTACGGGTACACCGCCTACGGTCAGGACGACGGAGTCGCCTACAAGGGCGACAACCCGCCGACCCTGGACAGCGGTCGCGACAAGCCCGCCCAGGACGCCCAGGGCAACAACATTCCCAACCCGTACCCGCTGAACACCTACCGGTTCAACTCCGCCCGTCAGGACAGCAGCACCGGCAACCTCGACATGGGCTTCCGCAACTACAACCCGGGCATCGGCCAGTTCCTCAACCGGGACTCCTACAACGGCGCCAGCGCCGACGCGGGCCTCGCCGGTGGCCGGTACGGGTTCGGTGGCGGCAACCCGCTGAGCAACATCGAGATGGACGGACACAGCTGGCTGTCCATTCTCGGATCGATCGCGGTGACCACCGCCATCGTCGGCGGATGTATCGCCGGAGGCGTCGCCACCGAGGGCGTGCTGCTGGCCCTCTGCGCGGGCATGGCCGGGCTCGCCGGTGGTGCCGCGGGCCAGGGCATCAGCTGCGCACAGAGCGGGGGCGCCGCCTGCTCGAGCGAGGCGTTCAACCAGGCGATGGGTGAGGGTGCTCTCGGCGGCCTCATCGGCGGAGCCGCCGGCGGACTGGTCGCCGGTTGGCTGCCCGCCGCGATGCCCGGCATCCTCTCCGGGGCGATCACCGGCGCCGCGGCCGGCGCCGCCACTGGCGCGGTCGGCTACATGTCGAGCTGCTCCGAGGCCAGCAACTGCTCCTGGAAGGGCCTGGGCCTGGCCACAGCGTCGGGCGCGGCCTTGGGCGCGGCGTTCGGAGCGGTCGGTGGAGCGCTGGGCAAGGGGACGGCGGACACGACCGACCAGTACTACGCCGCCTCACAGGTCGAGGAGATGCAGGGCCTGGCGGACACCGTGCACGGCACGCTGGACAAGACTGCGCAGACAATGCGTGTCACTGCGGCCATCCGGGCCCAAAAGCCCAACGGTGATATCGTCGATGTCTTCGCCGGCAGCGGCGAGCGGGGCCTGCGCGGGATGCAGAAGACGGCGATCGCGAAGCTCGGGGGAGTAGTTGCCGACAACACAAATGAGGATGCCGAGATGACGGCCTACAACTACATCATCAAGATGAAGTGGAAGCCCATCGCGGGTGCCGTCGCCGGCAAGCCTTCGTGTCCCAACTGCACCAATGGCCTGCTGGACGTCGGCGCGGAATTCGTCGGGCCGATGATCAAGTATCGCTTCCTGGGCAAGACGGTCTACGGTCAGTCCCGCTTCTACTGGCCGGATGCCGGATGATCGCCGAGAATCTGGCGATACAGGCCGAGAAGCTGACACCCGAACAGCAGTCGCTACTCGGGTTGCTGATGGCGTGGCTGTGCTCCCCCCTGCTGCGCCTCGACCGCACGCCCTACGGCCACCAGCGGCAGGATGCCTGCCTCCAGCTACTGGATGACGCATTCGCACACCGCAACGATCCAGGCGAGATGCGGCGCCTGGAAGCGGTGGTCAAGGCCAGTGACGAGTTGAGCCAGTCCGAGGAGCCGGAGGGGCCGGCCCTCTACCGGCTCGATGTCATGGCGACGCTGCACTACGCCATCCGGGCATTGACCGAACGGTCATTTCAGGAGCTGGCATGGTGCTTCCAGCGAGTCGAGGAGTCCATCGAATTCGCGATGGAGAATGACCTGGTACCCGAATCCTGGGAGCCGGAGGATGCCATCGTGGCGGCCATCGCTGCGATCGAGTCCATGCCAACCCACGATGACGTATCGGTATCCTCGCTCAAGGAGATCCTGAAACCAGCCTACGACGCCCTTTCCGCGGCCCTGGCGGACGGTGACGCCCGCTGACACTACGCGTGGGGCGTCAAGACTGCTGAGACGGTGGCGGTGGCGGAGGGTCCAGACGGACTGTCCGCCACCGCCATCGGCGTTTCGGGATGCGTCGAGCCCGAGCGCTCGCTATCCCTTGACGCCCGAGGTGGCGATGCTGCGCACGAAGTAGCGCTGGGCGAACAGGAAGATGGCCAGCACCGGGAGGATGTACAGGATGGCCGCGGCCGCCTGCACCGTGGCGAGGTAGTCGCCGTGCGGGTTGCGGTAGGAACTGGTGATGGCGACCGAGAGCGTGGTGTGGTCCGCGTCGAGGAACAGTGCCGGCGCGATGTAGTCGCCCCAGATCCAGGTGAAGGAGAGCAGGAACGAGGTGATCAGCACCGGCCGGGACAGCGGCAGGAAGATGCGCACGAAGATGCGCCCGTACCCGCAGCCGTCGATGATGGCCGCATCCTCCAACTCCGCGGGGATCGCGGCGAAGAACTGGCGGAACAGGAAGACGAGGTACGGCGAGGCGGACAGCCCCCACAGCACCCAGGGCCAGTACGTGTAGACCAGGCCCAGGCGGGAGAAGAGGGCGTACGTCGGGAGCAGCGTGAGGATCTGCGGCAGCATCATCGTGGACAGCAGCACCACGAACAGCGGGCGCTTGCCCGGCCCGCGCAGCCGCGCGAAGCCGAAGCCGACCAGCGCGCTCGCGGCGGTCACCAGCACCGCGTACATTGTGGACAGAAACAGCGAATTTCCTGCGTACGCAAGGAAATTGATCTGCGATACGGCCTGCCGGAAGTTGCTCCACTGTGGACTGCGCGGCAATACGTGCGTGGGTACCGCCGCCCACTCCGGCTGCGTCTTGAGCGCGGCGAGCACCAGCCACACGAACGGGCCGCCGAAGAGCATCACCAGCACCATGAGCAGGATGTAGGCGCGCGCGGGATTGCGCCGGCGGCGGCGTGCCGCGGGCAGCTGCCTCGGGCGCGCCGGCGCGCGGGAGGCCGCCTCCGGCGCAGACGTCACGGTTTCCATCCGCCTATCCCTCGGTATCGCGATCGACCTGGTAGTGCACCCACAGCCGGCTGGAGCGCTGCACCAGCAGGGTGATGACGAGGATGATGAGGAAGAACACCCACAGCATCGCGGAGCCGTACCCGAACCGGTTGCTGAGGAAGAACTCCTGGTAGACCTGCACCATGTAGAGGTGGGTACTCGCCGGGACCGTCACCCCGACCGAGCCGATGCTGTTCGTCTCGGCGAGTAGCAGTGGCTGCACGAGGATCTGGAACGACGCGATGGTGCCGGTGATCACCTGGAAGAAGATCACCGGCGAGATCATCGGTACGGTCACGTTCCGGAAGACCTGCCACCGGTTCGCACCGTCCACAATGGCCGCTTCCTCGAGTTCATCCGGTACGCCCTGGAGGGCGGCGAGCATGATGACCATGCCGCCGCCCAGGCCCCAGAGCGACAGGATGATGAGCGCGTAGAAGGCGGTCGGGTCGATCAGCCAGGTGATTGGCGAACCGCCCAGCCAGCCGAGGACGATGTTGAGCAGGCCCGAGTCGCGGTTGAAGACGAGCTTCCACATGATCGCCGCGGCGACCACCGGTACCACGGAAGGGATGTAGAAGATGGTGCGGAACAGCCCGACCGCCGCGAGTCGTCGGTTGAGCAGTACCGCCAGCCACAGGCTGCCCGCCACGCTCGCCGGTACCGCGATCGCGGTGAACAGCAGCGTACGCAGCAGGCTGGCCCACGCGTCCGAATCGTGCAGCAGTTCGGTGTAGTTGCGCAGGCCGACCCAGTGCCAGCGCGGAGAGCTGCCGTCGAAGTTGGTCAGGCTCATCAGGAACGCGTACACCAAGGGAATCGCCGTCAGCGCCAGGAAGCCCAGCAGCCATGGCGACACGAAGGCGTAGAAGGTCCGGCCCGAGTACCGCGACCAGCTCTTGCTCCGCACCACCCCGCACCTACCCGATCTGATCCTTGCCCTGCTTGAGAGCCTTGTTGACGTCGGCCGTGATCGCCGCGCCCGCGGCGTCGACCGTCATCTTCCTCGTCGCCGCCTGCTGGATGTACTTGTTCAGGATGGTGTTCCAGTTGTCAACGGTGATGTACGGGTTGTCCGGCAGCGGCCCGCTGTACTGGAGCTCGTTCTGCGAGGTCGCGAACGCGTCCTTCTGGTACGGCAGCGCCTGCGGCACCTCGGACATCAGCGACTTGAGCGAGGGCAACCCCCAGCCGCTCTTGGCCCGCTCGTGGGCGGGAGTACCGGTCATGAAGTACTCCATGAGCTTCCAGGCGGCGTCCTTGTTCTTCGACTTGGCCGGTATCCACGCGCCCTGCCCGGCGTAGCACGGGCTGATCCGCTTGTCACCCATCACCGGCGCCGGTGCCATCCGGATGTTGGCCTGCACGTCGGCGGCGGCGGTCGCGAAGTTGCCGCCGTACCAGAAGCCGTCCTGGGTGATGGCCATCCGGTTGGCGGAGAACGTGGACAGGTCGGCGTTGTCGGGCAGCGGGTTGAGTACCGAGGGGCCGACGCCGGACTGTACGAAGTCGACGTACCACTGCAGGGCGCGCTTCGCCTCGGTACCGGTGAAGTCGGTCTGGGTCAGGTCGCTGCTGTACATGCTGCCGCCCTGCTGGGCGATCATCATGGCGATCGGCGCCCACAGGTTCCAGGCCCACTCGACGCCCAGGCCGTACACCAGGGTCTTGCCGCCCTGCTTGGTGGTGAGCTTCTTGCCGATCTGCAGCAGTTCGTCGTAGGTCACCGGTTCGGTGCCGGACAGCCGCTGAACCTTCGCCTTGTCGAGCAGCGAGCCGTTGTACCACAGCGTCGCGTCCTGGCTCCAGTCCTTGGTGATCCCGTAGTAGGGCCCCTGCCCGATCTGCTTGCCGTCCCAGCGCCAGCTGTCGTTGACCGGCATCAGGTCGGCCTTCTTGAGCACGCTGCTCTTGTCGAGGTACGGGTCGAGGTTGGTGGCCAGGCCGCGCGCGTTGTTGTTGGCGCTGCCGACCGCGGCGCCGCGGACGAAGTCCGGCGGGCTGCCGGAGGCGAGCATCGCGTTCAGGCGGGTGGTGTCGTTCTCGATGAACTGGATTTTGATGGTCGGGTTCAGCTTCTCGAACTCGGCGATGTGGTCCTTGGTCAGCTCGTTGCTGGCGTACATGACGGTCAGGGTGACCGTCTTGGCGCCGCCAGAGGAGCCGCTCGACTTGGACGAACCGGCGTTGCACGCGCCGAGCAGCGGCGCCGCGACGGTGCCACCGACTGCGAGCGCGGAGCCGGCCAGGAACCGGCGGCGGGTGACGGAACCACTGACCGAAACACTGTTATGTCTGTCAGGCATCGTGCTCTCCTCCCTCGACCTGTGTCCCGGTGGTTGCGTCCTGGTGGCCACCTGGGCGCAACCGGCTGGAAACAACTGTGAGCGTTCACAGTGTTCGGTCTAATGTTGAGTGTGTCAAGGGTCACAGGTACGATATTTTGCCACTTGACTTCGTGCGATCATGGCTCACGATGTGGTGTGAGCGTTCACGGTTCGGAGCCTTCTCGATGAGCATTCCGTCGCTGGTCGGAGCCCAAGTCACGGCCCAAGGCACCCCTCGCCTGCGCACCGCGCCGGCCGGTCACGCGCCGCGCGTGCTGCCCCGGCTGGGCAAGCTCGCGTACGGCGGGGACTACTACCCCGAGCAGTGGCCGGAGGAGGTGTGGGTCGAGGACATGCGGCTGATGCGCGAGGCCGGGGTCAACCTGGTCAGCGTCGGCATCTTCGCCTGGGCGCTGCTTGAGCCCAGAGAGGGGGAGTACGACTTCGGCTGGCTGGACCGGGTGCTCGACCTGCTGCACGAGGCCGGCATCGCGGTCGACCTGGGTACCCCCACCGCCGCGCCACCGGCCTGGTTCTTCAAGCGCCACCCGCAGGCCCGGCCGGTCACCCGGGAGGGGCAGCAGCTCGGCCTCGGCGCGCGCCAGTCCATCTGCCCCAGCTCGCCTGCGTACCACACGGCCGCGGTACGCATCACCGAGCAGCTCGGGCAGCGGTACGCCGGCCACCCGGCCCTGGTGCTCTGGCACTGCCACAACGAGTACGGCGGCGCCAACCCGGCCTGCTACTGCCCGACCTCCGCGGCCGCCTTCCGGGACTGGCTGCGCGGCCGGTACGCCGATCTCGACGCGCTCAACACGGCCTGGGGCACCACGTTCTGGGGCCAGCGGTACTCGGACTGGGACGAGATCGAGCCGCCCCGGCTCGCGCCCACCGCCATCAACCCCAGCCAGCAGTTGGACTTCCTGCGCTTCTCGTCAGACGCGCACCTGGCGTGCTTCACCGCCGAACGTGACGTGCTGCGCCGGTACTCGCCGGAGGTACCGGTCACCACGAACTTCATGATCAATAACTGCAAGTGGATCGACTACTGGCGCTGGGCGGAGGAGGTCGACGTGGTCTCCAACGACCACTACCTGCACGCCGAGCAGCCGGAGAACCACATCGAGCTGGCGATGGCCGCCGACGTGACCCGGTCTGTCGCGAATGGACGGTCGTGGCTGCTGATGGAGCACTCCACGAGCGCGGTGAACTGGCAGCCGCGCAACATCGCCAAGCGCCCGGGGGAGATGCGCCGCAACACCTTCGCCCACATCGCCCGCGGCGCCGAGTCGGCGTTGTTCTTCCAGTGGCGCGCCTCCCGCTTCGGTGCCGAGAAGTTCCACTCCGCGATGCTGCCGCACGGCGGTACCTCGACCCGGATCTGGCGGGACGTGGTGCGCCTCGGTACCGAACTGGCCGGGTTGGACGAGTTGCTGGACACGCGGGTCGTCGGCGACGTCGGTATCGTCTGGGACTGGCAGTCCTGGTGGGCGCTGGAGTTGGAGTGGCGCCCCTCGGTCGACCTGCGGTACCTGGAACGGCTGCGGGCCTTCTACGACCGCACCTGGCACGCCCATCTCACCGCGGACTTCCTGCACCCGGAGCGCAGCCTCGACCCGTACCCGCTGGTGCTCGTGCCCAGCCTGTACCTCACGACGCCGGCCGCCGCGGCGAACCTCGCCGGCTACGTGCAGCGCGGCGGGAACCTTGTCGTCTCGTACTTCTCCGGCATCGTCGACGGCAACGACGCGGTACACCCCGGCGGGCACCCCGGCGCCCTACGCGACCTGCTCGGCCTGGAAGTCGAGGAGTTCCTGCCACTGGCCCAGGGCGAGCGGATGCAACTGGACAACGGCTTGACCGGGGACGTCTGGGCTGAGCACCTGGTGCTCGACGATGCCGAGCCGGTGCTGCGCTTCCTCGACGGCCCGGCCGCCGGCGGTGCCGCGGTCACCCGGCGCCGGGCCGGGGCCGGCACCGCCTGGTACGTCTCGACCCGGCTGGGCGGCACCGACCTGGACACGGTGCTGCGGATAGCCGGCATGCGGCCGCGTACCGGCGTGCCGGACGGTGTGGAGGTGGTACACCGTGCCGGTGAGCACGGCAGCTACCTGGTCGCCATCAACCACACCGCCGGCGACGCGACCCTCCCCGGTACGGGTACCGAACTGCTCACCGGCGACGCGTGCGACGGCTGGCTGCTGGTACCCGCCGGAGAGGTGCGGGTCCTACGGGAGTCCCCTGTGGACAGAGCCCAGGGGGCGACGGACAGAGCCTAGGGGGCGAGCGTGTTCGCGATCTGGTTGGCCAGACCCTCCCACGCCGCGTACGCGTCGGGGAACGCCGAGCCCTGTACCGTCTGCGCGGCCACCGTGATCGGCATGCCCTGCCACCCGCCGACCTGCTCCAGCGCGCTGTAGAACCGCTGCGCCGAGATGGCGGGGTTCATCAGCTCGCCGACGCTTCCCCAGCCGCTGCTGGGGCGCTGCTGGAAGAGCCCGACCGAGTCGAAGTCGCCGCCCACGCCGTCGTGCGCCACGTTCATCGAGTCCGCCAGGTTCCAGTTGGCGAGGTTGTACAGCTTGCTCTCCTGCATCGCCGTGGCGAGCGCCACCACGTACGCCTGCTTCGGCAGGCCCATCTGCTTGCCGACCGACACGATGGTCTTCGCGTACGCCCACTGCGTGTTGGTCAGGCCGCCGACGGGGCCCGGGTCGGGGTTCGGCTTGGCGGGCGCGGCGGGCCGCGCCGGTGCCTTGGCCGCCTCGGTGGCCTTGGCCGCCTTGGGTGCCGCGGCGACGGAGGAGTCGGGAGCCACCACCGTGCGGTGCTCCGACCGGGACGCGACCTCCCGCTGGCGATCACCGGTCAGCGTCGCCGCGGAGAAATCCGTCGAGCGCGTGGCCGGCTGCGCGGTGCTGCCCGCGAACGCCACGCACAGGGCCGCAAGGCCCATCGCTACCAACGCCACCACCGCCATGCCACGCACGCCGGCGGGGCGGTCGGGAGACAGGAGCGTGCGCAGCTTGCGCTGCCCCTCCTGGTACGTCCGTTGGGCCTGAGCGAACCGGAGTTGGTTCGCGTCCTGCTTTATCCACTGGCGGATCCGGGAGGCCACCTTCTTGTAGTCGGTGGTCCACCGGTACCGACGTCGGGGTGGGTTTTCCTCGTTGTCGTTGCCCTGCATCCGGCCAGGCTAGGCAGGTGCTTTTCGCGGCGACACGCGGATAAACCGTGGTCTGTGCCACATTTTGCGGTGCATTAAGCCACTTTCTCGGACATTGGATCGCACCGGACGTACCAAGCGCGTATCCGGCATGTCCGGTATCGCGGTCAGGGCGCCACATTCCTTCGCCCACTGTGGCTCTGCGTAACTGACACAGTACGCACGCGCGAGTCGCCCCGCCACTGACCGGAGCGCCATGATCACGTGACCCGAATCACCATCCTATGTGGACGACCGAGGGTCAAACCGTTTGACCTAGAGCCCACTTCAACTCGTACGGTCTATTCAGATCGCAAAGGGGGACTTCGATGTGGGATCCGTACACCACCACCGTCAACTGGAGGCTACTCA
>JBPYFB010000225.1:0-11637 GCA_051986465.1 Rugosimonospora sp.
GGTGTACTTCCGGCCGTCAGTCAGGATGAACAGCGGAGCGAGGAACTCGTTCCAGGAGATGAGGAACGAGAAGAGCGCGACCGTGACCACGCCGGGCGCGACGATCCGGGCGGAGACCCGCCACATCGCGCCGAAGTCCGAGCAACCGTCGACGAGCGCGGCCTCCTCCAGCTCGCGGGGGACCGACTCGAAGCTGTTGCGCATCATGAAGATGCCGAACGGGAGCTGGAACATCACCAGCACCAGCGCGAGGCCGATCAGGCTGTTCTGCAGGCCCAGGTGGCCCAGCACGATGTAGAGCGGGAGCAGGATCGTCGCGTACGGCACCATCAGGATGCCCAGCGTGGTACCGAACAGCAGGGTACGGCCGCGGAACGCGAACCGGGCGAAGCCGTACCCGCCCAGCACGCACACGACCACCGAGCCGACGACGGTCAGCGCGGAGAGCATGATGCTGTTGAGCAGGTACGTGCCGATGCCCTGGTCGAAGCCGGCGAGGCTGCGGTAGTTGGCGATGGACAGGCTGTGCGGGAACCACGTGGGCGGCTGCTGGTTCGCCTCGGCCTTGCTCTTGAACGAGTTGAGCAGCGCCCACAGCAACGGGAACAGGAACGCCACCGCGAGTACCGTGCTCGTGATGTGGAAAATGGTGCCCCGCAGGGCTTTGCGCGAAGTCACTGTGCGGGAAGTCACGGTGCGGGAAGTCATCAGTTCTCCCGGTTGCGCAGCAGGCGCATCTGCACGACGTTGAGCAGGATCAGCGCGACGAGCAGCACCACGGCCTCGGCGGCCGCGTCGCCGAGCCGGAAGGACTGGAACGCCTTGTTGTACAGCGCCAGCACCACGGTGACGGTGCTGTTGTCCGGCGCGCCGTGGGTCAGCACGTAGAACTGGTCGAAGGCGAGCAGCGAGCCGGTCACCGACAACACGGCGAGCAGGGCGATGGTGGGCTTGAGCGACGGTATGGTGATGTAGCGCAGCCGCTGCCACGTCGACGCGCCGTCCACCCGCGCCGCCTCGTACAGCTCGCCCGGGATCGACTGCACGCCGACCAGCAGCACGACCATCTGGAAGCCGACGAACTTCCAGACCACCAGCGCGATCGTGGTGAACAGCGCCTTGGCCGGCGTCTCCAGGAACCCGACCGGGTGGTGGATCAGCCCGGCCGCGCGCAGCAGGCTGTTGAACACGCCCAGGTTGTCGCTGGAGTCGATCCACCACATCGTCGAGGCGGCCGCGGTGCCGACGACGTACGGCAGGAAGTACGCGGTGCGGTAGAACCGGACCGCGCGGCGCGGGGTGTTGGCGACGGCCACGAGCGCGAACGCCACCGCGAACAGTACGACGGTCGTGATGGCGGTGTAGATGAGCGTGAAGGCGATGGCGCCAGTGAACTGACTGTCGTGGATGAGGTGGCGGTAGTTGTCGACACCGTCCGGGGTCGGTCCGGCGAGCAGCGGCCAGTCCGTGAAGGACATGTAGACGAGGATCGCCAGCGGTACCAGGAACAGGCCGGCCACGATGACCGCGGTCGGCGCGACGAACAGCAGCCCGGTCAGCGGTCGCCGGGCGGCCGGGCCGCGCGACCGGCGCGTCGGTGCGCCGGTCGCGCGGCCCGTGGTCCGGGTGCGGGTGGTGGTCACGGACACGGCCGCACCTCGGCCCGGCGTGGCTCAGCTGGCGGCATCGAGACCCGCCTGTATCTTCGACTGCCCGTCGGTGAGCGCCTTGTCGAGGTCGGTGCCGTAGATGGCGCCGCGGATGGCCGCCACCCACGGGCCGTTGGGGTTGTTGAACAGGTCGCCGAAGGGCAGCGCGAACGGCGTGTGGCCGTTCTTCAACCCGTCGGCGATCAGCTTGGTACGCGGGTCGGCGGCGGTGTACTTGTTGCCGCTGAGGTCGGTGCGGTCGGGCAGGTCACCGTTCTTCGCGATGATCTCGACCTGGGCGTCGTCGCTCAGTGTCCACTTGAGAAAGTCCCACGCCTGCGCGGTGTTCTTGGAGGTGGCGGAGATGCCGGCCACGTCGCCACCGATGAACGTGGAGGTCGCCGAGCCGTCCGGGGCCATCAGCGGGGTGACGCCCCACTGGAACTTCGTCTGCTTGAGCAGGTCGCCCACGATCGGGGAGCCCAGCGGCAGCATGCCGACCTTGCCCGCCTCGAAGTTCTGCGGCCACGTCGAGCCGTCCTGGGCCTTGTCGCTCGAATCGACCAGCTTCTCGTCGGTGAGTTGCTTGTACAGGCTGAAGACGGCCTTGAACGCGGGCGTGTTGATGTGTACCTGCTTACCGTCCGGGGACAGCACGTCCTCGCCGGCCGCCCAGGCGTACGGGAACAGCGTGTACACGCCGCAGCCGCCGCAGCTTCCGGCGATGTCGAAGCCGGTGATGCCGTGGCCCAGCGCGGTGATCTTCCTGGCGTCGGCGAGGATGTCGGCGAAGTTGGCCGGCGGCTTGTTCGGGTCGAGCCCGGCCTGCTGGAACAGATCCTTGTTGTAGAACAGCACGGACGAGTCGAGCTTGTGCGGCACCGCGTAGATCTTGCCTTGGTAGGACGCGACGTCCACATGGGACTTGGCGATGGTGCTCGCGAACGGCAGCGCCTTGACATCCGAGGTGATGTCGTGGAACAGGCCCTGCTTGGTGTAGTTGGGCGTGTATACGACGTCGGAGGCGAGGATGTCGGGCAGGCTGTGCGAGCCGGCCGCCGCGCCGACCTTCGTCAGGTAGGCGTCGTTGGGGATGATGGTCAGCTTGACCTTGTTCTTGTGGCTCTTGTTGTACGCGTCGACCAGCCGCTGGCTGAACTGGTCGGTGGCCGAGCGCACCCACATCGTCAGCTCGGTACCGTTGTCGGGGCTGGCGGCGCTGGTCGTCGTGGACTTCCCGCCTCCGCCGCACGCGGCCAGGCCCAGCGCCAGGACCGCCGCCGCCGCGACGAGGCCGCGACGCCGTGCGTCAATTGCCATTTCCGCTCCTTGTGTTGAAGACCTGCAGCTCCTTGACACCGACCGCGAACCCGGGCGCGCGCGTCAGGAGTACGCGTACCTGCCGGGCGGAGATCGGCGGGAAGTCGACCTGGTTGAGGTTGGGCGCCGGGTTCGCCGGACTCGCCGTCTGGCCGGGAATGTCCACCCAGGACACTCCGTCGAAGTACTGAAGGGTGTATGTCGCCGGTTCCCGGGAGGTGTTGCCGCCGGAGCCGAACGCCTTGTTGCTGTAGAAGTAGAGCCGCACCTGGTCGACCTTCTGCGTCTTGCCGAGGTCGACCTGCAGCCAGTCCTGCGCGTTGGGCGAGCCGAGGTCGCCCCAGATCGGGTTGGTGCCGACGTAGGCTCCGGAGACGACCGGCAGGCCGCTGATCGTGAAGCCGTCGACCGCGTTGCCGGGGCTGGTGGCCTGCGCCGCCGGGCTGGTGGTCGTGAACGAGGCGGTCGCGGTCGCGCCGGCGGCCAGGTCGACCGCCTGCGGCCCGCGGGAGATGTCCACGCCAGCCTTGCCGAAGGCGTCCACGACGCGGGCGTTGTCCGCCAGGCTCACCGTGAAGGCGGGCTTCACGGTGTCCTCGCGCGTCACCACGTGCGCCAGGTCCGGCGCCGTGAACACCGCGCGCCCGTCGACGTAGAGCGTGTACCCCATCGGCGCAGCCGGGTAGTAGACGGTGCCGCCGGGCTTCTGCCAGACGACCGTCAGGTCGCTGCCGTGGTAGCTGAGGTTGTTGACCGCGAAGTGGTCCAGCCCCATGTCGATCGGCCACAGCTCGACCCGGTCGTCCTGGCGCGGCTGCAGCCCCGCCACGTCCTGGAAGAACATCCAGTTGAACGAGCCGAGCACGTCGTGGTGGATGCCGGAGCGGCCGAAGGTCCTGGTGGTCGGGTCCCAGTTGAAGAAGAACTCGTTGTTGTCGGGGAAGCGGTTGTCGCCGTTGATGTCCTCGTTCCACGACTGCCACTCGATCATCCGCCAGTACATGGCGGGAGTGATGTAGGGCGAGGGGTAGTCGCGCAGGGCAGTGGAGAACAGTCGGGCCTGCAGCGTCTCGTTGATGTTGGAGAAGTTGTTGCTGCCGTGGTTGCACGCGGCGCACGCCTGGTCTGCCGACTGGTCGGCCTGGTTCGCCGTGTAGACGGGGAACAGTGGGAACTCTGCCGGGTCGGCGTAGTAGCGCAGCGCCTGGGTGTACTCGGGGGTGTCCGGCGGTACCCCGTCGATGAAGGGGGCGAAGTTCTGCTGGTCCTTCCAGCACACCAGGTTGCCGGTGGTCAGGTCGCGCTGGAGGAACACCTTGCCGGGGCAGGAGACGGTGGAGCGCACCAGCGACACGATCGTCGCGTCGCGCCCGTTGCCCGAGGAGTCGACGGCGGTCGCGCCGCTCTGCTCGTCGAACCGGTAGGAGGCGACGTCGCCCGCGCCAGGCTGGCCGCCCGCGAGGCCGGCGACATCCGCGGCGGACAGCGCGTGGCCGTAGATCTGGAAATCGTCCACAGTGGCGTTCAGGTACGGGTCGGCGTACTGGGAGCGGCCGATCCAGTTCTGGTTGGTATTCCCGAGGTTCGACGGGTGCAGGGTCATGATCGGGTTGGTCGCCGCCGGTACCCCGTTCACGTACAGGGTCGCGGCGGTACCGGAGAGGGTGACCGCGAGGTGCGACCAGGTGCCGACCGGAAGCTGGGTGGCGGTGCTGAGCTGCTGCTCGGCGCCACCACCGCCGGTCGTGATGGCGAAGCGGGGGCCGCTGCCGGCGTTGACGGTGAGGAACATGTACACGCCGGTGCCGGTGCCGAAGTCGAAGACCCGGGACCAGGTGGTGGTCGCGGCGGGGTTGACCCAGGCGGAGACGGAGAAGTCACCGAGGCCGCTGACGATACCGGCCGGCAGGTTCACGTACTCGTTGCTGCCGCTGAGCTTCAGCGCGTTGCCCAGCCTGCCGGGTACCCGGGCGCCGGTCGCCTGGCCGCCGCCGGTGTCCACATTGGTCACCGGGCCGGACGCCCAGAGGTTGGTCAGGATGGCGCCGCGCAGCCGGTCCGCGATCGCGGTCAGCTGCGCCGCCTTCGCCTTCTCGCCGAGCAGCGTGTACTCGGCCGCCGCCGCGTTCGCCTCGGCGTACCAGTACGAGGTCTCGGTACGGTCCTGGGGCCGGGTGCCGTAGTACTTGAAGGCGACCGAGTCGGCGTCGTTGCCGGGCAACGTGCCGGACGAGTACTCGATAAGGCCGTCCTGGTTGGTGTCGAACTTGGCGAGCGTACCTTCCAGGTCGCACTCGGCGTACTTCGCCAGGTTCTCCACAATGGACCTCGGGCCGCCGTGTACCAGGTAGCTCTGCCACGCCTGCGCACCGGTCCACTGCTCGTAGGTGTTGTTCCAGTTCCCGGTGTTGCCCGGGTTGTCGTGGAAGGCCTGGCACCCGGACTCCTCGCCCTGGGACAGCCACGGACCGTACGAGTACAGCGGGTCGCGCCAGAACTGGAGGTCCTGCATGCGCATCGGTACGGTCAGCGAGATCTGGTTGTTGTAGCCGAGCGCGCCCTCCAGGTCGACGGGGAACTGGTAGTCGTTGCCGGGGATGTTCCCGTCGAAGAGGTTGTACCGGTTCTCCCACGTCCGGTAGTACGAGACCTTCTCCACGTTCTTGTCGGGGATGTCGACGTACGGCACGGTGTCGACCCAGAACGTGTTGTACTCGCGCATCTGGGTGAGCCACGCGGTGCTCGGGTCGTACGCCCGGTAGCGCGCGTAGTCGGTCGCGGACGCCGGTATCTCGTTCGCCAGCGCGCCCAACTGCACCTTGACGGTGACCGACGCGCCGGAGTCGAGGGTGACGTCGCGGGTCAGGCTGGTGCCGCTGGCGGTGAAGCCGTCACCGGACATCCGCGGTGCGATGGTGGTCAGCCCGTACCGCAGCCGGACGCTGCCGGTCAGTTCGGTGCCGTCGGCCGAGGCGGTGGTGGCGATCGGGGAGGCGGCGGTCAGCGTCGTGGACAGCGCGGCGCCCCCGGTGTTGGTGAGGGTCAGCTCGGTCACCGCGACGTCGTTGTCGGTGATGAACTTGCGCTCCAGCACGGACAGGCCGGTGCGGGTGTACACGGAGGTGAAGTAGCTCGGGTGCTGCACCCGCTGGGTGGTGTCCTCGACGAGCGCGTCGCCCGCGACGGCCACGGTGTACAGGCTGACCGCCGGGCCGGTGGTGGGCGGCTGCCGGTACGCGTACCCCCCGCCCCCGTTCGCACCGGTACCGCCGGCCGCGAAGCCGAGCGCGCGCGCGTTGTGGGTGTACATGTAGAGCGCCCGGCCCCGGGTCATCAGCGCGGAGTCCGCATTGGACAGGAACGGTCGGGCGAGGATCCGGTCGAACCAGTACGACGTGCCGCCGGCGGCGAGGTCGGCGTCGAAGATGGCCTGCAGTTGGCTGCGCGCCGGATCGAACGCCGCGGGCTCGGCCGGTATCGGATTGGCGGAGCCGGTGAAGGTGGGCTCGCCCGGGTCGATGCCGGCGGCGCGCGCGACACCGCCCTGCAGGGCCGCGATGGACAGCACCGCCAGGCTGGCGACGAGCACGCGGTTCGCACGTGGAGACCGGCTCATGTGCATTCCCCTCTGAGGGGCCGCGAGGGGACGCCCGAGCGAAACGCGGGAAGCGCCGCCGCACCCGGCCAAGGACGACATCGCCAAGTACGGAAACCAAGTACCGAAACAAGGTACCGAAAAGTACCGATAGTCAAGCTCGGAAAACCTTTGTCCTCAGACCCTAAGCCGGCACCGTGATGAAGTCAATGATGGGCGTTGGCCGCCCCAGAAACGCTTTGCTGGTTGCCCGGGCACCGCCGTCCGTTATCCTCGGAACAACGGCCGCCACCTGGCGACCGACACACCGCGCCCAGCAGCCCTCCGGAAAAGGAGAGTCCGTGCCCGTACCCCGACGGCCGGCCACCATCGCCGACGTGGCCTCCCTCGCCGAGGTATCCGTCGGCACCGCGTCCAAGGCGCTCAACGGCCGCGGCCAGTTGCGCGCGGAGACCCGCGAGCGCGTGCTCGCCGCCGCCGACCAACTGGGCTTCCAGCCCAACGCGCTGGCCCGCGGGCTGCTCGCGGGGCGCAGCTTCACCGTCGGTCTCATCACGACGGACAGCTTCGGCCGGTTCAGCATCCCGGTGATGCTCGGCGTGGAAGACGCGCTGGGCGCCGGGCAGATCTCGGTGTTCCTGTGCGACGGTCGCGGCGACCCGATCCGCGAGCAGCACTACATCCGCACGTTGCTGGCGCGCCGGGTGGACGGCATCATCGTGACCGGCCGGCGCGCCGATCCCCGGCCGCCGATCGGCACCGGGTTACCGGTACCCGTCGTGTACGCGATGACCCAGTCGGCGGACCCGACGGACTGCTCGCTCGCGCCCGACGACGCCGGCGGCGGGCGCCTCGCCATCGAGCACCTGCTCGCCACCGGCCGCAGCCGCATCGGGCACATCACCGGTCCGGACCGCTTTCTCGCGGCGCGGCTGCGCGCCGAGGGCGCCCGGGCCGCGCTCGGCGAGGCCGGGCTGGCGCTGGCCGGCGCGCGGGTGCTGCACGGCGAGTGGAGCGAGGAGTGGGGGCGCCAGGCCACCCACATCCTGCTTCGGGCGCAGCCGGACATCGACGCCATCTTCTGCGGCTCGGACCAGATCGCGCGCGGCGTCGCCGACTCGCTGCGGGAAAGCGGCCGGCGGGTACCCGCCGACATCGCGCTGGTCGGCTTCGACAACTGGGAGGTCATGGCGGCCGCTGGCCGGCCACCACTGACCACAGTGGACATGAACCTGACCCGGCTGGGCCACATCGCGGCGCAGCGGCTGCTCGCCGCGATCGACGGCCACCCGTCACACGGTCTGGAGACGCTGCCCTGCCAGTTGGTGGTGCGCCAGTCCACCGGCGCGGCGGTCGAAACCGCCATGCGCGCTGAGACCCGTGGCTGACGGGCCCACCGCGCCGACCGCCGGCGCCGCGGTGCTCCTGCGCCCGCTCGGCCTGTCCGAGGTACGCGTCGAGGGCGGGTTCTGGGCCGACCGGCAGCGGGCCAACCGGGAGGGCGCGATCGCCGCCGCCCCGGGCCGGCTGGCCGACGCGGGCAACCTGCACAACCTGTTGCTGGCGGCGGGTACCACGACCGGCGAGTTCGCCGGCCGCCTGTTCGCCGATTCCGAGGTGTACAAGTGGCTGGAGGCGCTCGCCTGGGAGCGGGCCCGGGAGCCGGGCGAGTGGCTGGCCCGCTGGGAGGCGGAGACCACCGCGCTCGTCGCCGCGGCGCAGGAGCCCGACGGGTACCTCGACTCGTACTTCCAGACCGGCGACCGGAGCGGGGCGCGCTTCAGCGATCTGGCGTTCGGGCACGAGATGTTCTGCGCCGGGCACCTGATCCAGGCGGGTGTCGCGCAGCACCGGGCGACCGGCCGCGACGACCTGCTGGGGGTCGCGACGCGCTGCGCCGACCATCTCGTCGCGACGTTCGGGCCGGGGCGGCGGGCCGGCGTGTGCGGGCACCCCGAGATCGAGATGGCGCTCGTCGAGCTGTACCGGCACACCGGCCGCGGCGACTACCTGGAGCTCGCGGCGTACTTCATCGACGCGCGCGGGCACGGGCTGCTCGGCCCGGGCCTGTTCGGCACCTCGTACTACCAGGACCGGGTGCCGGTACGGGAGGCGCGCGCGGTCGAGGGGCACGCGGTGCGCGCGGTCTTCCTCGCCGCCGGCGCCGCCGACGTGGCGGTCGAGACCGGCGACCGTACCCTCCTCGACGCCGTCGCGGCGCAGTGGGACGACATGGTACGGGGCAAGACGTACCTCACCGGTGGCGTCGGCGCGCGCTGGGAGGGCGAGTCCTTCGGCGACGCGTACGAGCTGCCCCCGGACGCGGCGTACTGCGAGACCTGCGCCGCGTACGGCAGCGTGCTGTGGAGCTGGCGGATGCTCCTCGCGACCGGCGAGGCGCGCCACGCCGACCTCATCGAACGCACGCTCTACAACGCGTTCGCCGCCGGGCTGTCGCTGGACGGGCGGGCGTTCTTCTACGCCAACCCGTTGCAGCACCGGCGCGACGGCTTCCACAGCAGCACCCGCAGCGCCCGCGCCGGCCGCCGCCCGTGGTTCAACACCGCCTGCTGCCCGCCGAACGTGATGCGCGGACTGTCCACACTGGACCACTATCTGGCCACTCAGGACACCGAGGGCGTCCAGATCCACCAGTACGCGGCGGGGCGGGTGCGGGCGGGCGGGGCCGAGCTCGCGGTCGCCACCGACTACCCGTGGGACGGCCGGGTCGCGATCGAGGTCCGCGCCGCCCCGCCCGGCCCGTGGACCCTGTCATTGCGGGTACCGGCCTGGTGCGACTCGCCCTCGGCGACGCTGAACGCCTCCCCCGTCCCACCCTCGTCATCTGGCACGTACCTTCGGTTGCGGCGGGTGTGGTGCGCCGGCGACCGGGTCGTGCTCGACCTGCCGATGCCGGTCCGGCGTACCGTCGCCGACCCGCGGGTGGACGCGGTGCGCGGCTGCCAGGCGATCGAGCGCGGTCCCCTCGTGTACTGCCTGGAGCAGGCGGACCTGCCGCCCGGCGTCGAGCTGGCGGATGTCCGCCTGCCCGCCGGTGACATCGTGGCTCGCCTCCGGCCGGAGCTGCTCGGCGGGGTATGGGTCGCCGAGGCCCCCGGCCAGGCGGAGGAGTCCCCGAGCTGTCCCGGTATGCCCTACCGGACCGCGGACGCCGCGCCCAGCCCGGGCCGGCCGGTACCGCTGACCGCGATCCCGTACTACCTGTGGGCCAACCGGGGGGTGGGCGCGATGCGCGTGTGGATACCGACGGCTAGCTGATGAGAATCCGGTCGAAGTCCGGTGCCCAGCCGCTGGGGTTGCCGCCGCGCCGCCGTTCACGTACCTGACCACCATCCCACGTGCGCGGCTATTGACGGCGCTCGTTGACGGCGCTGGCCGGGGTACCGTTCAACCGGTGAGGATCACGTGAGCGGTTGGCAGCGGCGATGCCACCGATACAGCACCCGTCTCTATCGGCCCAGCCCACGCAACACCCCGCTGAGCTGGATCGGTGACCAGCGCATCGCGGTCGGCAGCATGCCCACCGGCGTCACCCTGCCCACGCTGGCGCAGAACGGCATCACCCACATCGTCAACTGCCGCTCCACCGTGCAGACCTGGATCTCACAGGACCTCGCCGTCGAACGCGCCCTCCTCGGCCCGTCCCGGGTGGTCCACGCACCAATGGTTGACTTCGGCTACCGCCAGCCGCCCCGCCTGTGGTCGGCGGCCGCGCTCTTCGCCGCCCAGGCCCTCGCCGACGACCCCGGCGCCCGTGTCCTCATCCACTGCCACCAGGGACGCAGCCGCTCCGTCATGCTCACCTACGCCGTGCTCCGCCTACGCGGGCACCGCCCCGACCAGGCGACAGCCCTCATCTCCCAGCACCGTGTCGAAGCCCGAATCGTCGACGCGTATCTGACGAGCGTCGAGCAGTGGCTCGCCACCGGCGCCAGCGCGGTCGGACCGCTCCGGATGCGGTGACATGCGCGCGAACAAGATGATCACTGTACCGCCGGGGCAGGTGACGCTGTCGGATCGCCGTACCCGGCGCAGCTGGTCGGTCGAGGTCGCGCCGTTCGAGCTCGCCGCGTTCCCGGTCACCCAGGCGCAGTACGCGGAGGTCACCGGCGAACGGCCGAGCGCCGCCGGCGGGGACCAACTGCCCGTCGAAGGCGTTTCGTGGTGGGACGCGATCCGGTTCTGCAACGCCCTCGCCCGACGCGACGGATTCACGCCCGTGTACCGGCTCCATGCCGACGGCCTTGACGCTGACAGTGAGCACGTCACGTGGGACGCCTCCGCCGACGGGTACCGGCTGCCGACCGAGGCCGAATGGGAGCACGCCTGCCGCGCCGGTACGACCGGCCCGCGGTACGGGCCATTGGACGAGATCGCCTGGTACCGCGGCAACTCGGACGAGCGGATCCACGACGTCGGCGGCAGGCAGCCCAACCCGTGGGGCCTGTACGACATGCTGGGCAACGTCTGGGACTGGTGCTGGGACATCTACGACGCCGAGGTCTACGGCACCTACCGGGTGCTGCGCGGCGGCGGCTGGTTCGACGAACCCTGGAGTTGCCGGGCCTCCGTACGCCGCCGCAGCCACCCGAGCCTCCAGATCGACGACGTCGGATTCCGGGTCGCCCGTTCGACCTGACGGCTGTCAAGCGCGCGCCCGACGGAGGCGTTCGGCTCCCTGCGTCAGTACCTGGGTGAGCGCGGCTGGTGGGCAGTCCCAGAGAAACTCGACACGCGCGTTGTGCAGCGCCGTCCACAGGCTCGCAGCCCAGGCCACCTCGCGCTCGTCCGCGGTGAACGCCCGACCGCGTGCCTGCTCGTACCGTGCAATGAAAGCCTCCGAACTGGACAGTGGCGCCAGTGTCGGTACCTCGGCGCTGGCGAAGGCGCCGGACGCCGCGCCGACGAGCGCCGCCTCGGGCAGCCAGGCAATGCTGTCCCAGTCATGAACGGCGTGCGGCGAATCGTTCTGCCATCGGAGATTCTGTGTCTCCCAGTCGGCGTGGCCGAGCACCCGTGGCATCGAACCGGCCGCCGCCAGCCGGGTACGGG